>DAIQBJ010000279.1:0-2243 GCA_036781225.1 Gemmatimonadales bacterium | reverse complement strand
GGCAGAGGTCTGCAAAACCTCGATTCGTCGGTTCGATTCCGACCGGCGCCTCTCCAGCCGAACAATAAGTTGCTGAACACATTGAGCTATGCGGTTGCGACTTGAGTACGCGCTTATCCTCGGCTTCGTCGGCTTCGTAACTTCATTTGGCGCGCACATCGTCGCCGTCAACCTCCCGGTCTATGCGAAGCAGGTCGGTTTTGGCGTTGCGCTGATCGGCGTGCTGATCGCCGCTTATGACTTCGCAGAAATTGTAGCCAAACCGGTTTTCGGAGTGCTCGCCGATCGGCGTGGCATGAAGCAGACGATGCTCGCCGGCATCGCGTTGTTCATCGCGGCATCGCTGCTCTATCCCGTCGTCGATCCACGTCTACTGATCGTGCTGCGCTTCCTTCAGGGCGCGGGCGCCGCCGCACTTTCCGCTGTCTCACTGGCACTTGTCGGGACCTATTACGAAAGCGAACGACGTGGACGGGCGTATGGGCTCTATAACCTGATCAAGGGCGCCGGTTATGTGGTGAGCCCGATTGTCGGGACGGCAATCGTTTGGAAGAGCAATTTTGCCAATCTATTTCTGGTGAGCGCGGGCGTCGGTGGGCTAGCCCTGGTGCTGGCGATGCTTCTGCCTCGCACCACCAGAACGCCGGGCGCACTCGCGGACGATGACGACGGTTTTTCACTCAAGAGTCTCGCGGTCGCTTTCAAGGAGCCGACGCTTCGGCCCTGGTACCTCGTGACCGTGGTAAACATGTTCTTCGTGGGAATTCTGTTCGGGTTTCTGCCGGTGCGGGTGTATGCACTCGGGCGCGGACCCGTCGTGACCGGCATGATCCTGACTGCTGCAACGGCGAGTTACCTGGGCATCCAGCCGTTCGCCGGGTATCTCGCGGATCGCGTCAGTGCGGCGTGGACGATTCGTGTCGGCCTCGCAGCGGCGGGTCTCGGCATCATCCTCGTTCCGCTGGTCAGCGGCGTTCCGCTGGGTCTCGCAACCGTGTTAGCCGGTTTGGGCGTCGGGACAGTCTGGACGAACACGGATGCGGTGATCAGTCGCCACGCGCGGGCGGGCGAGCTTGGCGCGACGATGGGGCTGGCAGGATCCTTCAAGGAGTTTGGCGACATGATCGGCCCACTCCTCATCGGACTGCTTTCGCAAGCGTTTGGATTGACAGCGGGTTTTGTGCTCTGCGGGATGCTCGGTCTCGGCTCGATCGCCTTGATTCGCCCCGCTCGATCCTCTGATGAGAAACCCTGACGTGGCCTGGGAGCTCAAGTACGCCGTGCTGGCGAGTATCCCGCTCGTCATTCTCGTCAGCAGCTGTCCAAGGGTGCAGCGCTGTGGGGCTTGGGAGGTTTGCCGGGCTGCCTAAGGATGGCGCAGCGGACTGTGATCATGCCTCGCGGTACCCCACCAGCAGTAGGACGACGATCTCGGGAATTCCGCAAGGTACCCCGCCTCGACTTGCTCAATCTCAAAGCCTCCTTGCCGGATCAGAGACGGAATGTCCCGTGTCAGGTATAAGCCTTGGAACAGCCACCGATGCAGTGGCTCCAATCGCTTCTGCCAGCGTTGCACCGCCGGATCGGGGGCGAGCCCGAGCTCAAAGAAGATGAGTCGTCCGCCTGGCCGGAGGATGCGCCTCAGACCCCGAATGGCATCCTCGATGCCTGGGATGGTACACAACGTGAACGTGCTCACCACGGTGTCAACGGTGTCATCGTGCAATGGGATGCGTTCCCCCGGGTGGTCTAGGAACTCGATATTCAGTCTCGTGCGACGTCGCTCCCTTTGGGCCAGGCGAATCATGCCCGGGTTGGGTTCGAGCGCATAGAGCTTGCTGACCTTTGACGAATCTTAGTAGACGAAGTTCGCGCCCGAACCGACGCCGATCTCGAGAACGGTTCCCTGAGCCCAAGGGATTATGATGCGCCGAACACGCTGAATGGGCGGTGGATCCCCCAGCCAATCGACAAGGCGAGGATAGATATGGTTTCGGAAGAAGGGCATGAACGGTCCGGGTGTGCCGCCTAACGCCCGACCACGAGCCATTCCCGGCGCAGCCTGGCGAACGTGCCGTCTGTCTGAAACTCCATGAGTGTTTCGTCGAGCGCACCACGCAGCATCGTTTGGACGCTGACGAGTGAACTCAGCGCGTGTTTGGATGCCGCGACGCGTTTCCGAACAGAGTGGAAGGTGGAACCTCTCCCGCCGTTGCGGGAGATGGTCGAGTTGTTCGAGCGGC
>DAIQBJ010000278.1:0-2376 GCA_036781225.1 Gemmatimonadales bacterium | reverse complement strand
TGAGCACGATACCGTCGCGCCGCTCGCGCTGCTTCCACGTCGTGATCATGCGCGGATAGTCCTGCGTCGTCGTCAGCACTTCGTCGCCGCGCTCGAGCGGCATCCCGAGCTGCACAATTTCGAGGGCTTCGCTCGCATTGCGGGTGATCGCCATCTCCTCCGGATCACAGCCGAAACTGGCCGCGAGCCGGCGCCGCACCGCCTCGATCTCCGGCTCGATCCAGGCCCACATCGTGATCGCCGGCGCCTGATTTGAGACGGCCAGATAGCGTTGAAACGCGGCATTGACGACGCGCGGGCTCGGCGCCACACCGCCGTTGTTGAGATTGACCATGCCGCGATCGATGTCGAACGCCTGCTGGATCGCGCGCCAGAAATCCTCGTCCTGGGCGATGTCTGCGGGTGTGCGTCCGTTCAGACCGCGCACGGTTGGCGTGATGCGCGCGAGTGCGTCGCTCTTGAGCGCGGCCAGGGAGGCGCTCGCGGCAAATAACGACTGGAGGAAGTGACGACGGTTGGGCATTAGAGGCCTCGCATCAGACGGCGGACGAGGACGGCGTACGCGATAACGTTGACCACGAGCACGGCGCTGCCGAGCACCACCTGAATCCGCGGCGTGAGACCGGCCGGGTAAATCGCCGGCAACAGATAATGCTCGACAAAGCCGCCACTGTAACCCTGCTGCCCCGCCCGCATCCGGAGCGAGTTTTCCAGCGGCGTGAGCGGGCAGATCCAGCCATTGTACTCGATCAGCACGCCCCACGCCGCGCAGGGCACGTGCGGCAGGGCGACCCGGTGCCAGCGCCACGCGAGGAAGCCGCCAACGACAATGAACAGGATGAACAACGCATGCAAGACGACGACGGCGTTCGCGAGCACCCGAGAGAGCACGGGTAGGTAATAAAACAAAACCCCCCGTCCGGCCAGAGCCGGACGGGGGGCACTGCTGCCGCTTGCGAGCCTGTTTAGGCGCCCAGGACCCCGATCGCGGGACCGAGGATTCCCTCGAAGATCGTGGTGACGCCGCTGGCCGCTTGACCCAGTGCGTCCAGGGCCGCGTTGTCGTCGGCGTTGAGGCCGTCCGCGTCGGCACCCTGACAGGTGAGCGTATAGCTGTTCGACGAACCGGTCACGCTGCAGGTTGCGTACAACCCACCGTCCACCTTCGCAGTAAACGTACCGCTGACGTCACCGGCGTTGGTGGCATCGAGGCTGCCGTCCAGGGTGACAACTTCACCCGCGTGCTCGAAGCGGAACGAGATACGCAGGCTTACCGCCAGCGTGTTCCCCGACTGGGTAAGGGTGACGCGCTGCCAGTTGCGCACGTGTATGTCGTGGGAATTGACGTCGAACGAGACGTCTTCGGTGACGCTGACGCTGGTCGTTGAGCCGGATGCCGAGATCGCGCCGTTGAAGCGAAGCGAATCAGGGGAGCCCGCGCCATTGGTGATGTATCCGGCAGTCGTGATCTTGACCGACGAAGTCGACTGGCTGGTCAGGGTCACGGTGTAATCGACGTACACCGGCGTGCCGCCGACGCCCGCCACGATGACGTGCACTTTCGGACTACTGCCGCTTTCGTCCTTCAAATCGATGTAGCCGACTCCGGTGCCAGGCGCTGGACCCGCCGGCTGGTCCGTGAGCGGATCGATCGCATAGAGAATAAACCGCACGCCATTGCTGGGGGCTCCGGTGCGCGCCGTGGTGTCGTATTGGAGCGTGGTGAAGTTCCACTCGAATGTTTTGCCGACGAACGCGGCCGGGAATAGCGCCGCGACGGCATTCACACTCATCTCCGGCTTGAGCAGCCGGCTGAACACGCTGGCCGCATCGATCCGGCGCGCATAAGGCTCCAGCCGGGTCGAGTGATGGAGCGGGTTGGCGGAGGCGGCCAGCGCGAGCGCTGAAAGCGGCGCGGGCGCCGAGGGGCTGATCGATCCTGATACCGAACTCAGGCTTTGCAGCGGCGCCGCGTTGAACACCGAGCCCAGAGCCGCAAGCTCCGCGGCCGTGGCCTGAGGATTGGCAGGCGACTTCGGAGCGACGGAGTTATCGGAGCACGCGGCAGCGAGTACGGCGAGCGCGATGCTGCCACCAAGGAGCAACCGCATACGGCCTCCAGAGAAGGAAAATGGGGACGAACGGAATTCTGCACGCGCCGCGACCGGGGTCGCTGTGACCCCCCGCACGCCGGGTGAGGCTAGGCGATGACTCCACCGCCGAGTAGGCGTTCACCGGCGTCGTAGAGCGCGCCTGACTGCCCCGGTGCGATCGCCCGAACCGGCTCGGCGAGCCGCAGCGCGATGCGGCCGTCGCCATGAGCAGCAATCGTGCCGGGGACGGCACGCGCGCGATAGCGGCACTGCACCCACACGA
>DAIQBJ010000277.1:0-2433 GCA_036781225.1 Gemmatimonadales bacterium | reverse complement strand
CGCGCACGGCGGCGGCAGGCCGGGGGGGGGCTTGACGGTTCGCGATCTGCATAATTACTTAGCTAAAGCTAACTAAATTCCCGGGGAGGAGCAATGGAGCTGGCCCAGGTCACCAACGTCGTCCACGACATCGATCGCGCCGTGAAATTCCACCGCGACACGTTGGGGCTGCCACTGTTGTTCCAGGCCCCGCCATCACTCGCGTTCTTCCAGGTGGGATCGACCCGGTTGATGCTGTCACCGCCCGAGAACGCCGAGCAGGATCATCCCGGCTCGGTCCTCTACTTCAAGGTGCAGGACATCGAGAGCGTGCATCGCATGCTGGCGGGGAAAGGCGTCGCGTTCGTGGACAAACCACACCGCGTGCATCAAACGGCGGATTACGAGCTCTGGATGACGTTCTTTCACGATCCCGACAACAACCCGATGGCGCTCATGGAGGAGAAACGGAAGGCCTAGTCTTGCGAAACGACGACGCGACCGCGACGCTCGCGACGAGAATGTTCGCCACGATGACGGGGACCGAGTGGATCAACACGCCGTACAACGCCCAGAGTCCCGCGGCCACGCCCTGCACACGCCGCAGCGATTGCGGCTGCCTGGTGAAGTAGGAAACGAGAAACACGGCGGTCGCCAGCCAGCCGATCCAGTCGACGTTCCTCATCATGGTTGCCCCTTGAGCAGCTTCAGGATTTCGACATTCCCCTTCGTAGCCGCCAGACCGATCGCTTCTCTGGCATCCGCGCCGCGCGACAGCAGCAACTTGACCGTCTCGCCGTTTCCGAAAAAGGCGGCCAGTCCCAGCGGGGAAAACCCGTCACCGGACTGCGCGCCGAGCAGCTGCGGATCGCGGTCGAGGAGCTCGGCGACGCGTCGCGTGTCGCCCACGGACGCGGCGTCGAAGATGTCGAGCTCAGGGGGGGGATGCACGCCGAGCAGCAGCGCGACGGCTTCCTGTTTGTGGTGATACTGCGCGATCAGCACGGGCGTATGACCGCGCGCGTTGCGCACCGTCGCGAGCCGCGGGTCGGCCGCGAGCAACACCTGCAGCCGCCCGGTGTCTCCCGCTCGAACGACTTCGAAGATTTCCTGCGACGGCTCCATGACGTCTCCTGTCAGAACGAAAACCCCTTCCGGAGTGTGGCACCCCAACTCTTGCCCTTTACGCCCTGCCCGAAGCGATAGCCGAACGCGAGCTCGGCCGCTTCGCCGCGCACCGCGCGCGTGGGACCGAAGCGCAGCGACATCCCGGCGTTTCCCCCCTGCCGCGGCGACTCGTCGGAATACCACGCGCCACCATAATCCACAAAGGGAGCGAGACCCACCGCCCACAGGCCGAGAACGTTGTCCGCCACCAGAATCCGGTCCTCCAAGACAAACCACGTCATGCGCGTACCGGTGAAGTTGTGGATGCCGAACAGGCGCGGGCTACGCTGCTCGAGCCAGGGGTCGAATTCGCGCCCCGGCTTGGGATTGGTCAACAGGCCTCCCTCGGCATGGAGAATCAGGGTGTGCCGGTTGATATTCTGGCTCACCACTGTCACGCCTGCTCTAGTCCGTGTCGAGTCGAGCCCGCCGTTTGCGTCCGCCTGCAGCATCGCGAAGCCGCCCGTCCAGACCGCGGAACCCTGGGCGTGCGCGTCATACCCGACGCCGGACTCGATGACGGCCGCCAGCCGGATGCTCGGCGATAGATCGACGTCTTCGCGCCGCGCGTAGGAATTGAAGTGCTCGAGCACGCGAAACCTCACCGAGCCGAGATCGATTCCGGCGCGCACCGTCGTGAATACCGAATGGGGAAACGGCGTGGTGCCGCTGTCGGCAAAATCCTCACGCCGCCACTCCCAACTGCCCCACAGCCGGCGGTAGGAGTGGCTGTTGGGACCCACCGCCACCCCACCCGTCACCCCGGCGCGCAGCAGGCGATGCCACTGGGTCAAGATCAATGAGTCATCGCGATAGCTCAGCACCCGCTCGTCGGCGACCTGCCCGTAGGTGATGACGGAGTGCGGCGCCGCAGTCTCGTGAAACGGCAGGCCCAATAGCCATTCGCCCAGCTGCCCGTCCGACAGATGGGAGTACTTGGTCTGCAGCAAGGTGCGACGTCCGAAGAAATGTGGATCGATGAATCCCAAATCAAGGCGCCGGCGGTCGGGGTTCTTCTCGTAGACCAGCGCCACTTCCGTCGCGGTGCCGAGGAAATTGCGCTCGATGAAGCCCAGTTGCCATGTCTGGTCGCCCCCCACGCTCGAGAAGCTCGCCCGTGGCTCTGTGCTCCACCCATCCGACGTCACCGCACGCAGGGCGAGTCTGTCGCCGGGGGCGGATCGTAGCGTGTCGACGCGCACGAATCGGAATACACCCAGCGTCCGCAGCATTCGCTCACTTTCTTCCACACGTGCTGGATCGAACGGATCCCCGGGATTCAGCAGC
>DAIQBJ010000276.1:0-2592 GCA_036781225.1 Gemmatimonadales bacterium | reverse complement strand
CATGACCAAGACGACGAAGCGGTTGACCGCGGCGCTCGCCGGTGCATTCTTCGCAGGCGCAGCGCTGGCGCAGACACCCGCGGTACCGCCGCCCGGCGCGAGTTCGCGCATCGACGCGATCAGGAAGGCCGGCGTCTTGCGCGTCGGCGTGCTGGCCAACGCGCCGTGGCTCGTGGAAAACACCAGCGGATCGGGCGAAGCGTGGAGCGGCCCGGCGTGGATGCTGGCGAAGGAGTACGCCAAGCGGCTTGACGTCAGGCTGGAGCCGGTCCCCGTGAGCCACGAGACGAAAGTGCCGGTGCTCGCTTCGAATCAGGTCGACATCTCGGTGACGCCGCTTGCGGAGACGCAGGAGCGGCTGAAAGTCGTCGATTTCATCATCTATTCGCGTACCAGCGTGTGCATGTTCGGCCTCAAGTCGAATCCGAAATTCGCGCAGGCGCAAAGCGTTGACGATCTCAACCGGCCGGACATCACCGTGGCGTACTACACAGGCGGGGGGGAAGAAGGCTGGGTGAAGGAGCGCTTTCCCAAGGCGCAGCTCCGCGGCGTCGCGGGATCGGGGGTCGCTCCGGTCGAGGAAGTGATGGCGAAGCGCGCCGATGCGGTGCCGATCAATCGCGTACCGTGGGTAGCGATGGGCCGCAAGCTCACGCAGCTCGCCGTGTTGCCGAAGGACAACAACTGCCAGAACAGCACCGAGAAGAGCGCGCCGGTCGGCATGGCCATCGACAAGAATCAGGCCGCATTCCTGCAATGGGCGCGGGTGGTGGAGAAGGAGATTGAGCCCGAGCTGAAGGCGGATGAGGCGAGGGTGGTCGATACGATGAAATAGCGAATGACTTTCGACCTCTCCGTCATCACCGACCACTGGCGCTTCCTCGCCTACGGCATCGGCGTGACCGTCGCGCTCGCGGCTGCGTCCGGCGCCGCGAGTCTCGCTCTGGGTTTCGTCGTGGCACTGGCCCGACTCTTCGGACCCCGATGGGCGAAGCCCGTGGTCGTGCTCTACATCGACTCGATGCGCGCGGTGCCGGTGCTCGTCGTTCTGGTCTGGACGTTCTTCGCGTTGCCGATCCTGACCGGGCTCACGATGCGGCCCTTTGCTGCGGCGCTGATCGGGCTCACCGTGCATCTCGCCGCGTACGCCGCCGAGATCTATCGCGCGGGCATCGAATCGGTGCGGCCCGGACAGACACGCGCCGCGCTCGCGCTCGGCATGTCCCGGGCGCAGATCCTGAGGCGCATTGTGCTGCCGCAGGCGCTGGTGCGCATGCTGCCCGCATTCGGTTCGCTCCTGTCTGTCACCATCAAGGATACGGCAATCGCCTCGGTGATCGCCGTACCGGAGCTGATGCGGCAGTCGGAAACGCTCGCGGGCCAGAGCTTTCAGCCGATCGAGGTCTATAGCTTCGCGATGCTCGCGTATTTCCTGATTCTCTTTCCCGTGACGCGCGGCGTGGATCGCCTCTATCGACACGTCGCCCATCTCGGACGCTCATGAATTTTGACTGGAGCGTAGTCGGTGCGCACCGCGACGCGCTCGCCGTCGCCACGGGCACGACCGTGCTGCTGACCGTGACAACGATGGCGATCGCGGTTCCGTGCGGCATCGTCGTCGCCAGCTTACGGCTGTATGCGTGGGCACCGCTCCGCGCGATCGCGACGGCCTACGTGGAGCTCTTCCGCAACCTGCCGCTGATCCTCGTCGTCTACTGGGCGTTCTACGTCCTGCCGATCGCCACGGACTTGAGGCTATCGCCGTTCGCGACCGGCATCGCGGCGCTGGCGCTCAACGTCACTGCCTACAACGCCGAGACGTTCCGCGCCGGCATCGGGTCGATCCGGCGCGGCCAGCTCGAAGCGGCGATGGCGCTCGGGATGAGCCGTGCGCAAGCCGTGCGGCGAATCGTGCTGCCGCAGGCCGTACGCCGGATCCTGCCGGTACTCGCGAGCACCTGGGTGTCGCTGTTCAAGGACACGTCGCTCGTCTCGGTGATCGCGGTCACCGAGCTCGCGTACGTGGCGATGCAGATTCGCGCCCAGACGTTTCGCGTGCTCGAGATGCTCACCGCGATGGCCGCGATCTACTGGCTGCTGGGATATCCGCAGGCGAAGCTCGTCGACTGGATCCAGCGCCGCTACGCGGTGACCGAATGAGCCGACGCGCGAAGGAGAACGGCGCCAAGATCATCCGTTATCGAGGCGTCGCGAAGCGCTACGGAGCGTTCGAGGCGCTCTCCGGCGTCGATCTCGACGTGCACGCCGGCGAAGTGGTGTGTCTCATCGGTCCGTCGGGTTCGGGAAAGTCGACACTTCTTCGATGCACCAATGCGTTGGAGACGATCGACGGCGGCGAGATCGAATTCGAGGGCGCGCAGCTGCCGCGCGACGAGCGGGCGTTACGCGAGGTCCGCCGCAGGATGGGGATGGTGTTCCAGAGCTTCGAGCTCTTTCCACATCTCACCGCACTCCACAACGTTGCCGAGGCTCCCAGAACGGTGCTGAAGGCTCGGCGCGCCGAGGCGGAAGACCGAGCCCGGGCGATGCTCGCCAAGGTCGGCCTCTCGGACAAAGCGTCGAACTATCCCG
>DAIQBJ010000275.1:0-2840 GCA_036781225.1 Gemmatimonadales bacterium | reverse complement strand
TTGACGGTATCGTACGACGCGCTCGCCCGATCGAGGATTGGGGCGGGGGCGGGGGCGGGGGCGGGGTCCTGGCGGGCGGCGAACAACAACGCCGCAGCGCCCAACATTCCGCGCGCCAGTCCGTCAGGGCGCCGGCCCGCCATTTTACGCGCTCACCGCAGCGGGTTCCGCAACCCGTCTCCCGATAGCTTCTGCGATTATCCGTACTTCACGCATCAACTGGGCGAACTGATCGGGGAACAACGACTGCGCGCCGTCCGACAGCGCCTCTTCGGGATTGGGGTGCACTTCCACCATGATGCCATCGGCGCCCGCAGCGACGGCGGCGCGCGCCATGGGAATCACCTTGTCGCGCAGACCGGTGCCGTGCGACGGATCGGCGATGATGGGCAGATGTGACAGCTTGTGCACGACCGGGATCGCCGTGAGATCGAACAGGTTGCGCGTCGCGGTGTCGAAGCTCCGCACGCCGCGCTCGCACAGAATGACGTCGTGATTGCCCTCGGCGAGCAGATACTCTGCCGACAGCAGCAACTCCTGCACGGTGGCACTGATCCCACGCTTGAGCAGCACGGGCTTGCCGCAGCGGCCCGCCAGCTTGAGGAGCGAGAAGTTCTGCATGTTGCGCGCTCCGATCTGCACGATGTCGGCCAACTCGGCGACCCAGCCGAGGCCGGTTTCGTCCATCGCTTCCGTACAAATCAGGAGCCCGGTCTCCTCGCGCGCCTTCGCGAGCAACCGCAGGCCCGGCTTGCCGAGTCCCTGGAACGAGTAGGGAGAGCTGCGCGGCTTCCAGGCGCCGCCCCGCAACACCACGGCACCGGCATCTTTTACTTGCCGCGCGGCATCGATGATCTGGCGCTCATTCTCGACCGAGCAGGGACCGGCGATCGCCACGACCTCGTTACCGCCGAACGCGACACCACCGGCCAGGCGCACGATCGTCGGTTCGTTTTTCCACTCGCGGCTGACCTGCTTGTACGGCTGTGAGACGTGGATGACTTCGTGGACTCCGGGCAGGCCCTCCAGGCGCGACGCGTCCACGCGGCCGTCGTTGCCGACGAGACCGACGGCCGTGCGCTGGGCCCCAGGCATGGGCTGCGCCTGATAGCCCATCTCCTGGATGACGGAGATGACCTTCTCGACTTCCTCGCGTGTCGCGCCATGCCGCATCACGATCAGCACTACGAGCGTCTCCCATCTCCAATAGTGAACCGGTCGCCGTCTCGCGCCGCGGTAACCGGGCCGCCAAAGCGCTTACCGGCCAGCTTGGCCGGGTCCGAAGTTTCTACCGGGGGATAGAAGTGCGTCAAGACTAAGCGCTTCGCCTCCGCTTCCTTGGCCAGGTCCCCGGCCTGCTCGGGCGTGAGGTGTGTGTCCATCGCTCGCGATTCCGGCAACGAGCACTCAGCCAGCAGCAGGTCGCAGCCCCCAGCCCAGCGCGCCAGCTCGGAGCTGGGCCCGGTATCGCCGGTGTACACCAGACGGCCCTCCGGCGCTTCGAGCGAGAGCGCCACGCTCTCGGTCGTGTGCGGCACCGGGAAGGTTTCGAGATTCACGTCGGCATTGAGCGGGAAGGGCTCGGCGTCGCGGACGTCGAGGATGCCGATCGGGAACCCGGGATCGAGCAGCCAATCGCCATAGCCCTCGGCCAGGGTGCGCAGCAGCTGCACGACGCCGGGAGGCCCGAGAATGACGAACGGGTCCTTGCGAGGCGGCTCGGTGGTGTACTTGAGGGCGTACACGAGCATCGGCAGCTCGCCCCAGTGGTCGGGGTGGAAGTGCGACAGGATGACATGGCTCACCTGATGCCACGGCAGACCGAATTCCGCCAGACGATGGAGTGAGCCGGCGCCGCAGTCGAGCAGCACACGGAGATCCCCGCGCTCCACCCAGTGACAGGGGCAGGTGCGGCGCGCCGAAGGTGCAACAGTACCAGTGCCAACGGTGACCAATTCCATTTAGACCTCCACCCACGTCACCTTATCTGCCGCGAAAGACGATCCGCTTGAACACGAGCAAGCCGGGTGCCTTGAGCTTGGCGAGATAAACGCCCGCAGGCAACAGGGTGCCATCATCGGCTCGACCATCCCACATCAGCCGCGAGTCACAGAGTCCGGCACCGCCGCTCGTACCGCGCCCGTAACGGCCGGCGTCCAGAATAGCGGGAAAGTCTTTGCCGGGTATGAAGCGACGCACCGGATTGCCGCGCAAATCGATGATATCGAGCTCGACGGTTCCTGCCGTGGCGACGTCGAACCAAAGGCAGGTCGAGTCGCGACCGCCGGCGGGGAAGGGGTTGGGAAAGTTCTGATACAGCAGCGTCGCCGTCGGCAAACCACCGTCTGTAACGAGAAACGTTCCCTGACTGCGCACCAGCGTGGTGTCGTTCCCCGCATGAATCACGAGGTGCCAGCGATACGTGGTATTCAGCTCGAGCGGCTGCGTCAGGGTGAATGTCGTGTCGCGCAATCCGACGACGCTAAAGTCATAGAGTCCCGTGGAGACGCGCTGCACCGCCAGGTCATACATCAACGGGCCGGGTGGGGACGACACGCCCGGCGAGCGCCATGTGAACGTGAGTGCCGCTGAATTCGTGACGGAGCCGGCCGGATTGTTGAGCGTCAGGAGAGTCGCCCAGGGTGGGACGGGAATCGGCCCTACGATCCCTGTCGTCGCCTTCTCCCCCGTCGCCGCGGTCGCGTCGACCTGCCAGAACACGGAGCCGGGTTTCAGCGCCTGTCCCAAATCGAACGTCTCGACCGTCACGATCGTGTCGATGAGCGGTGTGATCAACGCGCTGTCGCGGGCGATGCGCAGCCGATAGCTCACGGGCATCG
>DAIQBJ010000274.1:0-2884 GCA_036781225.1 Gemmatimonadales bacterium | reverse complement strand
CAATCCAGAGCGAACCCACGGGAATGGGCACATGCCAGCGTCGCAGCGTGGTGTCGAGATCGAATGGCGGAGGTACGCCGGCAGTGGACGTCGCGCGGGGGACGGCCTCACGCGGACCGGTCACCTCCCACAGGGTAACCGGCCGGCCGATGACTGCACTCGCTTGTCGCAGAACTTCGCCTGCGTCCAACCTCTCCTCCATCGAGTGACCAAGAGCTTTTCGGAAGATCAAGTATGGGCGGGGGCGCACGTTAGAGATGCGGGTTGCCGTCGACGCCGTCAAGCGGTAGCCTACGGCTCATGACGACCCCACCACCCACTCCGTCTCGCCCTTCAGTCGGGCGCTCGTCCTTCGCGATTGCGATGAAGGACTACACGTTCATTCGGCCGGGCATCGCCGTGACCATCAGCGCCGTCACGTTGGCCCTCGCGCTCGTCATCGGGCTGTGGCTTATCGTGTCGCTCAGCGACGCCGCGGCAACCGCCAGCCACGGCGCGATCACCGTCCAGACCCTGCACAAGTACAACGCCGGCTTTGAGGTGTGGCGTCAAATGTCGACGGGGACCGACGCCGGCTACAGGCGGCCCGAGGCCATTGCCCAGCGTGACAGCATCGGCCGCGAGCTGCGCGTGGAATTGTCGGGGCTCGCCAACTCCATGAACGATTCGCACGAGCGCGATCTCGTGCAGAATGTCCTGCTCGGGCTGACCAGTACGAGCACGACGGGTGGCCGCGAAGCTCAGGAAGCGCGCGAAGCGATGATGGTGCTGCTCGCCAAGCAGGACTCCGCCATATTCCACGCCGCCAAGGCTTCCCAGCAGGCGGTGCTCCTCTCGGCCGTCCTGCTCGCCCTCACGATCATCGCCGCCGGCTTGTTGATCGTGCCGATGGCGTTTCTGTACGTGCGCCATAAGCGCGGGGCAACCATTGAAGTGAAGGTGTAGATGGCGAAGGCTGCCGAGCGTCGCGTTCTACCGCCCACCATCGAGAGCTCGCGCGAGCGCGAGCGACTTCGCACCGTCGTCTTGCCCGAGCACAGCGATCTCGCGGTCGCGGTCGCCGACCGCATCGTCGAGATCATCCAGCGCGAGACCAGCGCCAAGGGCCGGGCCGTCCTCGGGCTCGCCACCGGCAGCACGCCGCTCGGCGTGTACGAGGAGCTGATCCGCCGCCACCAGGCCGGCGATGTCGATTTCTCGCGCGTCGTCACGTTCAATCTGGACGAGTACTACCCGATGGCGCCCGATAGCGCTCACAGCTATCGCCGCTACATGTGGGAGAACTTCTTCGCGCACGTCAACATCGCCAAACAGAACGTGCACATCCCCGACGGGACAACGCCCCGCGAGCGCGTGGTGGAAGCGTGCGCGGCGTACGACGAGGCGATTCGCGCCGCCGGGGGGATCGACTTTCAGCTGCTCGGCATCGGCAAGACAGGACACATCGGATTCAACGAGCCGGGATCGGATGCGGCGTCGCGGACCCGCATCGTCACACTCGACACACTCACGCGCAAGGATGCCGCCGCCGATTTCTTCGGCGTGGAGAATGTGCCGCGCGAAGCGATCACCATGGGTGTCGCGACGATTCTCGACGCGAAGGAAATCGCGTTGATGGCGACGGGCGAGCATAAGGCCGGTATCGTGGCGCGCGCCGTTGAGGGCGACATCTCTCCCGACGTCGCCGCGACCTTCCTCCAACGCCACGGCCGCGTGAGCGTCTATCTGGACCTGGCGGCGGCCGCCGACCTCACGCGGATCAAGACCCCGTGGGTGCTGGAGGGCGGAGGCGTCGAGTGGAGTCCCGCCGTGGTCGAACGCTCCGTCGTTTGGCTCGCTGAGCGGGTCGGCAAGGCGGTGCTCAAGCTGTCGGCGCGCGATTACGCGGAGAACCATCTCAGCCCGTTGCTCGCGCGCGCCGGGTCGGCGGGGCCGATCAACGGCCAGGTGTTCAACCGGCTGCGTGACAAGATTCGCGGCCGCGCCAAGCTGCCGGCCCACGAGCGCGTCCTCGTCTTCTCGCCTCATCCCGACGACGATGTCATCTCGATGGGCGGCATTCTTCGCAAACTCTGGGAAAACGAAAACCAGATCGTCGTGGCGTACATGACGAGCGGCAACATTGCCGTGTTCGACCACGACGTCACGCGCCACCTCGATTTCGTCGAACGGGCCGCCGCGTCGCTCGGACTCGACGCCGCCGCGGTCCAGCGCGCGCGCACCACGGCGAGTACCGGCATGGAGCAGAAGGCGCCGGGCGACGTCGACATCCCCGTGGTGCAAGATCTCAAGAAATTCATTCGCGAATCCGAAGCGATCGCCGCGCTCGCGGCCGTGGGGATTCCGCCGAGCGCCGCGCGGTTCCTCGATCTGCCGTTCTATCAGACGGGGGAGGTGCGCAAGCGCCCGCTCTCCGACGACGACGTCGCGATCGTGCTGCTGCTGTTCGAGGACGTGCGGCCCGATCTCGTGTTCGTCGCCGGAGATCTTTCCGATCCGCACGGCACCCACCGCACGTGCAAGGCGGCCATCGAGCAAGCGCTCGCGCGCTACAAGGCGGCGCAACGGCCGGAGCTCTGGCTCTATCGCGGCGCCTGGCAGGAGTGGTCGCTCACCGAGGCGGACGTCCTCGTGCCCCTGTCACAGGACGAGCTGCACGCGAAAATCCTCGCGATCTTCCGCCATCAGTCGCAAAAGGACACGGCCCCGTTCCCCGGCTACGACGAACGCGAGTTCTGGCAGCGCGTCGAGGCCCGGAACCTGGAGACTGCCGCCCGGGCCGACAGGCTGGGACTGCCCGAGTACTACGCGATGGAAGCCTATGTAATTCAACGACCTTAGCCCTGCATCGTTGCACCGCGCAGCACTCGTTCATTATGTTGGC
>DAIQBJ010000273.1:0-2928 GCA_036781225.1 Gemmatimonadales bacterium | reverse complement strand
GAGACGCCGCTCGACGAGACGCTGCGCGCCTTCGACGACCTCGTGCGCCAGGGCAAGGTGCGCTACCTCGGCGCGTCCAACTACGTCGCCTACCGGCTGACCCGGGCGCTGTGGGAGAGCGAGCGGCAGGGCTGTGCACGCTACGAATGCCTGCAGCCGAAGTACAACCTGGTCTTCCGCGACGAGTACGAGCGTGAGCTGGAGCCGCTCTGCCTCGAGCAGAACGTCGGGGTCATCCCGTACTCCTCACTCGGCAGCGGCTTCCTCTCCGGCAAGTATCGCAGCGGCGAGACGCTTCCGTCGACGGCGCGGGCGGCCGGCGTGCAGAAGGCCTATATGACCGAGCGAGGCTTCGCCATCCTGGCCGCGGTTGAGAAGATCGCGGCCGGCCTGGGCGTCACGCCGACGCAGGTCGCGATCTCCTGGCTCGCGCACCGGCCGGGCATCACTGCGCCGATTGCCAGCGCGACCTCGAAGACGCAGCTCCAGGAGCTCGTTGCTGGCGTGGAGCTACAGCTCGACGCCGAGGCGCGCAAGACGCTCGACGAGGCGAGCGCCTGGCGGGAGGCATGACGGCAGACCCGGATCTCGCCCCTCCGGGGGCGCCTCGCGCTTTCCTCGTGTGATCCCCGACTTTCCCCAGGACTCCAGCGGGCGTCCGCAGCCATTCTCTTGTGCGTCGGGAGTGCGTATGAGTTCGCGAAACCCGACGCGGAAGTGTAACCACGGCGCGGTCGCACGTCGCGACCCAGGACCTGCGGCATGCGATCATACACGTCCGCCACTCGGTCGCCGTACGTCGAGGGCCCGTACGACCGTGTGGTGCAAGTCAATCACTGCTGCTGACGCATGGGGAGATCCGATGCCGAACATCCCTGATGACATTTTCGCTGAGCCCGATGTCTCACCAGATACGCTCGCCAATCTAGGGCCGTTGCGTCGCTTAGCCGGGGTGTGGGAGTCCGACCAGGGGGTAGACGTCAACCCGAAGGCGGAAGGCCCCGAACAGCGCGTCTTCCGGGAACATATTCGTATGGACCCGATTGATCCGCAGACTAACGGCCCCCAACTACTCTACGGGCTGCGCTACCACATCCATATCAACACGCCCGAGGAAGCCATCACCTTCCACGATCAGGTCGGCTATTGGCTGTGGGAACCGGCCACCGGGCTGATCATGCAAACCATCGGCATTCCGCGTGGGCAAGTGGTGTTGGCGGGCGGACTGGCGAAGCCGGACGACGAGCGCATTACAGTGGAGGCGCGGCGGGGCGATACACGTTTCGGAATTTGCTCGACCACCTTCCTCGAAGAAGCGTTTCGCACCGACTATTACCGCATCGACATCACATTCAACGCTGACGGCAGCTGGACCTATCTGACGCGTACTGATCTGGCTGTCCGGGGCCGCACGCCGGCGTTTAACCACCATGACACCAACACCCTACGGCGGATCGCGCCACCTGTGCCGAACCCGCTCGTCGGCCTGCTGCGTGAAAACGTGAGTGGAAAAAAGGTATGAGGCGTGCGCACTGATTCGTGGCGCACTAGCATCGCGGCCACCATGAACGGGCGCGCGTTCGTCTCTGGCGCAGCGTTGTTGCTCAACCGACGAACCGCAAAGACGCCCGGCCTCGCCATCCCGCTGTCGCTGCTGCTGCGGGCTGACCAAGTCATGGAGTGATGACCGACCGAAGCGGACCTCGAAGTCTTTCTGGTCGTGCCGCCCACGCGATGTCGAGTATTCAGCGGCGGGTCACCTGGCCGATTGTCGTGCACTCCGTGCGGACGGCGGTCGCGGGTGTCGCCTCGCTGCTCGTTGCGCGGCTGTTCAAGCTACCCGAAGCGTACTGGGCACCGATCACCACGATCGTGATCACGCAGTCCTCGCTTGGGGCCGCACTCGCCGTCTCGTGGCAGCGCTTTGTCGGGACGCTTCTTGGAGCGGTCATCGGAGCGATCGTGGCGAGCCATTTCGGGCCACACGCCCTCGTCTTCGGGGCGAGCTTGTTCATCCTTGGAGTGGTTCGCGTCCTGATGCACTTGGATCTTACGGCATATCGGTTCGCGGGCGTCGCCCTGGCGATCATCGTCTTGGTGCCGCGGACGGGTTCCGCATGGCAGATCGCGCTTCATCGATTCATCGAAGTATCCATAGGAATCGGCGTAGCGCTGATGATGTCGGTGCTGTGGCCGGAGAGGGAAGATATCCCCGCCGGGCGCGGCTAGAATCCCGCGGGAGGACGCGATGAACGAGCACGACATTCGAGAGCTGCTGAGCGACGCGAAGCGCGGGCGCCTGTCGCGGCGCGCGTTCGTACGGACGCTGGTCGGAGTGGGGCTGACCGCGCCGTTCGCCCGGCAGTTGTTAGACGGCGTCGGCGTCGCACACGCGCAGCCGACGCCGTTCACACCGGCGAAGCGCGGCGGGGGCGGGCCGCTGAAGATTCTGTGGTGGGACGCGCCGACGTCGCTCAATCCCGCGCTGGCGCTGGGCGTGAAGGACTGGAACGCCAGCGCGCTGTTCTACGAGCCGCTGGTGTCATTCGATCTCGAGGGCAACATGGTGCCGGTGCTCGCGCGCGAAGTGCCCAGCGTGCAGAACGGCGGCGTCTCCAAGGACGGCACCGTCGTTACCTGGCGGCTCAAGCGCAACGTGCAGTGGCACGACGGCAAGCCGTTCACTGCGGCCGACGTCGTCTTCAACTGGGAGTACGCAGCGGATCCGGCCACGGCTTCGCCGCAGGTCGGCGTGTTCCGCAACGTCAAGCGCATCGAGGGGCTCGATACGCACACCGTGAAGGTCACCTTCACCCAGCCGACGCCGTACTGGATCGTCACCGGCGCGCTCCTGCCGAAGCACGTGTTCGAGCCCTACAAGGGCGCGAATTCCCGCGAGGCGCCCAACAACAACAAGCCGGTGGGGAC
>DAIQBJ010000272.1:0-3054 GCA_036781225.1 Gemmatimonadales bacterium | reverse complement strand
CGCCCGCTGCCGCTGGAGCCGTTTCGCTATTACCAGTTCGGCCGCCGCACCGTGCGTCTCGATAACTGCACCGAGGTCGACGCCGGGTACTACAGCGCGCCGCCCGGCTGGCTCGGTCAGGAAGGAAGTCGCCGTGCAGTGGAACGTCAGCCACGTCCGCCTGCTCGATCCGCGCACCGGCCAGCTCCTGCGCGAGCACCGTCGCCACGCCCGGCGCGGCCAGCACGCGATCCACCCCGACGATCGGCCGGCCCGGACGCCACCGAGCACGGACCGGCCCGACCGCTGTCGGCGATTCCCGGGTGCGTTGGTCTCGGGGGCGTACGGCCGGGGCTTCGTGACCGACGCGCTCGAGGGAGATAAGACAGCCTCAGCTGTGTCTGATCTTTTGGATCTCCGACGTCACACGCTGAGCGTCCTCATCCAGCTCTTGAGCTCGGGCGTCACGGACGAAAACCGAATCTTCACTTGCGCCGGTGTTCCCGCGACCGACTCGACGGCCTTGCCGTAGATCTCGCCTGGCGGATTACCGAGCGGGGTGACGGCGACAGTGATCTGCAGGTTGCTAAAGACCATAGGCGTCAGATCAGACTGCATGACCGCGGCGAGCGTGGACAGCGCCGTCAGTTGTCCCTCATGCACGGTGCGTCCGACGAATTTCTCCTCTAGCACCGTGAATCGGATCCGCAGCGGCGTGGAGAGCACGCGTGGCGGCACGGCTCGCGACGGCAGCGCCAGCCCAAAGGGCTCGCCGATAGCACCGATCTCGTACAATTGCAGGGTCCCCGACACGCCCTTCGGTTCGACCACGTACTGTCCGTCGATCCTCAGCGGCGACTTGACGCTCCGACGCGTGTCCTCGGAAATGAGTAGCTGGCCGCCGGTGGTGAAGGATTGGATGCGCCCGACCAGATTCACGTTCGCGCCCACCGCCGCGTATTTCGTGCGGCGCAGCGAACCGATGTTCCCCACGATTACCCGCCCCGTATGCACTCCGATGCCCATCTCGACCTCGGCGCCACCGTTGGCGACGAGACGCCGGTTGACTCCTGTCATCGCGAGTTGCATGGCCAGCCCGCACGCCACGGCCTTGTCGGCATGATCCTGGCAGGCCACCGGCGCGCCAAAGATCACCAGGATGCCGTCACCGATGATCTCGTCGATCGTGCCCTGGTGACGGCCAATGACATCGACCATCGCCTCGAGGTAGAGATTGAGCACCTCGATGACCTCGTGCGGATTGAGGCGCGCGGCCATGGCCGTGAAGCCGCGCAGGTCGGATAGCAGAATGCTCGCTTCACGTTCCTCGCCGCCGAGATCGAGAGCCTCCGGCGCGCGCAGCAGGCTCTCGGCCACTTCCTCGGATACATAGCGTCCGAAGGCATGCCTCACGAGCGCGTGGGCACGGCCCAGCTCCACATTCTTGTCTCGTAGCGCGGCCGTCGCCAGCTGCACTTCTGCGTTGATCACGCGGTTGCGCTCGATGAGACTGGCCATGAACGTCGCAATGAGCACCGTCGCCGCGACGCCGCCGACCAGTGTCATCGCTGCGAGCGTATAGTCGGGGCCGTTCGCATAGTCCTTCGTCACACCCCAGACGATCTCCAGATCGGCGCCCCCCGTCGCCACCCGGGTCACCAACTCCTCCATTAGCGGCCGATCAGGTTCGGTCCGGATGATCGAGCGGACCTCCGGCGCATCGGTGAACTTGCCTTTCAACGTTAGATAGAAGCCCTTTGGCATCGGCGTCCCCAGCAGAGCGCTCTGCAACGTCTCGTACTCGAGCGCCCCGACCAGCAGCGTCGGTGTCTTGACGTTGCTCAGGGCGATCATCACAGGTGACATGAGCGTGCCGTCCCCCGAGGGTACGGGTGGGCCGAGCACAAACTGGTTGCGGCGCGCCAGCGCCGTTTCGATCACCGGCTGTAGCTCGACGAAGGCGTGCGCTGCATCCTGCTCGAGGAACGCGAAATTTCCCGACGAGATGGCTATCACCCATCTACCCTTGGCATCCCGCTCCAGCATCGCCACCGCTCCGAGTAGGACGGCGGTGGCCCGTGACTCCATGCCGTCGAAGGCATTCAGGAATGCGGCCGGATCAGTCGTGCGAGAGCTCTCCACCAATGCGGCCAAGCCGGAAAGCGGCGCGTAGCTGTCGTCGATCCAGCCAAGTAGCATGGCGGACAGCCGCTGGGCTTCGGATTCCGACCTTGCGATCCATTCGCGCGCGGCGCTCCGGTAAAGCGTGTAGCTGACCGACAGCGATGCGGCGACGCCGACGACGATGAACAGGGCGAGGACCCACCGGTAGCGTGTTCCGGGCTGCTCGCGCACGACATCGCGCTGCGCAGAAGCGCAAACCATATCGGCTTAATTGGTCGTGCTGAAGATGCGGCGGAAGCCGGGTGGTGCCAGGCTGGAGTTGACATCGAATCGGGTGACGCTGCTGCCATCGACCAGCAACACCGGCGCGCTGAGGTGCTTGGGGTAGTCTTTTTTCTCCAGGATGCGCACGACCACGTCGACTGCCAGCTTTGTCTGGAGAGCCGGCTGATCGGTCGGCGCCGCCACGATCGCATGGCGCCGGATGCCGCGATGGACTCCTGACCCGAAGTAATAGGCGATGACCTTGATGCGTTCCGACAGCCTGCGCTCGCGCAGCACCTGCACCGCGGCCTCCGCGGTGACGGCCGTGCCTACGATGTAGTCGATGTCTTTGTGCCGGTCGAGGGTCGCATTGATCAGTCCGGTCTGTTCGTCGATGCCCGTGTCGCCGAACCTCGTTTCGACGATCGTAATGTTCGTCCCTTTCACCGCGTCACGGAGGCCGTGATCACCCGCCGACACCCACCCCGCTCCCTTCGGCCCCGGGAACCATGCGACGCGGACGGGCTTGTCGATCCTGCTCGTCAATCCCTTGAGGTAGTCGCCGGCGGCCAGTCCCATGTCGTAGAAGTCTGCCCCCACACGCGCAGCGACGGCTCGGGAGCTGACTCCGTTGATGAGGTCCACGACCGGGATGCTCCGGTCGGCGTAGGCGGCAATGAGATCGTT
>DAIQBJ010000271.1:0-3093 GCA_036781225.1 Gemmatimonadales bacterium | reverse complement strand
CTGCGCGGCTCCAGCTCACGGTGGTCCGCAACCAGATTCCCGACGACAGCATGACGGTAGCGGCATCCACGGCGACCCGCGCGGCCCGCGACGTGCGCAAACATGCAGTCCATTTCGCCCGCGTCGTTCCGCCGGCCGATCTCGCCGAAGCACACGCCGGGCTGAACGCTGCCCTCACGCGAGTTGCAGACGCTCTGGACTCGCTGGGCGCGGTGTTCCAGCAATGTGCAGCCAGATCGCCCTGCCAGGCCCACCTCGACTCGGTGTCGAATCAGTTCCAGTTCGTCGGCGAGGACCTCCACAACGGCAGGCAGTTCGTGCAACGACTGCTGCTGCGCCATGGGGTCATGCTCCGATGAGGGCCCTCGTCATGGCGGCCGTTGTCGTCGCGGCATGTTCGCACCCTGAGAAGCAGCTCGAGTCCGGCCGACAGTATCGGAGCATCACCTATACCGACACGACGGTCGAGTCGTTCGGACGCACCGACCAGGCCATCACGGGCGTGATCGTTGAGGGCTTGGGCGACTCAGTGCGATTTCGCATCCACACGAACGCGGACGGGCTGGTCCCCGTGCTGGATTTCACGCTGCATCCCGCGTCGAGTCGAGACCAGCGGCCGGTGACCCGGCGGATCGGCATGCCGAAGGGAACCATGCCGGTGCTGGGCACGTCGGTGGCCTTTCTCGAGCAGATTCTGCGGCGCGCCCGCGTTGTCGGCGGCGACAGCGTGAGCGTCCCCGTCATGATGGTAGGGGCGCAGTCGTCGCTCGACGTGTTTACGGTCATTCGGAACGGGGACGACTCGGTGGTGCTTGTCACTCCCCAAGGCGATCTCACGGCCGCGCTTCACCTCGCCGTCGATTCCGCAGGACACATCAGCGGCGGCGTGATTCCGCTCTCGGGGACCAAGATCCAGAGACTTGAGTAGTCCGGGGACCGGGATCAGTCGGCGATTCACCGGATCGACCCCGAGTCCAAACCCCTCTCACCCGCCTCCGGCTCGCTCTTGGTTCTGAACGGGCCGAGGACAGCCCGTGAAGCGTCTACGTCTGCCCCGACCCCTTCGCCAGCCTCGCGGCACCCTCGCGCCCGCCACAGCACTACGCAGCTAAACCTGCAACGCCTCTCGCTACATTATCCGAACCCGATCCCCCAATGGGAGTCCCATGGACAATCCTGCCACTCTCGCCAAGCTGGAACGCCAAATCCGGCAGCTGCGCGCCGCAGTCACGCTCTGCGCGTGCGGCCTCGTCGTCCTCCTCGCCGCCGCGTTCGTCGCGACGAACCAGCAGGGCCGCTTCAAGGTGCTCGATGTCGAGCGGCTCAATGTGCGCGCCGCGAACGGCAACTACGTCGTCGTCATCGCCAACGCCGACCGCCTGCCCGGCAACGTGATCGGCGGCAAAGAACATCCCACCGAGCCGCGCGGCGGCGGACTCTTGTTCTACAACGCGCAGGGCGATGAATCGGGCGGCCTCGTCTTCGACAGCGAGCGCAAGGACAGCGCGGTCACCGCGTTCGGGCAGCTCTCCCTCGACCGCTTCCAGAGCGATCAAGTCGTCGCGCTGCGCTACCTCGAGGATCCGCAAAACTGGAGCGCGGGCCTGCAGATTTCGCACTTCGTGCGCGACGCGGTGCTCGAATGGCATCTCGCCCGCGATTCGATCCTCGCGCTGCCCAGAGCACAACAGGACAGCGCCATGCAGGCGCTGCGGCGGCGCTTCTTCCGCACCGGCAAGTGGGAAATTCAGCGCGTGTTCGTGGGAGAGCGCGGCAAGACCGCCCTACTCGGCATCAACGACACGCACGGCCGGCAACGGATCCGGCTGGTCGTGGACTCCCTCGATACCGCTCGGCTCGAGTTCCTCAACGACTCGGGACGCGTGGTGCACCGCGTTCCCTGAGCATCCGAGCATGCGCGGTTCCTGATCCGCGATCAGGCAACGGCTTTCAGGAGTCCGGGGACCGGGATCAATCGGCGATTCACCGGATCGACCCCGAGTCCAAACCCCTCGAGCGTGAACGCGCCGAGCAGCGGCTCAGTGCCGGAGTCACCGCACACGACGAGCGTCGGCTGGGTGCGTTCGTCGAGCCGAACGCGGACCCAGGCCACGGGATAGCGCACTTCCCGGCCGTCCGCCAACACAAAGACTCGGCTCTCATCGGGCTGCACGCCGAGTCCCTCCAGCGCGTCCCGCGGGATCCACGTGTATGAAGCGCCGGTGTCTACCAGAGCCTCCATCAATTGGAAACGCTCTCCAGTGGCGCCCGCGAGGTGGAGGGTAACCCTGAAAGTGCCCATCCCCGAATCTGGGCCGCGCGCGCCGCCAGACCGTAACCAATCCATTTCGCCCCCATGACTCATTTACGCGGAATCTAACGTCGGAACGCAACAGGGCGCGGCAGCTAACCACGCCACCGCGCCTCGCTTGCTTTGGCGCCGGAACACCTTCCCTTCTTTCCCTCTTTTTCACCGAACGAAGCGCGAGGCATGTCATCCCGAGCGCCGCAGGCGCGAGGGACCTGCTATTGGGTGGGCAGCCGCCGGACCTGCTTTTCGGGAGCGCGCGGAACGCGCGCGGAGCAAAGAGCGTGCCCCGCGCCTAGCGAAGGGACCTGGTTTGAGAGTACCGTTTCTTTTGCCCATGCCCTCCCACGTTGAATCGCCTCCGGTCGTTTCCCTCGCCGAATTCGAGGAAGCCGCACAGCATGTCTCCCGACACGCCTATCACACGCCATTGCTGACCTCCCGGCTGCTGAGTGAGCGCACCGGCTTCGACATTCGACTCAAGGCGGAGATGTTCCAGAAGGGCGGATCGTACAAAGTCCGGGGACCGCTGAACAAGTTCCGTCATCTCACCGCTGAGCAGCGGCGGCGCGGCGTGATCTGCTCTTCAGCGGGGAATCACGCGCAGGGCGTCGCCATTGCCGCCGCCGTCTACAAGATGAAGGCGATCGTAGTGATGGCCAGCAATGCCACACAGTCCAAGGTGGACGCGACGCGCGCCTATGGTGCCGAGGTCGTGCAACACGGCACAATCTGGGACGAAGCCAATGAGAAGGCCAAGCAGCTGTGCCAGGAGCGCGGGCTTA
>DAIQBJ010000270.1:0-3193 GCA_036781225.1 Gemmatimonadales bacterium | reverse complement strand
CGGGCGGAGCGGTCCGCGATCACGCGGTCGAGCAGCGCCGACGCAATCCCGTGACGTCGGAACGGTGGGGCGACGACGAAGCACGAGACACCAATCACGGATGTCGGTGCGGGCCCGTTCGGAACGACATCGCGGTACAACCCGTAGTCGGAGCGTAGAGAGGCATTGACCCAACCAGCGGGCCGGCCGTCCACGTAGGCGAGATAGCCGAAGGTCGTGCAGGCGCGAAACCGATCGGCCATGGTCGCTCGTGTCTCGCGCCATGCGCGCTCAGGATGTTCGGGCGTTGCCGGCAGATGCGGCTCGAGGCAATAGCACGAGGCCCAATCGGGGTTGCCGGCGAAGCCGTCATGGTCGGCGAACCTGAGCCAGTCGTCGATGCGGTCTTTGGTCACTGGATGCACTGTGATGTCGCCGATCTCCGACAGTCGTTGAGTGCCGCCCGTGAGCCGCTGGGTCGCCTCGGCGTAGTTACGGGCATAGTTGCGAATCGCCTCCTCCGGGTATGACCAAGTGTGACTCTTCTGCCCGTGAGCGACGAAAGCCTCGACGACGGCGTCGGAGTCGCCGTCCCCGATCACTGCATCACATCCGAAGCATTTGACCTTCACGGATTTCTCTCCTCTCGAGGGCATCGCCGGCTATCGGCGCTTTCGACGGCGATGGCCGAGCGCCAAAGTGCCGGAAGCGGCCGCTCTCTCGATCGTCGAGGCGAGCTCGCCACGCACCGAGCGAGTAGATTTCCCTTCCAGAGCACCCACGCCCACCTGTTCTAGCGTCACCGCGAACACGGCCACGATCGATCGCGCCGCGATTGCCGCGGCCGCGGGACTGTGACGCTCGTGAGCGTCTTCTCTGAGCGCGTCAGCGACACGATCGGCCGCGCGCGCGTTCAGCTCGAGCCACACCCTGCGCAACGGCGCACCGACCGCCGCCGACGCCGGAATTCCCGTCGGTTTGTCCATGGACTCGAGGAGCTCTCCAAGGAATCGAGTCGCCTCTCGCCTGACGGCGCTGGCGATCGTCGTTCCCAGCCTGCGCTGGCGGACGACGTTCACGAGTTGCTGCTCGAATTCCTGGTCGCGATCGAAGACGAGGTGCTCTTTCGTTGGGAAGTAGTTGTAGAGCGTTTGCTCGGCGACATCCGCGGCCTTGGCGATGTCGCGCATCCTGACCCGCTCGTAGCCGTGCGTCCTGAAGAGACGCGCCGCCACCGCCGCGATGCGTTCCCGGGTTTGGCGCTTCTTGCGCACCCGCAGGGTCTCGGCTGGTGGCGTTCGAAGGGGCGCCACGTCAGGCCGCCTCCAGCGCACGCCGGAGGCGTTCGAGATCGTCCCTGATGGCCCGGCGCATCAGATACAGGACGGGCGCAAGGAACAGGTAGCGCAGGCGTAACGTGAATACCGCCGCACAAGAGACGCGCGTGCCTTCGGGCACAGGATCCAGCCGGAAGTGCCACGCCGCGTCCTTGAAATAGCGGGCGTTTCCCGTCGTGGTGGTCAGGCGCACAATGGCTCCGTCGGGGCCCACCGCACTGACCTCGTATCCCATGCGGCCGTCTTCGGCGCCGGCAGACGAGCCGGGATGCCCCAGGGTTTCAAACGCGAAGCCCACACCGGGTTTTGCGTCAGGCGCCGTGCGGATGGCGGCCACCCCGCGATCCCACGAGGGGATGTTGCGCACGTCTCCCAGGAATGCCGCGACGTCGTCCGGCGCGCGTCTGACGATGATCTCAGCCTGCAGCCGCATGAATAGATATTATGGTAACAATAAACTTATAGTTACTACAATGTTATCGAACGAGCGCCGCCTCAGTACCGTTGGTCACACGTCGCTGAGCCCCTTCGAGCGTGCGGCGCTTGGCTAGTGCTTGGCGTGAACAACATGAAGACCAGCCTGTCCGGCCGCGAGCCCTTGAACGGCGTGGCCGAACCTCGATCTGATCTCGTCGAAGCTGATGTCTTCGATGTCACAGAACCCATGGGCGCGAAGAACTGCGGCGATGCCAGCGGGCTCGAAACGGCTGGCCCAACGTTCATCCAATTTCTCCAGCTGTTCGGTTCGCTTCGTGACCAAGTCCCTCATCTCCTCTGAGAATGCCTGGGGAGCCTCCATGTAGTCGAACACGACCTCCGAGTTCTGGATTGACGCGAGGTAATCTAGAGTCCTGCCGATCGCATCCCGTGTCAGATATGGGACGACGCCGAGCCAACTGAAAAACGCGGGCGAGTTCTGCTGAAAGCCTGCGCCGGCCAGCGTCTCCCCCAAATCGTCCTGTTCGAAATCGACTGGCACGAGCGTGAGCCACGGCGGAGATGCGAGTTGAGCGTCAGCCAATCGCTCGCGTTTCCATGCCTGCGTGGCCGGATGGTCCACCTCGTAGATACGGATCTGTCGTGCGCCATGAGGACTCCGGAGAGCGAACGTGTCGAGGCCGGCGCCAAGGATGACGATTTGGCGAATCCCTCTGTCGACAGCTTCTGACAATGCCTCTTCCGCAATCCGGCTTCGTGCGGTGGTGAAGAGACGTCCGATGCTGGCCAAGGGGTGGGCGTTCGCGAATTGCAGAACGTCCTTTTCGTCTTCCTGCAGAATCTTCATGGCAAATGGGTCGTTGAGGATTGAGCCATGATCGAGCACCTGATGAGCCGCTCGTTGTCGGGCGATCATCAGGGCTGTGCGGCTAGCGTCATTTGGTTTCATCTTCGAGGTCTCCATTCTCTTGAATCGCTGATCGCATGAGGTGTCGGCTGGGGCTGGAGCGTCGCGGATGCCCGAACAGAAAGGAAGATGGGCCGCGCGCCTTGGGTGAGCGTCTTGCGCGAAGGGACGGCGTTTACCTCACCGCGAGAAATGAGGATTCGCGGATGCAACCCGTGAACGTCTTAACGCATGCCCCTATTGAGAGACGAAGCGCGCGAACACTGGACGGGTTCTCCGTCAGTTAAACGGACGGACCTCGACCGGCGCCCGGCAGGCGACCGCGGCCTTTCGCCCCCACGCCAATGCCTCGTTCAGGTCGGTGACTTCCAGGACCCAAAAACCGCCGATGTGTTCCTTGGTCTCTATGTACGGTCCGTCGGTGACGACCACCTTGCCGGCGGGTTGCGCCCGTAGCGAACGCGCCTTGCTGGCCGGGGAGAGGCCACCGACGAAAATCCTGACACGAGCCGACTTCATCTCGGCGTTCAGC
>DAIQBJ010000269.1:0-3253 GCA_036781225.1 Gemmatimonadales bacterium | reverse complement strand
CGCCCGGAGACCGTAGAAGCTGAACCGCTCCCACATCTCGGTGAAGAACAGCGTCGAGAGACCCCGGGGATGTCCGAACCACCCCCGATCGGCTTTGGACGAGATGACGGCGGGTTGCGTCATGCGGGTGCGCGCCCTTTCAGTCGAAGAGATCGTCCTGTCGTGCGGGATCGGGATGCTCGGCCGGCTTGAGCAGCGTGCTGAGCCGCGCCTCCCATTTCTCGACGTCGAAATGATGCTCGTTCTGAAGCGCCCGGCGCAGCACCGGTGAGAATTCGTGAAACGCTTCCAGCAGCTCGCGCGTCGCCTCGCGCAGCGACTCCAGCCGGAAACTGTCGTCGGTGGCACCCATGTCCTCCAGGATGCTTTGCTCTGTGCGCGACGCGACGATCGGTTCGGGCCGCCCTTCGATGAAGACGTTGGTGCGCTGGCCCGGACCGCGCCCTTCTTCTATCGGCATCAGGCCGAGGATGCGGTCCGACCGCCAGTACTTACCGTACCCCAGGAAGACCATGCGGCCACGTTTCACATCCATGACTACCTCCGCCCGCTTTTTCTATTCTTGCGAATGTCATCCAGGACCACCCGATCGATCTTGCCATCCATCCGCACGCGCACGTCGTAATTCTCCCAGTACATGAAGTTCGCCAGCGCCGTGAGGAACGTGTCGTTGAGCGACGGCTGGGGGGCGGCCAGCCACTTCTGCGGCTGATTCACCGGCTCGACCACGAGGATGGCTTCCAACTCTTTCTGCAATGCCGGTGTGATCGGCAGCAAATCCGCCGAGTCAGTCGTGAAGAAATACAGCTTGTGCAAGGCGTAGAGGCGCTGCAGCTCCTTGATCGGATCGGGAGCGTCGTACACGCGGATGTCGATGTAGCGGTCGGTGGTGCCGAGGTAACCGGCATTGGCGCGGACCACCAGCAGCGCGGCGGACTGCATGCCACGCCGGTCCCCGCCGCCCGCCTGCCCCGCGACCAGCGCTGCCAGCAAGCGGTCGGCGAGCGAGCCGCGCGTCCGCTCGAACGTCTCCGCCATGTTCCGCACCGTGGCGTCCGAGACCATGATGTTGGCCTGCGCTGCGTAACCGTGGCCGACAATCAGCTGGCCTTTGCCACCGTTCTGACCGTCGCGAGCCCCCCCCCCAGTGCGACCCCCGGCCCAGTCGAAGGTCGAATCCCCCGTCCAGCTCGCCGCATTGCCGTGCGCGTCCACCATCCCCACCTGCCGCTGTGAGGGGCGCGTATCGCCCCGCATGATGATCCGCATCGCCTCCGGTGCCGTCGCGCCGCGCGCGATCAGCTCGAGTCCCTTCTCTCCGTAATCGGTGTTGCTGAGCGACTGTGTGGCCACGGCGCCGACGCCAGCGCGCGCCCACGGCACCAGGCCGCCGACGTTCGGGAATTTCGATTGCACGGCAATGCCCAGATCGCCGGTGACGGAATCGTATGCGACGATGCTGTAGGTATGCGCGCGTTTCAGGAAATCAGCGGGGGGAGGTGGTGGAGGTTGTTGGAGGTTCTGAAGGAGGGCGAGCAGGAGCACTGTGCTACTCCTTTCTCATCTTCTTCTTGAGCTCCTCGAGCTGCCGCGCCGCGGCTGCTTCGCGCGCGGCCCGATCCATGTCTGCTTTGAGAAGCTCGTCCTGGAGGTCCATGCCGGGACGCGCGCCGCCGCCGCGCTGCACGTCACGCCACGCCTCCTCGGTGCGGCGATCCCCTTCGACAGTGGGCCGGTCGCGCTCGGCGCTCTTGAGCTGCGCCTGCATCTCCGCCAACTCGCGCTCGGTGAGCGCGAGCTCCTCGCGCTGCGAGGCGAGCTTGCGCTCGAGGACCGCGATCCGGTCGCGGTGTTTGACGGCGAACCGCTCGGCGACCGTCACCGTCTCCTGATCCTGGATCTCCCCCGCCAGCCGGCCCCGCCGTTCGGCGTCCGCGAGCCGTTGACGCTCCAATCCGAGCTCGCGGTCGGTGCGGGCGATGGCTTCCTCAATTTCCGTTACGGCGACTTTCGCGTCGACGACCGCTTCACGCATCTGGCGGGCGAGGGCGCGCAGATCGGCGGGACCTGCGGCAGCATCCAGGGCAGCGCGGAACGCGTCCCGCAGGCTCTCGAACACAGCCTCCCCTTTCTCGCTCAGCTCTTGCGGATCGTCTTCGCGAAAAATGGGGAAAGCACGGGCTCCACGGAGCGCGACGAGCACTTGGGGCATGCGGGCGGCCGCGAGCCGTGCTCGGCCATCGATTCCGTCCGGGCGAAGTGTGCTTCACACTTCGTGCAGCGATACTCGTACAGTGGCATAGCGCAATGAAACGTAGTTGACGCGTGGGACGGCGGCAACAAATTGCGCCATGCTCCAGACACCCGTTCGCCGCGCCGGGCTCGCCGTGATCGTGGCGGGCTTCGTAACGGCATGCGACAAGGGGCTCCAGCCGGAGCCGATTTGCGCGCCCGATCTCGTGGGGGTCTGCGGCACGATTCACTTCCGCGGCACGATTCCCGACAGCACCGACAATGTCTTCGTCGCCGCCTACGCCACCTTCCCGCAAACCTGCAACGACCTGATCGCTAACCGCCAACCGGTCATCCCTGGATCAGTCCCGTACACCGACTCTGCCGCGGCATACAGCGTCGCGCTTGCGCCGCGTGGCTACGAGTGGGTGGTGGCGGTGTGGAAGAAAGTGGGAACGCTCACGCTGACACCGGCCGATACGGCGTTACTGCGCGTTGCCGGTTACTACCGCAATCCCGCCGACACAACACAGCCTGGTGGGGTGACCGTGCCGACCGGTGGCGCTGCCGGCAGCATCGACTTCGTCGCCGACTTCGACCACCTCCGTCCCGCCACCGACTTCGTCACATGTACCGCGCGCTAGCCGTCGTGCTGCTGGTGCTCGCACCGGCGCAGGTCGTGGCGCAAGGCGTCTTGCGCGGGACCGTGCGCAGCACGCAGGGCGCGCCGATTCGCGGGGCGATGGTCGGCGTCGCCGGGAGCACGCTGTACACGCAGACGGATATCACCGGCCGTTACCGGCTGGCAGCGGTGCCGGCGGGCCAGGTGCGGGTTCGTGCTGCCGCGATTGGCTACAGCCCTCAGGCAACGGTCGTCTCACTCACCGGCGGCGATTCCACGACCGCCGACTTCACGCTCGAGGCTTCGCCGCTCGAGCTGGCGCCACTGGACGTCGTCAGCACGAAGCTGCCCCGCTTCGGTGATCACCCTGTGACGAGTGTTGCGCAGGTGAGTGAACAG
>DAIQBJ010000268.1:0-3266 GCA_036781225.1 Gemmatimonadales bacterium | reverse complement strand
CAGCGGCCTCTCCAGGCGCAGATGGCGGCGTCGAGACGAACGCCCCGACAACCCAGGCTCCCGGTACTGGCGGCGTACTTCTCCCGCCGGGACCGCTCAACCCGACGACTCTTCCGATCACGAAAAACCCGCTGTGGACTGGCCCGGAGCCTGGTACATCGTGGGTGTCACCCTTCGCGAACTCTGGTACAACCAACACCTCGGTGCCGAACAATACGGTCATCGATTTCCGGGAGACCTTCACGCTCGCGCCGGGAACCTGGACCGGGACGTTGCTCGTCCACGCCGATGATTCAACTTCGGTGTACATCGACGGTGCTCTGAGGATGGCCGAAGCTTCCTCGACCAACAATAACTACACGGTCTGCTCGGACTTGACGATCGGCTGCCTCGCGGTCAACCAGGGCTCGTTCTCGGTGACTCTTGGAGGCGGGACTCACACGTTCGATTTCCTGACCGCTCAGCGCGCTAATGACGTCTTCGGTCTCAACTACGCGGCGAACCTGACCCAGGTCCCAGAGCCGGGAACGATCCTGCTCCTCGGTAGCGGGCTCATCGGTCTCGGGGCTGCGCTGCGACGTCGAGGCGGCCGCCAGGACTAGACAGTCCCCAAGAAGCACAACGGGGCGCCGGCTAACGCCGGCGCCCCTTCTTTTTTCGCCCAACCGTTGCACACAAAAAAGGCGGGACGCTTCCGCGTCCCGCCCTTTGAAGCCCGAATCGAAGTGCTAGTTCTTTGGCCCCACCAACGGCATGCTGGTGGCCGAATCCTCGAGCCAGCCGAGCTCAGCCGTAATGATGTCGATAAGCTCTCTCAATTCGCGGCTCCACAGCACATATCCGGCCGCGGCCAGCTCGTCCTCTGCCGAGCAGAGAAACCCGGCCGCTCCCGCGAGTCCCTGGATCTTTCTCTTCCCCGGCATCGTTCCTCCTCGGCGGCCACGTACAGTCGGCCGATAATTGCCCGCACGGGCTGCAGAACGTATGCCAGCGCAAGATCGCGTGTAAATGCGCAACTTAGCAGGCGCGCAAAATTTTTGTAGTGCCGATTCGTCAGATTTTGCGACGGGAGAATAGTGCGATCTCCCACGCAAACCGTGCAGGAGCCTACAGCTCGACGATGTAGTGCGATCGAACGCGGAGGTCGTCGTCTGGGGCGACCGCCCGACGCCGTTCGCCATGTCGGCGTTCGCGAGCTGTGTGCTCCCTGAGCCGCTCGATGCGTCGGTCGGCGACACGTCGATCGAGGATGACATCAACGTCGGGGTCATCCTGGAAGCGCTCGAGCAGATGCCGGTACAGCCAGTCATGATCGCGCGAAACCACGAACTTGTATCGCACGGTGACGCAATTCTCCGACGTTCGCGCATTATGCATGGTCAAATTCGGACCCGCACTGCGCAAATTGGTGACAGCCCGGTGTCGGAATGAAAACACACTGACGTCACCGATGTCGAGACGTAGACATTTTTCGCTAATCACGCGCGCAAAGCCTCCTGATACGCGGCCACTCCCTCCGGTTCAGACGGTCCTGTCGGAGGAGTTTCCGTTCCGGACGCCGTCTCGCGCGGAGCAAATCTCACGAGCATGTAGCCCAGCGCATTACGCTCCGGGCGTCGGACTCGGCGATCAGAGCGCCGGCGCTCTTCGGCCGGTCGCGTGCTCGCGCGTCGACGCTCGCCGCGGCGACGGTCGACAATGACGGTGACCGCGGCGACGTCCTGCATCACCCTCAAGAGGTGTCTGTACGCGCCAGGGTGTTCCGGGGAAACGATGAACAGCCACCGCGTCGACGGAAACGAGTTGGAGGGAAACAACTCGAGGATGGCTTGCTGGTGCCGATCGCAGATCCCGTGTGTCTCGCTGGTGTCATCGAGCGGCTCACCGACGCGCAAAAGATGCGAGCGACCTTCCTGTTGACACCACGCACAGACTACGCGCATCGCCGTCTCATCCGCCCTTTCCATTGTTACGGTGGTCCTGCCGGCTGAGCAGCCACCGTGCCAAGGCTGCGGTCTCGTGAAGTCGCTTACTTATCCGGCGTTCGTATCGACGACGCAACGATATCGTAAGAGTCGCCGACACCGCGAGCAGAAGTATCTATCCGGTCGCGCTGTGAAGATTTGGAAACGGCGACTGGTTCGCGGTAGCATCCCAACTGTTCGAGGCTCAGAGTTCCGGTCGCGCGCGCCCGCGAAGAGGAGTCCGTACTGATGGCTCGTCAATTGATCGTCGTGAGCCGTGAGAACGTCGGTCTCTACCACGCGCTCTGCGCGGACTGGGCCGGAGATTTTGACGTGGCCGTCGTCCTCGACCGCCGCCAAGGTCAGCGGCGCCACGAGACGGCCGCCGTCGCGGTCGAGCGACGCCGGGAGGAGCGCCGTCAGCACGATCCGGTTGAGGCATACCTCGCTTGGCGTGGCGGCGGCGCGCCGGCGCGAAGAGCTGACGTTCTATCCGTTCTGAACCGTGGCGTCTCGAGCATCGTCGTGCGCCAGAGACCGGGCGCCAAGGCGGAGGCCCGTGCGCCGTTAGTGACGCCGATCGGCGAAGTGCGAGATGACTCGCGTAATGACTCGTTTGACACCTCACCGATGATGAGCCTCCCCGCCAATGCGGTCGTCGCGCTTGTCATCCTGGTCGGGACACTGTCCGGCGGCATCGTCGGCGGACTGGCGCTCTGGCTCTTTCTTGCGTACGAGTTCACTTCGCGGCGTGGTCGGCCGGGGTCCGCGGCGACCCGGCGGCCCGAAGTTTGGTGGCTCCGCCCTCTACACAAGCTGCACGGCGCGTATCGCGCGTCGCAGCCCGTCGACAGGGTGGGCAAAGCGTAGATCTCCCGACCCCACCACTCGGGCCGCAGCGCCTTCACGTCTGAGCGGCAATCTGACATCGAACGATTCCAAAGTGCTCGCCCCGCCCAATGAACCTGTCGGAAAACCTGACCTTCACAGTTGCCGATACGTAGTGAGCGGATCTGTCGCCGAAAGAAATTGGGCTAATGTTCCGAGCGTGACACACGCTCCTGCGCAAGCGCGCACGCTGCTTTAGCCGCGGCCCATCACTCGATGGCTGCTCCATCAGGGCCCCGCAGGACTCAGCGAAGGCAGCGATGACCTCGATGGGCCGTTGGTCAATTGCTGATGTGAGTTTCTGTTGATATGTGGATAAGTTTCGTCTTGACAGTCGCGCCCATTCGACCGCATCTACGTTGCGGGGGACGGGTCTCATGCACGAAAGCGATCTCCTATCTGCGGCCGGCTACC
>DAIQBJ010000267.1:0-3373 GCA_036781225.1 Gemmatimonadales bacterium | reverse complement strand
CCGATCCGGCGGCAGCTGACGGAGCAGCTCAAGCACGCCATCGAGAGCGGCGCGGTGCCCCGGGACCAGACACTGCCGAGCATCCGAGAGCTGGCCGGCTTTCTCGGCATCAATACGAACACGGTGGCGCGCGTCATCGAGGACCTCAAGCACAGCGGATATGTGGAGGCCCGCCGGGGAAGAGGCGTGTTCGTGGCCGCAGCACCGCCGATCCGCCCGTCGCCTGAACTGCGTGAGGGGTTCCTCAAAGACGTGGTGATCCGGGCGGCCGCCCTCGGGATGAGCGCCGACGAGCTGGCGGTGGGCGTGCTGAGCCTCGCTGACGTGCGGCCTGCCGCTATCGACGGGACGAGCGAGGTCCTGCTCGTGGAGTGCAGCGCGGCCGAGCTCGGCTTCTTCGCCCGGCAGCTTGAGGGCCACCTTCCGGTCCGTGTCGACAAGGTGCTCCTCGGCGACCTGAAGACGATCACGCGACCTCGCATGCCCCGACGCTGGCGGGCGGCGGTCACGAGCTTTTGCCATCTGTCCGAGGTCGAGCGCGTCCTGCGCGGCACGAGCGTCCCGGTCGTCGCGCTTCTCACCGAGGCCCATCTGGAGACGCTGCACCGCCTCGCTCAGCTGCCTGCGGGGACGCGGGTGGGCGTAGCATCGGACGCCGTCGAGACGGCGCACAATCTCGAGCACTCGATCGCGAACGCGGCACTGCCGAACATCGTGCTGGTCGGAGCGGGTCCCGCCGAGGGAGCAGGCCTGGGTCGTCTGGTGCGACGGGTGGACGTCGTCGTTTGCTCCAGCTCGGCAGCCGAGCGGGTCCGCCAGCTCGCCGCTGACCGCGTGCAGGTCATGATCGACGATCGCGCACTGGACCCCCGCGCGATCGAAATGCTCGCGGGTCTGCTGGTCCGGCAAAACGGCGATGCGCAGCCGACCGCTCCGTCCGCCGCCCAGAGACGCGCGAGCGCTCGTTCCGTGGTGCGCGGGAAACGCTCCGGCTGAATGTAGACCGATGCGAGAAGAAGCCAAGTGCGAGACGAGCCAAGAAAGGTGTCGACGATGGCAAGATGCCAGATGTGTGGAGCGGTGCTCGAAGACGGCTCCCAGCGGTTGTGCGGCGGCGATAGGTGTGAGCGTGTGCTCATGAGAGGATTCACGGACCCCAATCGCGATGTCGCTGAAGCGTGCACAGCCGCGCTTCTGAAGACGACTTGGAACTAGTACCGCGCCTTACGCTATCCGCCGCGAGTTCCCTTCGTACACCAGACTCAGGCGATTGGACCTAGGTCCACTACGAGACCGAAGGACGGCGACGGTAGAGTTGAAGCGTGCTCAAGCTTCGGACGAGACCGCGACGAGTGACGACGTCGCGGATCGCCAATTCTGAGATCAGGCCGCTCGAGATCGTGACCTCGTCCGTCGCCCAGCTCCTCGCGCGAATGCGGAAGGAGCCACCACATCGCCCGGCTCGCCTCCTTCTCGGCGCCGCAACGAATGCGCGATGGCGATGACCTCGCTCTGGATCGTTCCGCTTGCGGCCGTCGCCCTGGCCCAAACCGCTGTGATCGCCACGTCGATGTATCTGCACCGCAGCCTGGCGCACCGGTCGCTGGCCGTCCACCCGGCGGCGGAGGTGCTCTTTCGGCTCGTGCTCTGGCTGACGACGGGACAGGATCGGCGGGAGTGGGTGGCCGTCCATCGTAAGCACCATGCATTCACCGATCGGGACGGCGATCCCCACAGCCCGCGGCTGCGCGGCGTTTGGCGCGTTCAGTTCCTGAACGCCTACTACTACATTCGGGAGGCGCAAAATCCGGAGACGATTCGGCGGTTCGCCTCGGACGTACGCGAAGACCGACTGGATCGCGCCGTCTTCTCATGCGGATGGGCGGGTCCCGCGCTGGGCACGATACTGCTGTGCCTGATGCTCGGCATCTGGCCTGGCCTCATGGCCGCGGCGGCGCATGCCGTTCTCTACGTGCTCGTCCTCGCGCCGCTCATCAACGGACTCGGTCACTGGCGGGGGGCGCAGAACTTCAGCAACACGGCGTATAACGCACCCGTGCTCGCCTGGGTAACGGCCGGTGAGAGCCTGCACAACAATCACCACGCACATCCGCGATCGCCGAAGTTCAGCATGCGACAGTTCGAATTCGATCCGTCGTGGCTGGTGATCCGTGCGCTCGCGAGCGTCGGGCTTGTCGTGATCACCGGGACGCCGGTCGCACTTGCCGAGCGCAGATGATCCCGGCTGGCAGCGTCCGTCGCGTTCCTCACCGCCCCGAACCATCGCCGGCCCGTGTGATCGTGCCGCGGGCGCCTCCAGCCCGTCACTCTGGCGGATGGATGGGTACGCTTGCCGTCGTCGCAGCCGGTGCGCTGATCGTCGGTTTGCTCTTCGGAAGTCTCGGCGGCGGCCCGGGTCACAGGGACATCGGCGTCGGCCTGCTGGATCTATTGCTCGGTGGCGGTGGCATCGTCGTGCTGCTGATCTTTGGTCGGCGTCGCCATGCCGCGCGGGCGCAGCCGACACGCGTGGCCGTGAGTGTTTCGAGCAGCGTCGATACGCTCTCCGGTCCAACGACGACCGATGACCATCCGGGCGGTGGCTCGAGCTTCGACCGGGGGGTCCGGGACATCCGCCGAACGGACCCAGGGTTCGATCCGGCGCGATTCGCCGGCTATGCGGCCATGGTGTTCCGTGAGGCGCAGGCCGCGTGGATGACTCGTGACATCGGTTCCCTCCGTGCGCGAGTCACGCCGGAAATGTATGGCGCGCTGCAAGCCCAGTGCGATCGGTTGCGGAACACCGGACAGACGAATCGCGTCGAACGGATCGAGATCACAGCCGAGATCACGGAGGCGTGGCAGAAGAGTGGTCGCGACTACGTGACGGCGGACATCCGCGGCTCGATCGTCGATTACACCGTTGACGAGGTGAATGACGGCCTCGTGCGCGGCTCGAGAGCGATCCCCAGGACTATCGAAGAGTTCTGGACGTTTACCCGCCCAGCCGGCCTCAACTTCTGGATGCTGTCCGCCATTCAAACGGTCGTAGCGACCGGGACAGAGGAGCCATCACGATGAAACTGCTGCTCATCCGCCACGCGGTGGCCGTGCCGCGCGGAACGCCGGGTATTGCCGACGGCGAGCGGCCCCTGACCGTCGACGGCGAGGCCGACTTCCGCAGCGCCGCCGGCGGGCTCGCGTGGATCGTCGATCCGCCCGACGTGCTGTTGAGCAGCCCGCTCGCAAGCAAGACGCAAACGCTGAGGAAGGCGACAGTCGAAAACCGCTGCGTAGCCCGCGTTGCAAAAGCGCGCCACGCAGGGTCCACCCTTCGTTGTGCCTGCCAGAGCAACAACACGAAGGCCGGCAG
>DAIQBJ010000266.1:0-3386 GCA_036781225.1 Gemmatimonadales bacterium | reverse complement strand
CACAATGACTCAGGGTTACCTGCGTGCGCTTGTGGTCATTGTCGGCGTGGCGCTCGTCGTAGCCGGCATCGCGCCGTACGATCGCACCACGTGGAGGCTCGAGATCTTTCCGGTGTTGATCGCGGGTCCTGTGCTCGTACTCACCGCTCGTCGCTTTCCGCTGACGCGACTCACCTACACCCTGCTCGCCGTCCATGCGCTCGTCCTCATCGTGGGCGGCCACTACAGCTACGCCCGCGTACCACTGGGCTTCTGGGCACAAGATCTGCTCGGCTTAGCGCGGAACGACTACGACCGTCTTGGCCACTTCGTGCAAGGCTTCGTTCCGGCCATCCTGATCCGTGAGATCCTGCTGCGCACGTCACCGCTGCGGCCGGGCCGGTGGCTGTTCGTCCTCGTGACGGCGATGTGCCTCGCGTTCAGCGCGTGCTATGAATTCTTCGAGTGGTGGTCCGCGCTCGCCGGCGGCCATGCGGCAGACGCGTTCCTCGGCACTCAAGGGGACGTGTGGGATACGCAATGGGACATGTTCTCGGCGCTCGTGGGTGCTATCACCGCTCAGGTCCTGCTTGCTCGCATTCACGACCGCAGCCTGGCCGCGCTGCTTGAGCGGCAACCCCGCGCCGTGCCATGACGACTGAGCTTGCGCGCCTGCAACGGCTCGGCGTCGACGGTATCATTCACTATGCCGTGGCGATGGGTGGAACAACGCCTGCAAAAAGCAGCTGACATCGGTGCTCTGATGCGCGGGGCCGTAGGGTTTCTGGTTGCCGTGGTGCCGTTGGCTGTGGCGGGGTGTGCCGATACGACAGGGTCTAACGGTCGTCCGACGATCACCGTCGCGGGCCTGGTCAGCAACTCCACGGCCCAGCCCGTCCCCGACACCAATGTGACCGTGCAGAGTTATGTGCCCAATGGCTGTGGAACGAGCACGAGCATTCAGCAGCGCGATGCAAAGACCAACGCCAATGGGATCTTTCGCGTCGATCTCGTCAGTCTGGTCGCGGGCTACTCGGCGTGTATTCGAGTAACCGTGGGTACGACGTCCCGGGATACGACCGTGCTCAACTTGGCGCAGTACAGTACTGTGGAAGTGAATGTCACCCTACCGTAACCAGACAGCCATTTCGGCGCTGCCCGCCGCCCAACATCATCACGCATGAGCCGCAAATTCCCCACGTTTTCAGGATTCATTCAACCACCATCCGGCTGGACGGTCGAACCGCAGGATGGTTATACCGCGATGCTCAACGCGACGCGGGATGCCGAGCTGCGCGTGGCGACATTCGACGTGGACGAGGTGCGGTTCGACGCGGCGAGCTGGCTCGCCTCGGTCGTCCGCGCCAATCGGAGACTGGGCCGTGCTCTGGTAGCCGGCGAATACGGACCCTTCGCGGGCCATGCGATAGAGATCGTCGCGCTGGGGACGCGGATTCGTGGGTGGTTTCTGCGTGCCGGATCAGTCCCGCTGGTAATCACGTATCGGGCACCCGCATCCGTGGGGAGCAGGGATGACGCGATTGTTCAACGAACCCTCGAAACCCTGAGTCTCGCGGGCGCCGCCGTCTAGCTAACCCTGGCCGCAGCACAGGCGCGCTCGACACGCGCGTGCAGCCGGGGGCGCGCGTAGATTAAGGACGTGAACCCGATCTTCGTGCTCGCGCCGCTCACGGTCCTGGCAGTCGTCGCCATCATCGCATCCACGGTCCTAAAGATCGCTCGGCTGAAAGGCTCGTCCGCAGAGTCACCGTCCGCTGAAGTTTCCGAGCGGTTGGAGGCGCTGGAACGGGAAATTCAGGGCCTCCGGCAGGAGCTCGTCGAGACACAGGAACGCGTGGACTTCGCGGAGCGCCTGCTCAGCTCGTCCCGAGAAGAACGGCGGATCGGCAGCTAGGCACACGCTTCGGGGGCCGGGGGCCAATGTCCGCATTGCTTGCTCTCTCAGATCATCGTATCGCCCAGGAGACGCGTCGGGCGGCGACGATGGCGGCAGCCGAGGCTGAGTGGCTAACCGTGCGCCGCCTGGGTCCGCTGCTGACGGCCAGCATTCTGCTGACGAGCTGCGCGGGACGCCAGCGTCCGAGCGCGCTCGCCCCGGGAAACTGCGCGGTGGTCGTGTACGATTTGACGCCACACGCACTCGAGATTCGGTTGGGCGTGGGCGCGTTCGCCAGCACCCCCGTCGGTATGTTGAACCCGGGCGAGGTGCTCAATTACTCGGTCCCTTGTGCTCACGGCGGTATCTGGGTCACGGGGATTCCGATTCCGTCGCAGGTCGGTGCGCGAGTCAGCTTTAGGTCGGTGGACGCGTGGGCCGCACTGGTCCCCGGAGCGCGCGCGGACGTTGCGTTACAGTGGCCGTAAGGAAGTAGCAGGGAGACATCATGCGACCCGACCTTCTGTTCGCCAGCCTGCTGCTGCTCGCGAGCTGGCCTTGCGCCGCGCAGACACCCAAGCCAAGCGCCGACGAATCCGCCGTGCGAGCAGTCATCGAGCGGTATTTGCACGGTCTCAAATTCAACGACACGACGAGCCTGCGAGAGGCGTTTTGGCCCGAAGCGCGGCTCTACTACGCCAAGCCGGACAGCCGACTCGGGGAATGGACCCAGGCGAAGTGGTACGCCAGCTTCGCGGGCAGCGTGGGGCGCGAAGAGCGGGGCGAGCTGCGGATCGCTGCGCTGGACGTGACACGGGACATCGCCACGGCGAAAATCATCGAGGATTATCCGCAGTCGCGATACACTGACTACCTCTCGCTGCTTCGGATCAAGGGCCGGTGGTGGATTGTGAACAAGGTCTACACCGCCGAGAAACGCTGAAGTCGTTCGGAGGGGACCGTTATGAAACGTCGCAGCCTGTTGTCGCACGCGAGTACGGTTGCCTGTATGGTGCTCCTTCCACTGTCCCTGAGTGCCTGCGGTTTCATCTTCTCGCACGGGCCACCAGAAGGCCACGAGAACATGGATTACATCAGCTGCACGGAGAGCAACGCTGGTCCAATCGTCGATATCGTCTGGGGAGCGCTCAACGTGCTCGGTGCGCTGACGGTCGCGAGTGATCCGAGCTCGTACGATTCGCCTGACCAGACCGTCGCGATCGGCCTCTCGTGGGGCGTAGTCTCCGGCACGGCGGCCGCGGTTGGGTTCAATAAGTCGCGTCGTTGTAGGGCGGCCAAGCAGCAGCTCGCTGCACGCCAAGCCCACGCCCCTCCAGTGCAGGGGGCGATCGATCCCGCTGGGCAGGCCGTCGTGGAGGCCGTGGTCATCACGCCTCAGCTCGATACGCTCAGCGTGGGAGAGCGGGGCCAACTTGTGGCGAGCGCGCACGGCTCGAGTGGGGCGGTCGTGGCGAACAAGTTCTTCAGTTGGTCATCCTCCAACGATGCG
>DAIQBJ010000265.1:0-3416 GCA_036781225.1 Gemmatimonadales bacterium | reverse complement strand
CGGCGTCGATGATCGGCATGCCGTAGATCGGCGTGCTCTTGGCGTAGCGCGCCGCTGGATTGACCACGTCGTTGGCACCCAGCACTACCGCGACATCGGTCTGCGGCATTTCCGGATTGATCTCCTCCATCTCGACGAGCGCCGAATAGGGAATGTTCGCCTCGGCGAGCAGCACGTTCATGTGGCCTGGCATCCGGCCGGCCACCGGGTGAATCGCGAATTTGACCGTGACCCCGCGCTTGGTCAGCGCGTCGTACAGCTCGCGGACTTTGTGCTGCGCCTGCGCGACCGCCATGCCGTATCCGGGGATGATGACGACGGTGCGGGCCTGTTCGAGCAGCTGCGCCGCGCCTTCGACCGTCTCCTGCTTCCAGACCTTCTGCTCGCCCGCGGGGAGCGCCGGTTGCGCCTTCCCGAACGCGCCGAACAAGACGTTCGTGAACGAGCGGTTCATGGCGCGGCACATGATGATCGACAGGATCAAGCCGCTCGAGCCGTCGAGCGCACCCGCCGTCACCAGCAGCTTGCTGTCGAGCACGAAGCCCATCGCGACCGCCGCGAGCCCGGCGTACGCGTTCAGGATCGAAATCACCGTCGGCATATCCGCACCGCCGATCGGAATGATGAGCAGGATGCCGAAGATCAGCGCGAGCAGCGCGATCGCGATGAACGCCTGCCGAGCCCAGGGAGCGCCGGGGTTGACCACCAGCAGCACACCGAGCGCAACGGCGATGGCCAGCACTCCGATATTGACGAAGTTCTGGCCGGGATAGGTGACGGGGCGCTGCGGGATCCAGCGCACCTCCTGCAGCTTGCCGGCGGCCATCAGACTCCCGGTGAACGTCAGGAAGCCGAGAATGACTTCGATGAACAGCGCACTGAGGCGAAAGTGCGTGAGGTGTGCGCCCCCCCCCACACCTCCCGTCTCACCGGTCCACAGGAAGAACTCCGCCGTCCCGACCAGGCCGGCCGCAAGGCCGCCGAACGCGTGGGACAGCGCGGTCCGTTGCGGCACCGCGGTGAGCGGCACGCGCGACAGTGGCACGCCGACGAGAAATCCCGCCGCGATCGCCGCCACGATCCAGCCATGATGAATGATCTCCGGCTGGACCCACGTGGCGAGCACGGCGACCGTCATGCCGGTCACCCCGGCAATGACGCCGCGGCGCGCCGTCTTCGGATCGTTCATCCAGTTCAGCGCGAAGATGAAGAGCGCCGTCGCGACGACGGCGGACAACTCGCCGACGAGGTGACTCACTGTTTCTTGAACATCTTGAGCATGCGGTCGGTGATCATGAAGCCGCTGACGATGTTCGTCATCGAGGCGAACAGCGCGACGGCGCCCAGGATCCGAATCGTGAGCGGATGATCGGCGCCCGTCACCACGATCGAGCCCACGACCGCGATAGCGGAGATCGCGTTCGTCAGCGACATGAGTGGCGTGTAGAGCAGGCGCGAGACCCGGCGGATCACGCCGAGGCCGATGAAGGTCGCCAGCACGAACACGAACAGCATCGATCCGAAATCGCTCATGATTTGCGCACCTCGCCCGCGTGGGTCACGCAGGTGTCGCGGATGATTTGGTCCTCGAAATCGAGACGGAGCTTCCCGTCTTGCGTGATGTGCCCCAGGAACGCCGACACATTCCTCGCGTACATCTGACTGGCGTGCAGCGGCACCGTGCTGGGCAGGTTGAGCGGTCCCAGAATGGAGACGCCGTGGCGCACGATCTCCGAGCCGGGTTGCGTCAGCTCACAATTCCCGCCTGTCTCAGCCGCGAGATCGACGATGATCGATCCTGGCTTCATTCCCTCGACGGCCGCGGCGGTGAGCAGCACCGGCGCTTTCTTGCCGGGGATCGCGGCAGTCGAAATCACGATGTCCGCGTCTTTCACGGCGCTCGCGAGAAACGCGAGCTCCTTGCGGTGTGTCTCGTCCGACAGCTCTTTCGCATAGCCGCCCGCCGTCTCGGCGTGCTCCTCGATGGCCATTTCGAGGAAGATCGCCCCGAGACTCTGGACCTGTTCCTTGACCGCGGGGCGGACGTCGAATGCAGACACGATGGCGCCCAGGCGGCGCGCCGTCGCGATGGCCTGCAGGCCCGCGACACCGGCGCCCAGGACCAGCACCCGCGCGGCGGAAAGCGTTCCCGCCGCGGTAACCAGCATGGGCAGCACGCGACCGGCAGCCGAGGCGGCGAGCAGCACCGCTTTGTAGCCCGCAACCGTGGCCTGCGACGACAGCACATCCATCGGCTGGGCCCGCGTGATGCGCGGCAGGAGCACCAGGCTGAACACCGTCAGCCGGCGCTGCGCGAGCGCCCGCAGGAATTCAGGAACGGGCTGGAAGAATGCCACCAGCGCGCTGCCCTCCCGATACTGCGCGAGCTCGGCGGCATTGGGTGCCTGGACCTGCAGCACGATGTCGGATTGACCGAGGACGGTTGCCCGATCGCCGATCGTCGCGCCGGCGGCGCTGTAGGCCTCATCCGAAAAAAACGCGGCCATTCCCGCGCCGCGCTCGATAACGACCGCATGACCGCCTTTCGTGAGGCGGCCGGCGACGTCCGGGGTAAGGGCGACCCGCCGCTCGTTCGCGGCGGTTTCCTTCGGCACTCCGATGCGCATAGCTCTAGGATCCGCGAGGAAGCTGAGAGGGGGGGGAGGGGGAAGAGGGGGCTCGCGGCGTCTCGCGGTGCTGGGCCAGCATCCGCTCGGCAAAGTCGACCCGCTCGGCCAGATCATTGAATTGCTGGCGCAGCGCGTCGAACTGCTCTTCCATCTCGTTCATCCGCTGCTCGGCGCGGCCGGTCAGCTCCCGGCGGGACCAGGGCGTTTCTTCGACGCCCCACTGTCGCAGCGGGAGATCAGCGGAGTCGCGGAATTCGCCGGCCAAGAGGAGCACGACATCGTACAGCCACCACATGCCGAGGCCGCCCAGCGTGAGGATCATGGCGATGGCGGTCTTGGGTTTGTCGACATAGAAGCGATGCAGCCCGAAAACCCCGCCAACGACGCACAGCCCCAACGCGACGGCGCGGGAACGCTTGGATACTTGCGGCTCGGGCGAGGCGGGGAGCTCGTCCTCGTCGTGGCGGTACGCTTCGGGCAGCGTCATGACTCCGATACTATCGAGCGCCTTCCGGCGCAGCAAGCAAGTGACGCAACGCGGGCTCCAACGTGTCGTAACGAAATCGGAAACCAGACTCGAGCAGCCGCGCGGGCAGGACCCGCTGGCCGCTCAGCAACATCGCGGCGCCCTCCGTGCCGAACGCCATGCGCAGGGCGAACGCGGGGACTGTTACGACGGCAGGACGGCCCAGGACCTTGCCCAGCGTCTTCGCGAATTCACGATTCGTGACCGGCGTAGGCGCGCTGATGTTCACCGGCCCTGGGACATCCGCAATCGCGAGGACG
>DAIQBJ010000264.1:0-3504 GCA_036781225.1 Gemmatimonadales bacterium | reverse complement strand
TAATAGAGCGTCATCAGGCCCTCGCCGTGAAGCACGTAGATACACATGCCGCCATAAAAGAAGTTGCCCACGAGGGCGACCACACCGCGATTGGACGCGCGGACCGGATCGCCCTTCCGGCCCGAGATATCCAATCCTGAATGGGTGCTGCGCCACACACCGTTGACCTCACGGCCTGCCCCGAACGGGCTCGTCACGCGTGTAGCGCGCGGCCGCTGAAACGGCGCCTTCCAAAGGCGGGGCAGCTCGTGCGCGCGCCGGGCGGCCTCGAGCGATAAGCCGCGCTCGCGATTGATGCGCACCAGCAGGCCGCTGTCCGGAGGCGGGGTAAAGCGTTCGGCGGCCTGCACCGTTTCGCCTGCCGCCTGGCGCGGCGTGACCGGCACCCACATCACCTTGTTTTCGACGACCCCCTCGATGCCGGTGAGCACGTCCAACTCGACGCTGTCCGTCGCACCCAGGGGAACGGCGGCAAGGGCGCGGCCATCCGCGAAGTGCAACGGCTCGCCCGCGAGCTCGCCGTAAACGCCGTCAGGCGCCGCAACGACGATGAGCGAACCCTGGATGGGCCGCGCCGGCTCCCATGTGACACTCTGCAGGGTGGCCAGCGTCGCGAGGACGGCCAATACCATCAGGTGGAAATCCGCGGACGGGTGGTGGTGGCGGTGTCGTCGGCCGGCGGCAGATCGAAGTAGGCCTCCAGTTCATCGAGCAGCTCGTCTTCGTCGTACACGCCCGCCAGGATCCGCTCCGCGGTGCCCGGATCGATCAGCACGTAACCGAACGGGTAATCGATCCCCGACAACACAATCGTCCGGCGCTGGCGATTGGGAAGCGCGACGTAGATCGTCTCGGCATTCGTCGGGAGCAGCTTGATATCGTGCCGCTGCAGCGTCGGGGCCACGCTCTCCGTCGTGTTGTTGAGATCGTCGAGCGCCTGCGCCTGATCGTCGGCTGAAAACGAGTCGGCTGCCGGCAGCCAGAACACGACGACGGTCGGGCCGGTGATGACCCGCGGGATCAGTAGCGCACTGTCGGTTGAATCTCCGGGGGAATGTTCCGCGAGACTCAACGTATCGACGTTGCGCGTGGTAACGGCGTCGTTCTGACCCTGTCCCCGACATGCGGCGAACACTGCGACACCGACGAGGAGCGTTGCTGAGCGCATGGCCAGCAATATACTTATGGCGTGACGGTCCCCTCGAATGCCCCCCCCCCGGCGACGTCAGCGCCTGTCCCGCCCGTCCGGCCCGCCGTCCAGCGGCATCACTGGATCGTCCGCCTGACTCACTGGGCCACGTTCCTGTTGCTCCTTGGAATGATTGCCAGCGGGTTGCAGATCTACGGCGCGTACGCGCGCTTTGGCGACCGCGGTGGGCCGTACTACGCCAGTCCGTTCGACGATCACGCGTTCCCGAAGTGGAGCCGGCTGGGCGGCTGGCTGGCGGGCGCGCTCAACTGGCACTTTACGCTGATGTGGCCGTTCATTGCGGCGGGCGCCCTGTATCTCTGCTACCTGGCGGCGAGCGGCGAGTGGCGCTCGCTGGTGTTCCGGCCGCGCGACATTCGCGGCGCGATCGAAATGCAGAAGTACTATCTCCGGCTGCGCAAAGACCATCCACCGCAGGGCAAACACAACCCGCTCCAGAAGCTCGCGTACACGTTCATTATCCTGCTCGGCGTGCTGTCGGTGCTCACCGGCTTCGCGATCTACAAGCCGACGCAGTTCTCCTGGCTCACGGCGTTGTTCGGCGGCTTCCAGGCGGCCCGCTACTGGCATTTCTGGGCCGTGTGGATTTTCGTGGGATTTCTCATCGTGCACGTGGTGCTCGTCTTTGTCGTGGATCCCGCGTCGCTGCGAGCGATGTTGTCGGGCTGGTATCGTGGGAGATTCCCATCACATGATTGACGATCACGACGGCGCGCCGGCACGAGTTGACCGCCGCGGGTTTCTGCAACTGGGCGTGGCGGGAGGATTGGCTTCCGTCGTCGCTGCCTGTGGATGGGATGGCGGCAATGCGGTACGGCCGTTGCTCCTCGACGTCAGCCGCGTCAACGATTGGGTGGGTGAGAAGATCCTCTTCTCACCGCATCGTTTCGCGCGTCAATACGACATCAGCGAGCGCTCGGCGAGGCTGCCGAGCTACTTCATCTCGCGCGAGATGCCGCGGCTACAAGATCCCGCGGCGTGGCGGCTCCAGGTGGCGGGACTGGTGCGCAATCCGCTGTCGCTGTCGCTCGACGATCTGCACGCGATGCCGCGCGCGACGTACACCGTCAAGCATCACTGCGTGGAGGGATGGAGCGCGATCGCCACCTGGCATGGCGTGCCCGTTGCGGCGGTCGTCGAGCGCTGCCAGCCGCTCCCCGGGGCCCGCTATATCCGTTTCGACTCGTTCGATTCCGGCTACTCGAACGGTTGGGATATGGCGAGCGCGATGCATCCGCAGACGATCCTGGCGTACGGGATGAACGACAATCCGCTGCCGGCGGAGCACGGCGCGCCGCTGCGTCTCTACTCGCCGACCAAGCTCGGCTACAAGATGACGAAGTATCTCGTCTCCATGACCTTCACGGCCGAGCGCCCGCTCGGCTATTGGGAGGAGCAGGGCTACCCCTGGTTCGCCGGGGTCTAACCGACGCTCGCCAGCGCGTCGTGCATGTCCGACGCGGACGCGAATCGCGCCGCAGGATCCTTCGCCATCGCTTTGAGAATGACCGCCGCCAGCGCCTCCGGCACCTCGGCGTTCAGCGCGTGCGGATTGGGCGGATCTTCCTCGATGTGCTTGGCGACGAGCGCCCACGGTGTGTCGGCCAGGTAGGGCACCCGTCCCGTCACACATTCGAATAGGACGACGCCCGCCGCGTAGAGATCGCTGCGCGCATCGAGCTCGGCACCGGAGAGCTGCTCGGGAGACATGTAATCGGGAGTGCCGATCGAAACCCCAGCCTCGGTGAGTCCCTTCCCCTGCGGCGGATTGGCGAGCCGCGCGATGCCGAAATCCATCACTTTCAGGAAGCCGCTCGGATCGACGACGATGTTCTGCGGCTTGATGTCGCGGTGAATCACCCCTTCGGCATGCGCGACTTCGAGCGCGCGACACAGCTGCTTGCCGACCGTCAACGCAACCGCCACGGGCAACTTGCCCCGCGAGTCGATGAGCTGTTTGAGCGACGTCCCCTCGACGTATTCCATGGTGAGGTAGTACATCCCGTTCACCTCGCCGAGATCGTACGTGCGCACCACATTGCGATGCGCGATGCGCCGCGCCAGGCGGATTTCCTGCTTGAAGCGCTCCAGCGCGATGCTGCCGCCGCCCAGGACCTCGGGACGCAGCGTCTTGATCGCCACGGGCTCCTGGAGCTCGCGGTCGAACGCGCGGTACACGACGCCCATACCGCCGGTGCCGAGGATCTCCTTGATATCGTAGCGGCCGGCGAAGACGGCGCCGGGGCGGAGCTGATCCCCGGCAACCTCCCGGGCGATGGTCGGCACGGAGGTGA
>DAIQBJ010000263.1:0-3505 GCA_036781225.1 Gemmatimonadales bacterium | reverse complement strand
TTCCACGCCCGGCGCTTCTGATGCTCGGCGGCTTATTGCTCGCCGTCACTCGCGGACTTCCTGTCGTTGAACTTCCACCCGAAGTGGTCTTTCTGATCTTCGTGCCGCCGCTCATTTACGTGGCGGCATTCGACACCTCGTACCGCGACTTCCGCCGCAATCTCGGTGTCATCGCGCGCATGGGCGTCCTGTTAGTCCTGGCCACGATGAGCGTCGTCGCATTCGCTGCGCATGCACTCGTACCAGAGATGACCTGGGGCGCGGCGTTCGCGCTCGGGGCCATCGTTTCGCCGCCCGACGCGGTGGCTGTGAGTGCGGTCACGCGTCGTCTCGGCGTGCCGAAGATTGTGACCACGCTGCTCGACGGCGAGAGTTTGTTAAACGACGCGACCGCGTTCGTCGCCTACAGAATGACCGTGGCCGGCGTGGTTGCCGGAACCTTCTCTCTCTGGGCGGCGGGTTTGCGGTTCGTCTTGACGGGCGCTGGCGCGATTGCCCTGGGACTCGCCGTCGGCTGGCTCGTGCTGCGCGTGCGTCGCATGATCGCCGGAGAACCCATCGTCGACAACGCGATCTCGTTACTGGCGCCCTACGCCGCTTTCATACCGGCGGAAAAGCTGGAGTTGGCGAGTGTGCTCTCGGTGGTCGCGGCCGGGCTCTATCTCGGCCGGCAGGCACCGAAGACCATCAGCGCGACGACGCGGTTGCGGGTGCGCTCCGTGTGGGAGGTTCTGAGCTTCATCCTTGAGGGGTTGATCTTTATCATCATCGGGCTGGAGTTGCCGATCGTGATGCGAGAGGTCGCGCACTACCCGTTCGGCCGCCTCCTCGCTTACGCCGCGGTGTTGAGCGCCGTGGTCGTTCTAGTCCGACTGCTCTACATCGTGCCGGGAGCCTATCTGCTACCGTGGTTTCGACGCCGCATCGGGAAGCGGTCCGATTATCCGCCGCTCAGACAAGTGCTCTTCGTCGGCTGGGCCGGCATTCGGGGCGCCGACTCGCTCGTCATCGCGCTCGCCTTGCCTCTGAGAACGGCCAGCGGTCAGCCGTTCCCAGCCCGCAGCCTGATCATCTTTCTCACCTTTGCCGTGATCCTCGCCACGCTTCTTCTGCAGGGGCTCACGCTCCCTCTCGTCATCCGGAGCCTCGGCCTCCACCCAGACGGCAGGGAGAAGCAGGAAGAGGCGAGCGCGCGTCTGAAGTCCGCGCGCGCTGGACTCGCGCGACTCAACGAGCTCTCCAACCATGACTGGGCTCCGGCACACCTTGTCAAAGATCTCCTGGAGACGTACACGCATCGCACCCATCGCCTATCGGAAGATGAGCACGTGGCGCACCGCAATCAGGATCGCAAGGACAACCAGGCCTACAGGAGGCTTCGACTTGAAATGATCGCCGCGGAGCGCGCCGAAGTGATCCGTCTGCGGGACGCAGATCACATCGGCGACGAAGTGCTCAGGCGCGTGCAACAGGATTTGGACCTAGAGGAGGTGCTACTTACCAATCCGGAGGAAGGGGCTGGCCATGACCTCTCCGGCGCGAATCGAAAAGGCGATGACCGCGATATTCGAAGGTAGAGAGTTCATGGAGAGACGTTAAGCGGGCGAGATGACCGATGGCGCCGGCGCTGTCATGGGTGTTCGGTGGAGATCGGTCGTGCTCGCCGGCGAACGGTTACCCTGTGGTAACTCGACCCGACAACTGGTTGATTTTGTTCCGGAAAAGTAACACGCTCGGTCGGTCGGGACCGAGGGGTCGCAGCGTAAGAACCGCGGCCGCCGTCAAATCTCCTCAGGCGAGTCGCCGCCTCGCAAAGCTCGCCGCTTCTTCTGCAGCCGTCGATGGTGGGCGCGCCTGGTGGGTGCACTTGCAGTTCACCCGCATAGCAGTTCGCCGACTATTCTCTACCAAAGATCGAGGATACCTGATTGTGAGTGGGTTCTAGCGTTTTCACACGCGGCGTGGGGACGGTTGAGGCCTTGGCTTTGGCCCTGCCTGCCTGGCGGAAATGACAATAAGCTTGCATTTCTGGCCACGAGGGATACATTTCTCTTGTGCGTCGCTCACGGAAACGTGTTTGGTTCTTTGTCGCGCCCGATGCGGAGCTGCTCGATATCACCGGACCGTGGGAGGTCCTGCAGCACGCCAACGACGTTCTCGGACGTATTGCCTACGAGGTTGAGCTGTTCGGTCCAGGCGGGCCCGAACTGCGGACGCGACACGGTCTCGTCATCGCTGGCGTTCAACCGTTGCCGTCGAAGGTGCGCCGTCTGCCGGAGGTCGCGGTCATTGCCGGCGGTTCGCCGGCGACACCACTACCCGCAGCCGAGGTGCGGCTCGTGCGATGGCTTCGCCAGCATCATCGACGGATCCCGACGCTGGTGAGCATCTGCACGGGCGCCTTCGTCCTCGGGGAAGCCGGCGTACTCGACGGTCGGCGTGCGACGACACATTGGCGCTTTCTCGATGAACTGCGTGCGCGATTTCCGGCCGCCAAGGTCGTGGACGAGGGCATCTTCGTGCACGAGGGTAGCCTCTGGACGTCCGCGGGCATCACGGCGGGAATCGACCTCGCGCTCGCACTCGTCGAAGCCGATCATGGACATGCGGTCGCCATGGCCGTTGCGAAGGCCTTGGTCCTGTTTTTGCGACGATCGGGAAGTCAGGCGCAGTTCAGCTCCACACTCCGCCGCCAAGAACGGATCCCGTCCAAGCGCCACGATATCGATGCGTTCGTCCTTGAGCACCTCGATGAGCCCCTGCCGGTGGAGCGGCTCGCGGATGCCACCGGAATGAGTCCGCGCACGCTGAGCCGCTGGTGCCGCACTCACCTCGACGAGTCTCCTGCAGATCTCGTGCGTCGCGTCCGGGTCGACGAGGCGCGGCGACTGCTCGAGGAGACCGATCTCCCCATCAAGGACATCAGTGCCCGAACCGGGCTCGGCGACGTCAGCACGATGTGGCGCCTTTTCGTACAACACCTCGGAGTGACGCCAACCGAGTATCGCGGTCGCTTCGCGCTGGCCTAAACCCGCAGTCTATTTGTCCGTCTCGGGGAGCGGAGCCGTCGACGAACCGCTCACTATCGTCGACGGTGCGTCCGGCGACGCTCAGCGCGACCGGCTCGTGGCGCTCCGCCGACCACTCGTTCGTGTGCCCGCGCACCGACCCTGCCCTCTCTGCTCAATAGGGTCCGTGCGCGGGGAGACGAGCATCCAGACGACGCGGTATGTCTGGGACATTGGCAGGTGTGGCCTAAACTGCATAAACATTGTCCTTTGCGCCAACCCGCGCGCCCATTACATTAACTGGGTGACCACGACGGTCCGTGCCGTCGCACGCGGCCGTTTCAACCGAGCGGGAGGGATCATGTCGAGTTCTCAAATGAGGGTTCTGGACACGGAGCTCTGCACCGCGGCGGTTCAGTACGCACGATCGGTGTCGGATCCGTTCTTGTTCCATCACGTCATGCGCTCGGCGCTCTTCGCCGACGTGATCGGTCGAG
>DAIQBJ010000262.1:0-3516 GCA_036781225.1 Gemmatimonadales bacterium | reverse complement strand
AACACCAATGGAATCGGTCGTCAGACTGCGACTATGGTCGGGACGGTCGAGCGTCATTGGGCGGAACTCTGCAACGAATTCGGCCCCACGACGTTCTTTGTTCTGACGCCGGCCGCATACAACCAGGAACTTTGGGGTGTTTCGCACGAGGGGCTCGCACACGTGCGCGCGGTGGCTGAACGCACCGGCGGGAGAGTACTCAGCGTCGGAGTGCCAGATGACAAGTTCTGGAGCGTATCAACGTGGCGGAGCCTCTGCAAATCATCCGCCGATACCATCGCAGGACTATCAACGACTTTCAGTGAAATCCTGGTTCTAGCTGTTGACGTGCCATTTCTCCACCTGCGGTTTCCGAATGACAGCTTCGATGTTGTCCTGTCCAACGTGGCCATTCACAACATCAAGGGAGCACGGCAGCGCGAGGCGGCCATCGATGAAGCGTTGCGTGTTCTGCGACCAGGCGGCCGCCTGATGATTGCTGATATCTTCGGCGCCGACCGCTACGCGCAGCGTCTGCGAGTGCGACAGGTCCGTGACCTCGAACGGCGCGGCCTCGGGTGGCGAATGTGGTGGAGCGGGCCCTGGGTGCGTACCACGTTAATCACCGCGACAAAACCGTCCTCGGTGCCCTGACGAACAGCGCCCAGATCATCTCACTGTTTGATCCCGTGGGGCTCCATCCGGTGACCGTCAAGCGAATCGCCGGGACGCGCTTGCGCATCGGGCCAATTGAAGCGATCGATGGCACGCCGGTTATCGATATCAAGCCGATGATCTAAAGGGCATTCTCTCCGACTCCAGACGGACATCGATGCGCGAGTATGCGCGGAGGATGGTCGGTCGTCTGTGGCGCTTCACCGAGCAGTTGGCAAACGATAGGCTCGTTGGAGCTACCTTGCCGCTGGCTCCCTCGTCGAGACGACTTCATAATGCGCCGCCCTGGCGTCATAGCGCGTCAAGAGTGGTAGCCGATCTTCGGGGATCACTGCGCGTTCGTAGTCCTCTCCCGCGATAGCGCGAACGTCGTCGAGCGAATCCCACAGAATGATGGTGATGAACTCGACTTCATTGCCGACCGCCCGGCGCAGCAGGTAGCTGCCGCGAAAACCTTTCTGCAGACTCAGCCCAGGCAGAAGCTCCGGCTTCAAGTGTGATTCGTAGGCATCGGCGTACTCTGGTTTCGTTCCTCCGTGCCAGACGCGGGCGATCATAAGGACTCCCTCCATGTGTCGATACTCGATGAAAGCTATCGTGTCGATGGTTTACTGGTTCGGTAACGACGTTGCCGCTCGCGTAGGCCGCACGGCCGCTCGGCATGCCAGCGCTGCGTGGCGGATCGAGTGGTGTCGTAAAACACCAGCGTGCACTCAGGGCGGGCGCAGCGGCGAAGGCGTGATGGGTCGAGTTCGCTAAGCTCGCGGATTGCTGCAACGACCAGGGTTGCCGCGGCCGATGCGTGTTTCGGCTGCAGCGTCGCATGCAGCGTGCCGTCCCGTTGCCGTTTGAGCCGTGCGATCGTCGGCTCCTTTGCCGCCAGCCCATTCAGCAGCTCCAACGGCGGCGGCGAGCCATCAATCAACGCGTCCACGATCGCGACCACCGCCGTCTGCAGCGCGCGTACCGCGGCCAGCTCCTTCGCACCGATACGACGGCCGAGAAACGGCCCAAGCAGTCTGCTGGCGCTGGCCGCGTCAGCCAGCGCGTCGTGTGACATGGCGACGCGCGCATGCGTGGGGCGCCGGTCTGCTTGTGCGTTCGCCAGCGCCACGACGAGCGCCGCGTCGCTCACGGTGCGATGCCCAACGTCCGACGACGGTGTTCGCTGACAAGCTGCTCGGCGCGCTTGGCGTTCGGATGCGAGGTGTAGGTCATCGCCGCATCCGCAGCCTCGCGGCTCGCCCAGCGGCTGACGACGAACAGGTGGCCCGGCTGGTCCAGGTCCTGGATCAGTTCGTGCGACAGATAGCCGTCGAAGCACAGCATGTCCCGCCAAATCGCCTTCGTGACCTTCACTCCTTCCTCCGCGGACTCAGCCGGAAACCGGGATTCCCAGATCGAATAGACGCTCATCAGAGGCCTCTCTTTGAAATGGTAACGGTCTAAGTATACAAAGACTGTTAGCAAGCATTCAAGCTCACGAGCATCGCGGCGAGTTGCCGGCCTCTTGGCGAAGCCGTGCCATATCGGCGAAGGGTGTCGCAGTGTTAATATTAGATATTGCTAATATTAGTAGCCGCTGCTATATTTGCCTCCAGTTGTTGAATCACTGGAGGTTGCACATGGGACAGGTATTCGGAGTTGAGTTTCGCCGGGTGGAGAACCGCGAGCACCTGGGCAAGGCAGCGCTCGTCGCGGTTGCGATCCGCACCTACGACACCACGGTCGATGACCTGTGGGACGCCGTCACGACGCCGGAGCGGCTGGCCCGCTGGTTTCTCCCCGTCGAGGGCGACCTGAAGCTCGGAGGTCGGTATCAGCTGAAGGGCAACGCCGGCGGCACGATCACGCGCTGCGAGCGCCCTGAAGCCTTGGATCTGACGTGGGAGATCATGGGCGGCACGAGTTGGGTGAGCATACGCCTCACGCCCGACGGGAGGAAAGCGCAGCTCACCCTGGAGCATATCGCGCACAAAGACGGGATCGGCGAAGAACACCTGAAGCAGTACGGTCCAGGCGCTGTGGGGATCGGGTGGGATCTCGCGCTCGAAGGACTGCGACGGCACCTGCTCAATCCGGCGGCATCACTTGACCATGAAGAAGTCGAGGCGTGGACGACATCGAACGAAGGGAAGGTGTTCGTGCGCGACAGCGGTGAAGCGTGGGGCGCCGCCCACGCCGCATCGGGCGAGAACCCCGACGAGGCCCGCGCGAAGGCCGCGCGCACGATCGCGTTCTACACGGGGTCCTGATGAACGCGTTCGATATCCTCGGTGATCCGGTTCGACGGCGTATCCTGGAACTCCTTGTCGAGGGCGAGCATGCGTCCGGGGAGGTCGTCGAGGTCATCTCGCGGGAGTTCGGTATCACTCAGTCGGCAGTGTCGCAGCAGCTCAAGGTCCTGCGGGAGAGCGGGTTTGCGACGGTACGTGCCGAGGGAACACGCCGCGTCTATGCCGTGGACCCGCGCCCGCTGGCTGAGGCTGACGCCTGGCTGGAGCCGTTCCGGCGGTCCTGGGGGCCGCGGCTCGAGGCCCTCGCGACTGAAATCGCGCGTGGGAAACGTGCGCGACGAAGGCGCCGTTGAGCCAGGCCCAGCCGTTCGACGAACCCAAGGCTCCGATAGCTCCGCGATGAGTTCTTGACCCCGATCCGGTATTACCAGTAGGAATCGGCGCCGGCCCATCGGCGTCGCTGGAACGGAGGCACATCGTGAGCGAATTCGCGAGCGCCGCGGAGGGTCATCGCCGCGAGCTGCTGCTGCACTGTTACCGGATGCTTGGCTCCCTGCCAGACGCCGAGGACGCAGTACAGGAGACGTTGCTTCGCGCCTGGCGCTATCGCGACAGCGTGAAGGAA
>DAIQBJ010000261.1:0-3537 GCA_036781225.1 Gemmatimonadales bacterium | reverse complement strand
AGCTGGCCGTTCCAGCGGCTGCCCAGGGCCCGGCCTTGTCAGACCTGTTAGATATCTTGGCTGCCGAAGTCAACGTAAAAGCCGTTCAGGTCGTCGCGTCGGATCACGATCTGGTGCGGCTGCGCGGCAAGGCCAATTTTCGGACCCTCGGCAAGCGGTACGGGAAGGACACCCCGCGCGCCGCAGCGGCCGCCGCCGATTTGGATGCGAACGAGCTGCAGCTGTTGGAGCAGGGTGAGACGGTGCGGAAAGGGGAGTGGGAGTTCCGGCCGGACGACGTCACCGTCACGCGCGAAGTCGCGAGCGAGTGGCTGGTCCAGGCCGAAGGTCCCTACGTCGTCGCGCTCGACCCCGAGCTGACCGACGACCTGGTGCAGGAAGGGCTGGCGCGCGAGGTCGTCAATCGCGTGCAGCGCCTCCGCAAGGAGGCGGGCTACGAATACACCACGCGCATCGAGCTGAGCGTCACCGGCGCCGCAGACGTGGTGGCCGCGACGCGCGCGTTTCAGGGGTTTGTCGAAGGCGAGACGTTGGCGCGGCGCCTGGTGCTGGGCGAGGACCAGGCCGGCCTGGACGAACCCGATCTGCAGCGTGAAGTCGACATCGAGGGACGCCGAGTCACGATTGCGCTCCGGCGTCACGACGGACGAAAGGGCGGAGCCAGATAATGCCGACAAAGTCAACCAAGGCCGTGAAGAGCAAGGGCCTCAACAAGAAGCAGCTGAGCCATCTCGAAAAACGGCTGCTCGAAGAGCGGGCCCGCGTGATCAAAGAGCTGGGCCACTACGGCGAATCGTTCAACTCGAGCTTGCAGGCGTCGGACGGCGACCTGTCGAGTTACTCCTTCCACATGGCCGATCAGGGGACCGACGCGATGGAGCGCGAGAAAGCGTTCCTGTTCGCGTCGCAGGAAGGCCGCTACCTCTGGCATGTGAACGAAGCCCTGCGCCGCCTGTATAGCGCGCCCGAGCGCTTCGGCCGGTGCGAGCAATGCGGCGAGGAGATCGGCTTCGACCGCCTCGACGCGCTCCCGCACGCCCGTCTCTGCATCAAGTGCAAGGCGAAAGAGGAAGATGGAAAGCGCCGCTGACCGCCGGTTGTTCTGGGCCACGGCCAGCGCGGTCGTCGTCGCCGATTTCGTCTCCAAAGTGATCGCGGAAGCCATGCTCGCGCGCCGCCTGCCGCTGGCGGTGCTGGGCGACCTCGTACAGCTGCGGCTCGTCTACAACGAAGGCGCCGCCTTCGGCCTCCACGTCGGGGACAACTCCCGCTGGATCTTTCTCGGCCTCGCCATCGTCGCGCTGTTCGTGCTCGGTTCGCTGGTCCGCGGCACACGGCTCGGCGACCACTTCCGGCTCGTCGCGCTCGCGCTCGTCTGCGGCGGGGCGGTGGGCAATCTGGTCGACCGGATTCGCAGCGCGCAGGGCGTCGTCGATTTCGTGGACATCGGCGTCGGCGCGTGGCGCTGGCCCACGTTCAACGTCGCCGACTCCGCGATCACGATCGGCGCGATCGCCCTCGGACTCTCGCTCTGGCAGGAAGGCCGCGCGCAGCAGCGGGCGAAGGAGGCTCGCGCCGCCGAGCCTTGAACATCACGTTCTGCGTCGTTGCCACATCCGACCGCCTCGATCGTTTTCTCGCCGACCAGCTCGCCATCTCCCGTACCCAAGCCGGACGCCTCATCGCCGACAAGCGCGTGACCGCGCGCGGCAAGGCGCTCCGCGCTTCTGCCGTCCTGGAGCGCGGCGTCGAAGTGACCGTCGCGCTGCCTGACGAACAACCGCCCCGCAGTTACGCGCCTGCTCACGCCGTCTTGAATTTTGTGTACGAAGACGAGCACCTGGCAGTGCTCGACAAGCCCGCCGGACTCGTCGTGCATCCCGGCCCGGGACACTGGGACGACACGCTCGTGAATGTGCTCGTGGGGCGGGGCACGGAGCTGTCGCGCGGCTCGACGGAGGGAAGGCCGGGCATCGTGCACCGGCTCGACCGCGACACGTCGGGATTGCTCGTCGTCGCAAAGAGCGATCTCGCGCATCGCCGGCTGGCCAGTGCGATGGAGCGGCGGCAGGTGAAGCGCGTCTATGCCGCGCTCGTCTGGGGCCATTTGCGCAAGAGTCCCGTCGACATCGAGGCGCCGATCGCCCGTCATCCCCAAGAGCGCAAGCGCATGACCGTCGCCCAGGGCGGACGTCATGCCGTGACGCATGCCGCGCTCGTCGCGCGCTTCGCGCACAGCGATCTGCTCCGCATTCGTCTCGGCACCGGACGCACGCATCAGATTCGCGTGCATCTCGCCCACGTCGGCTGTCCGGTTGTCGGGGATCGCGAGTACTCATTCGGCGGCAGCCGGCGCGTCACGCCGTCGGCGCGCGTGGCAGCCGAGCGGCTCGAGGCGCTCGCGCCGCGCCAACTGCTCCATGCTGCGTCGTTATCGCTGGCGCATCCGGTGACGGGCGTGCCGCTCACCCTCACGTCGGAATGGCCCGCCGATTTGCGTCCGGCGCTCGCCGCAGCGGCCGGGGACGCGAATTTACTTGCTCAGCTTAAACCCTTGCATTACCTTGGCTTCTTCGCATCCGATGAGTGAAGGAAGCCTCGTAACCGCCCGCCTTTTGGTGTTCCGTGTGGGCACCCTCGCGTGTGCGGCCGAGGTCGATCAAGTGCGGGAGATTCTCCCGCGCCTCCCAACGACGCGTATTCCGGGCGCGCCTCCGGTCGTCGCGGGGCTCGTGAACGTCCGCGGCACGCTGGTGACTGTCGTGGAGGGATGGCGTGCGTTAGGGCAAGAGCCTCCTGCCGCGCCATCCTCCGTTGTCATCATCTTCGAGCTGGGCCAAGGTGAGGGTGAGAACAGACCAGGTCGCAAGCTGATCGGCTTTACGGTGGACGAAGTCGTCGACATGCTGGCAGTAGGTGGAGGAGGCAGAGGGGACACGACGCTGGAAGACGGCACCGGGCTGCCCGGGGTCGACCCCACGTTGGTCCGAGCGGTGGGGCGCCGCCACGGTGAGTTGTTCATCCTGCTGGATATAGCGGCGCTGTTGGGGCCGGTTCTGACTACTCAAGGAGCGAGCGGTGAGCCACACGGTTCTCGTCTGTGACGACGCCATCTTCATGCGCACGATGATCAACGACATCCTGGCGCAGGCCGGGTTCGAGGTCGTCGGCGAGGCCGAGACCGGGACCCAGGCGGTGGAGAAGTATCGCCAGCTGAAGCCCGACCTGGTGACGATGGATATCGTGATGCCCGAGATGGGAGGCATCGATGCCGTCCGCGAGATCGTCAAGCACGATCCCGACGCCAAGATTCTGATGTGCAGTGCCATGGGGCAGCAGGCGCTCGTGGTGGAAGCGATTCAGGCTGGCGCCAAGGACTTCGTCGTCAAACCATTTCAACCCTCCCGCGTGCTCGAAGCCGTCCAGCGCGTGCTGGGATAGTCACCTCATGGACCTGTCGCAGTACGCCGAGCTGTTCCTGGCCGAGAGCCGCGAGCACTTGAGCGCCTGCAACCAGCTGCTGCTCGAGTGGGAGCG
>DAIQBJ010000260.1:0-3576 GCA_036781225.1 Gemmatimonadales bacterium | reverse complement strand
TCCGGTACGACTTCTGGAGGCCGAGCATGAGGCGCAGAAATTCGGCATCGCCGGTAACGAGGGCATGGTGATAGGCGGGCCGCGTCACGAAGTCGTACGAGAGATCTGCGCCCCCGTGGGACATGGCCTGAATGTCCTCGAGGGTCAGGTTGAGCTCCTGGAAGGTGAAACCGCCGAGCTTGCGCACGAGCCCGGCGATGAGCTGGTTAGCGGTGACCGAGAGCGGATGCCCCTCTGACCAGGCCCGGTCGTTGCCCGATCTCATTTCGATGCCGAGGAAACCGTTGGCGTCGAGACGTAGCATGCGCTCGCCGAGTCGGCCCAGAGAGTGGATGGCGTCTCCCGCAACCAGCCGCGGCGCGGCGAAGGTGGGATCGAGCCAGTTGAACGTTGGCTGTCCCTCCTTGAAGTAGTGCAGGTACACCCACCGACGTGTCGTGCCGTCGGTGCCGACAACCGCTTCGGTGGCCGACCAGTCGCTCTCTTTGACGCCCTTCTCGTAGAAGATGGTACGGGGCAGCTGTCCGACGATATAGCCGTGCGCTTTGAGCTGGTCGACCACCTCGGGCTTGAGATTGACCGAGTCCCTGCCGGGCGGGACGGCGGGCAGCAGGCCCCAGTCCTTCGTCGGGATCTCGACCATATGGTAGATGCCGGGATAATCACCGTAGCGACGTTCGGCCAGGCGGAAGTCAGCGCCCTTGCCGCTGTGGCCCGGAATGATGTCGCCGATGACCACGGCGGCGTTGTCGCGGGCGTGCCGGACCATCGACCGGTACTCGTCCTCGGTTCCGAACGCCGGATCGATCTCGCTGCTGATCCGATCGAAATTCCCATCGATGGTCGCCGTGAACTCGTACCCGCGAATCCCGCCGGCCCGCTTCATGGGCCCGGTGTGCACCGCCGTGATGCCGATCTCACGGAAGAGACGCCACAGTTCGGGGTCGCCCAAGCTGTGCAGCACCGACTCTCCAGGCCGGGTGATTTGAGCCGTCGGATACGCGGTGAACCACACCGAGGCCAGGGCCGAGGCAGCGCGCGGCTGCGGCTCGGCGTACGGATGTTGCCACAGCTGGCTTTGGCCCGTGTATCGGCGGCCCGCTATCTCCGCCTGGTGGAGCATTGAATGCTCCACCAGCCAGTGGAGGTACCTTGCTTCGGAGCCTGCTGCCGCAGCCGCTGCCGACCGGGGCGCGGGAATGGGCGCGACGCTCGGCGGTCGAGCCGGGGCGAGAGCGTCTGAGGGCGGTATCGACTGACAGCCAAGGCCCAGCACTCCCAGCAAAGTGGCCAGACCCAGAATGACGACGAGGCGGCGTCGACTAGCCATCGGGCTTCTGAGGGTCATCATAGCCGACCGAGTAGAATCAGGAACGCCGCGAGGCCCCACAGAATCCGACGTCTAGGGTTGGTTGTGGTGTGTAGCCTCGCAGACTCACCTGGTAATACGTACGCACTCGGGTGCCAGAAATTTCGGGATGTCCGTTCGATGCTGCTCCGACATCGAGGCGGGATAGCTGTTTCTCCGCGACGTGAACTCTCCGACTCTGCTGAGATATGTGGGAGTTAGTTTGCACGACGCAAGCTGTCGCTCCTCTCGGCGGGTCTCCAAGCGACAACTCGTTTTGAGCGAGGGCCCCTCCGCAACTGCGGGTACAAGTCTTGCATGTCGTCGGCCTCGTCGCCTTCGAGCGTGTGCTGGGCATCCTCGGCTGCGGGTTCAGAGGCGCGCAAGGCCGACGAGGCGGCAAAAGCGGGCCGCGAGAGAAGGGGGAAGCCATGTTGAAGAGTTTGGTGCTCGCGTTGTCTTGCGCGGCGTTGATCGCAGGCTGCGCCCTAGGCCACGGGCCTGTGCTCGCTCCGGTCACCTTCAGCATGAAGGGACCGGTAGCAGCAGGCCCGGCCACGACTAGTCCTAAGATGGGAAGGGCCGAAGCCTGGGGTATCGTCCTGTTCGCGACGGGCGACGCCAGCATCTCGGCGGCTGCAAGCAACGGCGGTATTACCAAGATTCATCACGTGGATCACGAGACGATGAACATCTTGGGTATCTACGCGAAGTACACGACGATCGTCTACGGAGAATAGCGGTCCCCACCGCAGTCTCGTAGCCGGAGCGGCCTGGAGACGGTGAAGCTGAGCCGCCCAAGGGAGCAGTCACCCATGGCGCGACACCTCATCCGATGAACCCAACGGTCGCGGAATACCTACACCAGAAACAGACGGTGCGCGGCTCGCTGCAAGATGTCGATGCGCGCGTCATGCTCGCCATTGACGAGCTCCAGCGTACCGCGGGAGTTAGCGGAGATTTTCTCGAGATCGGGGTGTCCTACGGGCAGAGCGCGATTCTGCTGGGCTATTGTGTGCAAGCCGGCGAGCGACTTTTTGTCTGCGACACCTTCGAGGACACCGGGCGGTCCGGCGCTGAGACTTTGGCGGAGCAAGCGCTGCCCCATCAAGGGTTCCGGCGCGGTGAGTTTGAGCAAAATTATGAACGCTTTCACCGGACGCTGCCTGACATCATCGTCGGCCGGTCGCACGAGATTGATCGGGATCGGCTTGCCGCTCAATTCCGCCTGATTCACGTTGACGGCGGTCACGCCTATGTGGATGTCCGCGCCGACATTTTGATCGCGCATCGCCTGCTCAGGCCTGGGGGTGCGGTGATTTTCGACAATTGGTCGCAGGCCCACGCGCCGGGCGTCGCTCTCGCGATTTGGGAAGAATACGCGCGTGGGTACTTGACCCCGCTGTGTCTGACGCAATTCAAGATGTACGCGACGTGGCACTGTGGCGGGCTCACCGCATCGGCCCTAGACGTATGGGCGGGGCGCCAACCGGACTTTGACATCAGCGAGATGCACCAGCTCGGCCGCTACGAGGTCCACCAATACAGTATGAAGGCGCCGCCGCCCGTCACTAGGCCACGACCCGCTGATCCCTTGTGGCGACGAGCCGCACGGTATCTACGCCACACCCGAAGAGGCGGCAATGGTGGGTGAGGGACTCGGTAGCGAGTCCGGGCTGCGCGTCAACTGACCCGGTACGACGAACGTAGTTGACGTGCGAACTTCTACCCGACCGGGCCTAACGACTCGGTGGTCGCGTCCGCATACGAGGGAGCGTCCCGCGTAAGGCGTATTCTCAAGTTGAGAACCTGCATCCACCACCGGGGGAGGACATCATGCGCAGTGAGCACGACAAGATCGATTCCAAGAAAGTCATAGGCAGCCTCAATACCATTCTGGAGCTCGAGCTCGCGGGCGTGGTCCGCTATCTGCATTACTCGCTGATGGTCTTCGGCCACGCGCGTATTCCGATCATCGGCTGGATGCGCAACCAGGCCACGGAGGGTATGAACCATGCGGCCATGGCCGGCGAACACGTGACGTCGCTCGGCGGCCATCCGTCGCTCAACATCGGCAAGCTGGTCGAGTCCCACAAACACGACATCACCCAGATCCTGGGTGAAGCGCTGGATCACGAGCGCGCAACCCTTCGCGAGTACTACAACCTGCTCGCGCTCGTAGTGGACAAGAGCGTGTGGCTCGAAGAATACGCCCGGGAGCAGATCAC
>DAIQBJ010000259.1:0-3675 GCA_036781225.1 Gemmatimonadales bacterium | reverse complement strand
GGCCAGTCACTCTCGATCTCGCCGTTGACGGTATTGGCCCGAACCTCGGTGTTGAGCTGTCCGGAAGGAAGAATCAGCGTGATCCCGCCGTTTACCGTGCTGAACTCGAGCTCGTTGTCCCAGTTCGCTCGACCCATTTGCACGTACACCGACCCGTTCACGGTCGACGCCTCGGCGAGCCCGGTCGTCGTGACGCGCACGCTGCCGTTCACGGTGCTGGCCTTCACGTCCCCCTTCAGGCCCTCGGCCGACATCTCGCCGTTCACCGTCTGGCCGTTGAACTCGACGCCTGCGGGCACCTGCACCTCGAAGTCAACCGTTACGTCGTTGTTGTCGGTGTTCGAGTGCCAGCGGTCACCGGGCTCGCAGCTGTTCTCCTCGCGAGCGCGCGGCGGCGTGGGGTAGACGGCGCAAATCGTCACGCCTTCATCCGATTGCACGACCTTGATCTCGACGTCGTCGGGATCGGAGCGCCGCGCGTGCTTGCGCGCGTTGACCACGGCCTCGGCGCCGCTCGCCAGCACCGCCCGCACGTCGCCGCTCACGCCCTTCACTTCCAGCCGCTTCCCTGCCGCGATACGGCCGTGCCAGTTGAAATCCTGCGCTGTCGCCGTGGAAAGCGCCGCCAGAGACAGCGCAGCCACGGTCATGATGGTTCGCATTATGATCCTCCGCTCAGTGCGAGGTCGTGTCAGTGTCACGATACGCCCGCTTGTAAGTACGCGCATACATACGCGCGTATGCGCGAGCGTACTGCGGAGCATATGCCTTCGCGTACTTCGGGGCGTACGCTTTCGCGTAGCGGGCGGCGTAGTTCCACGTCCCCGCGTCGAAATGAGATGAGAAGCTCGTATCGCGGTCGTGATCCTTGTCGAAGTCGTGATCGTTGTCGTTGTGGTGATCGCGCTTGTGCTCCCCGATGCGCTCGCGGATCTCCTGCGGCCGCCGCAGCTCGATGTCTCCCTGGAACGACTCCAGCTCCATCCGGGCGCTGCCGGTACCGAGCTTGAACGTCTTGCGATGCTTGCCGGCGGTATTGGTCATGGGCAGCGGGAAGCTCGCGTCGATGTCGCCATTCGCAGTCGCCACGGTGATGGTGACGTTGGCGCGCTCCGGGATGGAAACCGTGATGTCGCCGTTGTGCGATCCAAAGCTGTAGGAGCCGCCGTCGGTAACGGTGCCCTCGTACGTCACGTCCCCATTGATCGTACCGGCATCGACGCTGGAGGACTGAATCCCGTTGAGCATGATCTCGCCGTTCGTCGTTTCGACCTTGACTTCGCCGGTCACGTTCGACAGCTCGATGTCTTCGTTGACGGAGTTCACCTCGATACGGCCCGAGGCATCGGCGAGTGTCACGCCGCCCTGAATGGAGTGCAGCGTGACAGTGCCTTTGCCGCCACGCACGTTGATTTCGCCGTTCACCGTCTCGGCGCTGATCGGGCCCTGCACGCCCTCGACCGTGATGTCGGCGTACGTCCCCCCGAGCGTGAGGCCCATCGACTGCGGCACCGTGATATCGAGGTCGATCACGGAGGGCGCGCCTTCGCGGCTGCCCGTCCTGACGACCACGGTGTTGCCGACCAGGGAGACTTCGACCCGTCCGCGGCGTCCTACATCGCCATGCACCTTGACGCGGTTCTCGCTCCAGGCGTGGACCGTGATGCCCCCGCCGAAATTGTTCACCGAGAGGCTAGCGCCGGCCGGCACGGCGAACGTCGTATCGGTTTGTCTTTGCGATGCGACAGCAACCAGCATCGCGGCGGCCAGCGTTGCAACCATGTCTGTGCTCCTCCTAGGACTGGGCGGCGATGTCGTTCACACGCCGCAGCAACTCCACCTTGCGCCGCATTGTGTCGGCGAGGTGAAGGTTCAAGTACGCGTTGCCCGGGTCTTTTTGCAGCGCGATTCGTGCCTCCGCAATCGCCCGGTCGATGATGGCGAGGTTCTGCCGCACGATTCGCACGGTCGTCGTATCGAGGCGACGCTCATTCTCCGTCAGCGTGGCCTGCAGGTCGGCGATCGCCGCGTCGGTCGGGCCGGTCCACGTCGCAACCGTGCCGATTCCCCGCTGTCGACTGGCCGTAAGCTGCGGGGTGACCTTCGACGTCCCCGGGCGCAGGGCCATGTACGCCCCACCGCTCGACAGCAACACGAGCGCGATGCTGGCGGCTAACAACTGCGGGATGGTCAAACTGAACCGGCGGCGGTCCCGACGGACGGGGCGGTCAACGACCGATCCGCGCCGAATCTGGGTCGCGATTCCGGACCACAGGTCCGTCGCCGGCGGTGTATCCTCGAGCTGCTTCGCCTGCGCAACCACCTGGCGGAGCTCGCCGAGTGTCGCATAGCACTCCCCGCAGGTCGCGAGGTGTGCCTCGAGCGCGGTGCGCTCGGTGTTGTCGAGCTCGCCGTCCAGATATTCCGAGAGCCGGTTCATCCACATGTCGTTCATCGATCCAAGTGCCTCCGCAGTGCCATCCGCGCATGATGCAGCTGCGATTTCGACGTGCCCGGCACGACGCCGAGCATGCGCGCGATCTCGTCGTGGCGATAGCCTTCCACATCGTGCAACACGAACACCTGCCGTGCTCCTTCAGGAAGCCGGGCCAGCGCCTCCTCGAAATCCAGCGACAACTCCGGCGTCATAGGCTTGCCGGACACGTCGTCGAGCGGCTCGGCGTCATTGATGAACCGGCCCCGCTCCACGCCCACGCTTTTTCGTCGCGCGAGCACGACGTTCACCGCCAACCGGTGCAGCCACGTTCCAAACGCCGACTCACCGCGGAACGTCGACAGCTTTTGCCAGGCTCGAATGAAGACATCCTGGGTCACGTCATCGGCCTCATCGGCGTCGAGCATGCGCCGTACCAGCGTATGGACCCGGGCTACGTGGGTCCGGTACAGGCGCTCGAACGCTGTGGCATCCCCGCTTGCAGCGAGAGCCGTGTCGGCCGCTATCGAATCAGCAGTCAGAGTGTCCTCGAGCACCTGTCGGGGCATGCACGGGATTGGATAGCTATGTGCCGCAAAGGGTTGTATTCAAGGATTCTTCATACAGAATAGGCTAGATTGAGCCCCCTCATGAGTCCCAACGTCGTCACGGTAGCAGGAATCGGTCTCATTCTGGGGCTGCGCCACGCCTTCGAGCCCGACCATCTCGCGGCCGTGTCGACACTTGCGACACGTCCCGCCGCGCGGCTGCGGAGCGCGGCCCGGCTTGGCCTGGTGTGGGGCCTCGGGCACACGGGGACAGTCGGCGTGGTCGCGTTGCTGATCATCGTGCTCGGCGTCCATCTCCCGGACCGCTTCTGGCCCGCTGCCGAGCTGCTCGTCGCGGCCCTGCTGGTCCTGCTCGGAGCCACGGTGATCTGGCGTTACGCCCGGGGGCGGTGGCACATGCATGCGCACGCGCACCCCGTCACACCGCCGCACTTCCATCTTCACAGCCACGCGAGTGATGCGACCCATCGCCACGCCCACGCGGCGGTCGATGCTCGCCGGTCACTCGGTTTCGGTGTCGCGCACGGATTGGCGGGGAGCGGCGCCATAGCCGCGTTGCTCGTCGCGGCCGCGCCCGATGCGAGCTCGCGACTGATCTACTTCGCGGCGTTCGGCGCGGGAACGATCGCCGGAATGCTGGGCGTGTCGATGACGCTGTCGGTGCTGGTCCGT
>DAIQBJ010000258.1:0-3751 GCA_036781225.1 Gemmatimonadales bacterium | reverse complement strand
TCGGATTCGTGGCCTACAGTCCCCTCGGCCGCGGGTTTCTCACCGGCCAGATCAAGCGTCCCGAGGCCATTCCGGAAGGTGACTGGCGCAAGAACCACCCGCGGTTTCAGGGCGAGAACTTCCAGAAAAACCTCGACCTCGTCACGCGTGTCGCGGCACTCGCCCGCAGGAAGCGCTGCACGCCCGGCCAGCTCGCGCTGGCGTGGCTGCTCGCCCAAGGCGACGACATCGTCCCGATCCCCGGCACCAAGCAGCGCAAGTACATCGAAGAAAACGTCGGCGCCCTCACCGTGACGGTGTCGGGCGCCGAGCTCGAGGAGCTGGACGAAGTGGGCAGCGCGGCAGGGGCGCGCTACCCGGAAGGCGGGATGCGGACGGTGAACGGCTAACCTGCCGCGGCCGCTGTGAGCTTGGCGATGTCGAGCTTCTTCATCTTGAGCAGTGCCTGCATCACGCGGTTCGCTTTCTGGGGATCCTTGTCACCCATCAGCTTCCCGAGCTCGGTGGGCACGATCTGCCAGGAGAAGCCAAACTTGTCCTTGAGCCAGCCGCACATGCTCTCTTCCCCGCCGCCGGATGTGAGCTTGCCCCAGTAGTCGTCGATTTCCTGCTGCGTGTCGCAGTTCACGACGAACGAGAACGCCTCGCTGAACTTGAAGCGCGGCCCGCCGTTCAGCGCCGTGACTCCCTGGCCCGCGAGTTGAAAGTTCACGACCATGACCGAACCCTTCGGTCCCGGTCCGCCATCACCGTAGCGGCTGACGTGGAGGATCTTGGAGTTTTTGAAGATCGAGGTGTAGAACTGCGCCGCCTCTTCCGCCTGGTTATCGAACCAGAGGAACGGGGTGATCTTCTGGTTAGGCATGGGTCATCTCCTTGAGCAAGTCGTCCAGCCGTTCGTACCCCGCTTCCATTCCCTGCGCCATTCCCGTTTGCAGCGCGGCGTCCCGGGCTTCACGCGACGCGTAGCGGACCGTCGTCGTGATCGTCGACTTGCCGCGTTGCTCGACAATCTCGGTGCTGACGATCGTTTCGCCCCCCGTCCAATCCTCGTCGAAAGCTTGAGTCGCGACGATCCGGGAGGGCCGCACGATCTCCGTGAACGTTCCGCCCATCGCCATCTTGTGCCCGTCTGCGCTCTCCCAGACATAGCGGTACCTGCCGCCCACGCGCAGATCGATCTCGCACACCGGCATCGTCCAGCCGGGTGGCCCGAGCAGCCAGCGCTGGATCAGGTCGGGTTTCGTGTGGGCATCGAACACCATCCCGCGTTGCGCATCGACCACGCGCGTGATCACCACCTCGCGATCCGACGGGGTCGCAATCTGCAGGGCTGCGGTCTTCGTCATTTGACTCTCCTCTTCCTCGGCCTGGGTCGTACGTCTTCGAGCAGTCCGTCCACGGTCTTTTTCTGTTTGAGCTTCAGCTCCTGCAGCACGGCATCGAGCCGCTTGTAGTTCGCCTCCCAGATCCGCCGGTAGCGGTCGATCCAATCGGTCGCTTCGGTGAGCGGGCGCGGCTCCAGCTTGCGGGGCCGGCGCTGCGCCTCGCGGCCGCGGCTGATCAGGCCCGCGCGCTCCAGCACTTTCAGATGCTTGGAAATCGCGGGCTGGCTCATGGCGAACGGCGCCGCCAGCTCGTTCACCGTCGCCTGCCCCGTGGCCAGCCGGGCCAGGATCGCCCGGCGCGTGGGATCCGCCAGCGCGGCGAAGGTGGCGTCGAGATTATAACCAGATGGTTTCATAACTTGTTGGTAATGTACACGCGGCCGCCCTGCCGTCAAGGGCTTATCATTCGGGCGTGAAGATCGCGACCTGGAACGTGAACGGGATCAGGGCCCGCGCGGCCCAGCTGTGCGAGTGGCTGCAGCGCGACCGGCCGGACATCGTCTGCCTGCAGGAGCTGAAGGCGACCGCCGCGCAGATCCCGGCCGAATGCCGCGTGGCGGACTACCACGCCTACTGGCATACGCTCAAGGGGTATTCCGGCGTGTCGCTCCACATCCGCAAGAACCTCTTCGCCGTCGATCCGGTGTTCAGTCACCCGCCCTTCGACCGGGAATCCCGCATCGTCCAGGTCGAGCACGGCGACCTCGTGATCGCCTCGGTCTACGTGCCCAACGGCGGCAAGGACTACCCCGCGAAGCTGGCATTCGTCAATAGCCTCATCGATTGGTCCGCGCGCCTGGCGGCCGAAGGGCGCGCGCTGATGCTCTGCGGCGACTTGAACATCGCGCGCTCGGAGATGGATGTGCATCCCAAAGAGCGCAAGCCGAATGCGGTAGGCCAGCGGCCCGAGGAGCGCGCCCTGTTCGAAACGCTGCTCGGCACCGAGCTCGTGGACATGAGCCGGCAATTCGATCCCGACAATCCCAACCTGTTTACCTGGTGGGCGCCGTGGCGCAACCTCAGGGCCCGCAACATCGGTTGGCGACTCGATTATGTGCTGGCGTCTCGTTCACTCGCGGCGCGGGCCTCCGGCTGCATCGTCCAGGCCGATGTCGGCACCAGCGATCACGCGCCGGTGATGATGACACTGGGTTGAATGCTCGCTATTGTACGGTCATGCATGTCTTCCTGCTGTCGCCCGCAAGCTGCGCCGGGACCCGAGCACAGCAGCTGATCAACAGCCGGACCTCCCCGCTCACGACACAGCTGGCCAACGGCGGCGCGTCGCTGGGCGAAGTGTTCACGTTCATGAGCAGTCTGTATTTTCGCGGCAAGCTGGCGTACGCCACGCGGTTCGGCCGAGCCTACGTCATCACACCGGGCCGAGGGCTGCTTCCGGCCGACGTGCTGATTCGCCTGGACGATCTGTGCAGGATGGCGGGCGTGCCGGTGGACGAGGCGGTGCCGGCGTTTCGTGAGCCACTCGTGCGCGACGCCGTCGCGCTCGCGCAGGGGATGGGTTCGGATGACCGCGTGGTGCTGCTCGGCAGCGTGGCGACGGACAAGTACGTGGGACCCTTGCTCGACGTGTTCGGCGATCGGCTCTATTTCCCCGCCACGTTTGCGGGCCGGGGGGACATGAGCCGCGGTGGCCTGCTCCTGCGGTGCGCGCGCAGCGGCGAACCCCTCGACTATGTGCCCGTGCGCGGCGCCGTCCGGCACGGACCCAAACCGCCGAAACTTCCGCGACTGCGCTAGCCGTGTTAGCAACGCGACGGGACTGTCGTCTAACGCATCAGACGTCAATACACACAAGGACCAGCCTCATGAAATCCTCGCTGCCATACATGTTCATCACCGCAACACTTGCGCTCCTGCCGGCCAGCGTCGTCGCGCAGTACGGTCAGTCCGGCGGCATGGCGCCGCCGCGGCGCTACGAGCCCGACGCGCCCAGACTGCCGGGCATCGAGCTCGAGGGGCCGCTCGACTCCGGCACCGCGCGCGTCATCCTCCAGCTCACTGAGGATCAGGCACGCCGCTACACGCAGGTCTACGACTCGTTCATGGTGGCCACCCAGCCGCAGCGTGACAGCGCCGACGTCGCCACGACCAAGATGAACGAGCGGCTGGAATCGGGCGACCGCCCGGCCGCGATGTACTACGTCGAGCGACTGCAGTAACTCGGCAAATACTTGAAGGATCGACAAGACAAGTTCGAAGACAACCTCCGCAAGTTCCTGACGGGCGATCAGGTCAAGGCCTACAAGAAATGGCGCGACGGGCAGCAACAGGCGATCGAGCGGAAACAGCGGGAGAATGCATTGCGCTGGCAGGAGGCGGCGTTCGGAGGATTCGGGGGCGCC
>DAIQBJ010000257.1:0-3787 GCA_036781225.1 Gemmatimonadales bacterium | reverse complement strand
AGGAACTTCGGCTGCTCGAAGGCGGCGAAGTGCCCGCCTTTGGGAAGCCTATTGTAGTGAATCAGCTTCGGATAGGCCTGTTCGGACCAACTCCGCGGGGCCGGATAGAGTTCGTCAGGGAAGACACTCACGGCAGCCGGGATGGAGACGCCTTTGGCGTTGAAATACCCCTTCCCCCAGTATTCCCAATAGAGGCGCGCGCCGGAAATCCCCGTGTTCGTCAGCCAGGCGATCGTGATGTTGTCGAGAACGTCGTCTCGCGTGAGGCCCTCCGACTTCCCGTCGAAGACGCGCGCGATCAGCTCCAGGCTGCGCGCGTCATGATCGAGGAAGTAGGCCGCCAGCCCCACGGGCGAATCCGCGATGCCGTACAACGTCTGCGGTCGCAGCCCCATCTGGTACCCGTAGCCGATACCTTTTTGGTAGACGAACTGCAGGCGCTCGTAGGCGACTCTCTCATCGGCGGAGAGACCTGCTGGCGCCGGCGCGCCGGAAAAGGCGGCCCCGTCGATGTTGGCTGGAAAAATTCCCGGCATGTTGGTGTGAATGCCGAGCAACTCTGGGGGCGCGAGCAAGCCCATCATGTCGGTGATGACCGCCCCCCAGTCGCCGCCCTGCGCGACGTACTTCGTGTACCCGAGGCGATTCATCAGCACCACCCAAGCACGCGCGATTCGTTCCGGTCCCCATCCGGTGCCGGAGGGCCTTCCCGAGAAGCCGTAGCCCGGAATCGACGGAATCACCACGTGGAAGGCATCCGCGGCGCTGCCGCCGTGTGCCGTCGGATTGGTCAGCGGCTCGATGAGCTTGAGCTGCTCGACGATGGAGCCCGGCCAGCCGTGGGTGATGATGACGGGCAAGGCATTCTCGTGCTTCGAACGCACGTGAATGAAATGGATGTCGAGACCGTCGATCTCGGTGATGAAGTTCGGCACGGCATTGAGCCGCGCTTCCACCTTGCGCCAGTCGTACTCCGCGGCCCAGTAACGGGCGAGCTTCTCGACGGTGTCGAGCGGGACGCCCTGCGAGAAATCTGAGACGGTCTCGCGCTCGGGCAGACGGGTCGCTTTGACACGCCTGCGCAATTCGCTGAGTTCTGCCTCCGGAACGTTCACCTGAAACGGGCGAATCGCCGTTGCCTCCACTACATCTGCGACCTTTGTCATCTCGGCCTCCTTCGCAGTCGCTGAGCGGCTGCTTCTGCGGTCTTGTCAATACTCGGAGTGCTACTCGGGGTCCCGCTCTCGCGTGATCCACTCGCGGATGAACGGCGGACAGCGTCTGAGTTCGATTCCGCTCGACTCACCTGCTGCGAGGACGATTACGGCATCGCGGTCGACCAGTTCTATCTCTGCGAGGTCGATGGCGACGATGCGGCTCTCCTCAAGCGCGGTGCGAAGGACGTCGAGGGCGTTTCCCGTAATCCGCCCACTGAGACGCAGAACGACACCCGCTCCAATCCCTACTCTGTCGATCCTGCAGGTCATCGTCGCGTCGCCGGTCGCGCGAACTTGGGCAAACGGGGCGGCAATTGGAAACTCAATCGCGCTGACAAGGATGAATCGCCGCACGACCCCAATTCGTAGGTGCGCGGACTCGCTAGTGGTTGGAATTGGTGGTCGCGCGTTTGGCGGATAAGCGAAGGGTTAGAGCTCTGAAGCCTTGATGTGTCGCCTGTTGAACAGACGGACATCAATTGGACAGGCATCCGGTCCGAATCCGTCCTGATCTCGAAGGTCATGGTTGCGCCAGACCTTCGGCAAGACGGCTGCCAGAGCTAACCTGTTGATTTCTATAGATCTGAAGACCAACTCGCCGCCCAGTTCACGGCAAATGCCACGAACCAGGCATCCAGCAAAGAAGGGTCAGACTCGGAATCGATGCTTGTTGATACCCAGGCTCGCAATCCTCGCCTCGAGAGTCTGACGGGGCATGCCGAGTTTCATCGCTGCGCCACCGGGCCCCGAAACGCGGCCGTGCGTCGCCTCGAGCGCCGCCTCGATCATTTCCCTTTCCCGATCGATGAGGGTTGCGGTCAACGAATCAGCACGTGCGGACGCGCTCTCACCACTCAGCCAGGATTCGTCGATGCGGAACACCCCGCCTTCGCACAGAATCACGGCCCGCTCAATCACGTTCTGGAGCTCTCGTATGTTGCCGGGCCAGTGATAGGCCTTGAACAGATCCAGGGTCTGTCTCTCAACGCTGCCAATCACCTTTCCGGTCTTCCGGGCGTACCGCTCGACGAAGTACTCGACCAACAGCGGGATATCCTCTGATCGTTCCCGGAGCGATGGCATGGCAATCGGGAAGACGTTCAATCGGTAGAACAGGTCCTGGCGGAACGCGCCTTTGGAGACGGCGGCTGGCAGGTCACGGTTCGTTGCCGCCAGAATCCGAACGTTAACGCTGGTTGGGCGGCTTCGTCCGACAGGCTCGAACTCGCCCTCCTGAATCACCCGGAGGAGCGATATCTGCGTCTCAGCCGGGAGATCGCCAATCTCGTCGAGGAAGATCGTGCCACCGTCGGCGAGTTCGAATCGACCCATACGGCGCTGAGTGGCTCCGGTAAACGCGCCTCTCTCGTGGCCAAAGAGCTCGGAGGCCACTAACGCGGGAGAGATTGCCGCGCAATTGACGGCGACGAAGGCGCCGCTCGCTCGCGTCGACCGTTTGTGGATGGCCCGGGCGATCAACTCCTTGCCCGTCCCGGTCTCACCGTTAATGAGGACAGTCGAGTCCGTGGGTGCCACCTTCTCCACTTCCCCGAGTACACGCCGCAGGGGCCGCGAAGACCCCACGATCTCATCGAACATCGAGGTCTGCTCGATCTCCTGCCGGAGCGCGATGTTCTCTTTGTGGAGCTGATCGCGCAATCTCCTGACTTCGTTGTTCCGCTGTTCCAGCTCTTCGGTCCTGACTCGAACTCGAATCTCCAACGCATCGGTGAGCTCGCGCAGCGCTGATTCAGCTTTTTCGCGCTCGGCGACTTGGAATTTGAATTCGTCAATCGACGCCCGCGTTTGATACGCAAGGGAGGCGAATTGGCCGAGGGTATTCATGAGGCGCTCATCTTCCGCGTCGAACCTGCGATGATCATCGTGCATGATCGCCCATATCGTCCCGACGGCTTCGCCTCCGACGTAAAACGGAACCAGCAAGCACTCTTCCACGAGAGGCGTGATAGGCAAGAAGTAAGTGTACCGCCGCTCGAAGTGTCGAAACATCAGTGTGCAGTTACGATCGAGCACGTCTCCGCAAGGACCGAAGTCGCGCGGAGTCCCGCCGCCGATGTGCGGTTTCCACATGCCGGCGATCGCCGGCCAATAGAACCTCTTCCCTCCGTCATGCGTCGTAAGCAGGCTAACGCCGGATGAGTCGGACTCGGTGACGTTCAGGATCGTCTCGGCCAGCGTCTGAAGAATCGTGTGCGGAGAGTCGGCCAGCGCGCTCGAAAGTGCCACGAGCGCACGGTTCTCCTTCTTGTAGTCGGGCGCACGCCACGGGCGATGTCGGAACTCCTCCGTGCAGAGGATCGATTCCAGTGGAACCGCACCATCTGGAATTGATGCCTCGAAAGGCACGGTGTTTTTGGAGTTGACAGAGGTCACGTTCTCCTCCGTGAGGCATTCTTTATATACCAGTTGAGTTCATGTGGGGTAGAAAGGTGGCCTCGACCGCCTACACTGCTTGAACCGTCGCTTGTCGAGACTATGCGCTTGCGCCTGAGGCAAAATATCCCGCGAAAACCGCGTCATCGCTCGACGAAACCGCCCACGTGACGATC
>DAIQBJ010000256.1:0-3881 GCA_036781225.1 Gemmatimonadales bacterium | reverse complement strand
GAGTACGTGATGCTCTCGGCCCATTTCGATTCCTGGGACGGCGGCTCGGGCGCGACCGACAACGGCACCGGCACGATCACGATGCTCGAGGCGATGCGCATTCTGAAGCTCGTCTATCCGAATCCGCGCCGCACGATCCTCGTGGGTCACTGGAGCGGCGAAGAGCAGGGCCTGAACGGCTCACGCGGCTACGTCGCCGATCATCCCGAAATCGTGAACGGCCTGCAGGCGCTCTTCAACCAGGACAACGGCACGGGGCGTGTCGAGACGATGAGCGCGTCCGGATTTCCGGACGCGGCGGCGAATCTCGGACGTTACCTGTCGCGCGTGCCCGCCGACATTACGCGCAACATCAAATTCAATTTCCCCGGCGCGCCCAGCGGGGGCGGAACCGATCACGCGTCGTTCGTATCGTGCGGCGCCCCCGGCTTTGGTCTTGGCTCGGGCGACTGGGACTACGGCCGTTACACCTGGCACACGAACCGCGACACCTACGACAAGATCAGTTTCGACGATGTGAAGAACAACGCCGCGCTGACCGCGATGCTCGTCTATCTCGCGTCCGAGGATACGACCCACATGTCGCGTGCGAAACGTGACGTCTTCCCGCCGCGGCCGAACGGTCAGCCCGGAGCGTGGCCGGATTGCCAGCAGCCGCAACGGGCCACTCCACCGCTCGTACCCGCACCCGCAGCACCGGCAACCCGCCCGTGACGTTCGCAGATCACTTTTCCAGCGCGGCGGCGGCGTACGCGGCGTTTCGGCCGCGGTATCCCGACGCGCTGTTCGCGTTTCTCGCGCGCGAAGTGCCGGCGCGAGACGTCGCCTGGGACGTCGGCACCGGATCGGGGCAGGCGGCGATCAGCCTGGCGCGGTTCTTCACTCACGTCATCGCCACAGACGCCAGCAGCATGCAGATCGATCATGCCGAGCCCCATCCCAACGTCACGTATCGCGTCGCTCCGGCTGAGGAGAGCGGCGTCGCCGACCAATCCGTCGATCTGGTCACGGTCGCACAGGCAGTCCACTGGTTCGACCGGGGCCGCTTCTGGAGCGAGGTCCGCCGCACCCTGCGCCCGCGCGGTGTCATTGCCGTCTGGACCTACGCGCTGTTCGAGATCACGCCCGAGATCGATGCGGTGGTGCGGCGCTTTTACAGCGGCATCGTCGGTCCGTTTTGGCCGCCGGAACGGCGCCTGACCGAAGAGCGTTATCGGACTATCGATTTTCCGTTCCAGGAATTCGCCGCACCGGAGTATGTCATCGAGCAACACGTGACCCTGGATGACGTCGCCGGCTACATCCGCACCTGGTCGGCGACACGAGCATTCATGAAGCACCACCACCAGGACCCGGTGGACGAATTGGTAAAAAGCCTGGCCGTCGCCTGGCGCACGCCGCAGCAACCGCGGTTGGCGCGCTGGCCGGTCTCCATGCGTGTTGGGAGGGTGTCATGAAAGAGTGGATCACCAACGTCATCACGCGCGAGCTGAAGGCGCTGCGCCGCGAGATCGAGGCATACCCGAGCGACGAGGGCATGTGGGAAGTGCTGCCGGGGATCGCCAACCCCGGCGGCAACCTGGCACTGCATCTCGCCGGGAACATTCAGTACTTCCTCGGCAACGTGCTCGGCAAGAGCGGCTACGTCCGCAATCGCGACGCCGAGTTCGCGAGCCGCGACGTGCCACGCAACGAGCTGCTACGCGAAATCGACAATGCCATTGCCGCCGTGGTGACGGGGATGGGCAAAATCTCCGAGTCCGAGCTCGCCCGGCCGTACCCCGAAACGGTGGGTGGCGTCAGCTCGACGACCGGTGCGTTCCTCGCGCATTTCGCGACCCACCTCGCCTATCACCTCGGCCAGGTGGACTACCATCGCCGCATCCTGACGGGGGAAAGCAAGACCGTGAAGGCGATGGCGCTGACGGAGCTGGGAGGAAAGCCGGCATGACGACCCGAACGGTCGGACGTCCCGAAGCCGATGAAATCCCGGCGCACTTCGTCGGCTACATCCAGCGGGTCCCGGAGCTCGATCCCGTGATTGTGTGCGCCGCGCAGATCGAGGAGACGGCATCCGTGCTCCACGGCCTCTCCGACGCCGACGCGATGTACCGCTACGCACGCGGCAAATGGAGCATCAAGGAGGTGGTCGGGCACCTCACCGATGTCGAGCGCATCATGGCCTATCGCGCCCTGCGGATCGCGCGCGGAGACACGACGCCGCTCCCCGGATTCGACGAGAATGCCTACGTCCCCGCCGCGAAGTTCGATGCGCGGTCGCTCGCCGATCTGGTGGGTGAGCTGCGCACCGCGCGCGCCGCGACGCTGGCCCTGCTCCGTACCTTCGACACCGACGCTTGGCCGCGGCGCGGTACCGCGAGCGGCAAGCCGGTCAGTGTGCGCGCGCTGGCCTTCATGATTCCCGGTCACGAGCGCCATCACCTCGACATCCTGCGCACCCGCTACGGCGTGGGAGAGAAGAAATGAAGGGCGCAGGCGTGGAAGCTGTTACACAAGTAGATTATTGACCGACTACACAAGGATGACGTCGTGCTCACGACACTGGTTCTTGCCGCACTGGTGCAGCAGCCCACGGCGGCTCCTGCGCCACCACCCGCGCCGCCATTGCCTCCGCCCCTGGAGGTCGGTGCCGTCGCTCCCGACTTCGGCATGCCCGGCGCGACGCGCTACGGCACGCTCAAACCTCCGGTGCGACTCAGCGATTACAAAGGAAAGACCGTCGTCCTTGCGTTCTTCTACAAGGCGCGAACCAAGGGCTGAACGATCCAAATGAATGCGTACCGTGATCAGTACGCACAGCTCTTCAAAGACGGCCACAACGTAGTCCTCATCGCGATCAGCGCTGATGCCGACACCGCGCTCGCCTCCTGGGCGCGTGACGCTCAGTATCCGTTCGCGTTTGCCAGCGATACCGGGACTGTCGTGGGCAAGGCCTACGGCGCGATGTCCAAGTATCCCGGCGTCACGAACCGCAATCTCTTTGTCGTGGGACCTGACGGCAAAATCGCCTATCGCGCGACGCCGTTCCGCGAGATCGATCCGACGGCGTACACTGAACTCGGAGCCGCTATAAACAAGCTCATGCCTGCAGACTCAACGGCGCACTGACGGCGCGCCAAGGCGCGGTGGGTGTGATCTAACCGGTCACTCACCGCGCCTTTTTGCGCCGTTGAACGCCTTATCTAGTGCAACATTGATATCCTGGTCCTCACCGACCCCCGTGTAGACAACCTTCCCCTTCGCATCCAGCACCGCGATATACGACGTCGACGGCGCCTGGAACGCGCGTACCGCGGCTCCATTCCCGTCCCACAAGAACGTGAACGGCATGGGATGCTTCTCCAAATGCCGCCGCACGCTGTTCTTGCTCTGATTCACGGCCACCGCAACGACGACAAACTGCGCGCGATCGCCGTACTTCTTCTGCGCTTCTTCCATGCGCGGCAACAGCTCGGCACAAATGGGGCACCAGGTCGCCCAGAATTCGACGATCACCGGCTTCTTGCCGATCCACTGCGACAGAGCGACGGAGTCTCCGTTCAGATTCTCGAGTGTGACGGCGGGAGGGGTTTCACCAACCGGAATACCGATGACGTCTTGAGCGCGCAGCAGCACAGGGGCCAAAAGCAGCAATCCCACGTACCACGCACCACGTACCAAGCGCGCAGCTACCATACCTGGCCAGCCTTCACGAAGTAGTATTCCGCCATGAGCAAGAGAACCACACCCGCCGCCTTTTTGATCCATGCCATCCAGACGCCTGCCCTCGGCAGCGCCGCGATCGCGCCGGAGAACAATCCAATGACAGCGAGCAGTGCGGTCATGCCGAGTGAGAAGACGAACAGATAAACGAAGCCTAA
>DAIQBJ010000255.1:0-3958 GCA_036781225.1 Gemmatimonadales bacterium | reverse complement strand
GCGTGGGACGACGCCAGCAACAACCGCTGCCTCAACGCCGGCAAGTGCATCGCCATCCACAATCCGATCAGCGCCTACGAGTCCGCCAAGAAGGACAAGGTCCTCGTGCCCGGCACGCAGCGCGAGATCGCCGAGGTGATCGACCACATCAACACGCCGAAGGGCCCCGTCGACCGCAAGGCGACGACGGGTTTCTGGTGCATCGGCGTCTGGAACTTCGGGAAGAACGTGGACCTCGCCAAGGACTTCCTGCGCTACCACTTCCAGCCCGACAACCTCGACAAGTGGGTGGCGGCCGGCCGCGGATTCAACATGCCGTTCCTCAACAACCTGACCAAGCACGCCATCTACAAGAGTGACAAGCAGTACCGCTTCATCCCCGAGGTCGCCAAGGTCACCGTGCCGCCGTCCTGGCCCGGCCCTACCACCGCGGCGTCGCAACAGGTATGGGACCTCTACATCATCCCCGACATGTTCGCGCAGTACGCGACGGGAAAGATGCCGCTGGATGCGGCCATCGCGTGGGGGGAGAAGGAGATGCAGGAGATCTACGCGGGGCGGAAGCGGCGGCCGTAGGATATCAAGCCTGAGCACTCGGGAGGGTGGCATGGGCGACGCGCGCCACGTTCGTCGTATCGTCCGGAGGCTCTGGCCGCGCTTCGGCGGCGCGCTGCTCACCGTCTGCGCGGCGGCCGCCCTCCAGCTGGCGTCCGGGACTGCGCTGCGGGTCCCCAACCCGCCCGCGATTCTGCTGCTGACCACGGTATTCGCGACATTCAGCGGCGGGCTGCGGTCGGGGCTGATCAGCGCCGCGCTGTCCTGGCTCTATCTCGCATATTTTCTCGACGACCCCGGGCCGGGCCTCGCTTACACCGGCGAAGACCTGCGGCGGCTCGTCGTGTGGGCGGTGAGCCTGCCCGCCATCGTGGTGATGATCGCGAACCTGAAGCGCCGGGCGGAGTGCGCGTCCGACGACATCGTGCGTCGCGAACGAGAACGCTCCAGCGCCCTCGAGGCGGCGCTGTCGGAGCGGCGGCGCTCCGAGGAGTCGCTGCGCGCGCTCTTCGATCGCAACCTCGCCGGAATGTTCCGGTCCCGCCGCGACGGCCGCATCCTGGAATGCAATGCCGCGTTGGTGCGCCTCCTGGGCTACCCGTCACGCGAAGAGGTGCTCGCTTGCAATGCCAAGGCGCTCTACGTGGACGCAAGGGACCGCGAGCGCGTGCTCCGGCTCCTGGGCCCCGGCGTAGTGGTGACCAACCAGGAGCTCCAGCTGCGACGGGCCGACGGGACCTCGCTCTGGGGATTGGTGCACCTGCGCGAGGTCGCCGACGGGCCATCGACATACCTGGAAGGCATCGTCATCGACATCACCGAGCGGAAGATGGCGGAGCTGGGCGTCGAGCTCCACGAGGTCGGAGGTGCTTCATGAAGGTGCGCGAGATCCTCGCAATCAAGGGTGAGCATGTCCACACGATCGAGCCCGATCGCACCATCCTCGACGCCGTGGCGCTGCTCGTCGAGCACGGCATCGGCGCGCTCCTCGTGCGCGACGCGGGCGGCGGCGTCGCCGGCATCATCAGCGAGCGCGATGTGCTCCGCGTCTCGCGCGAGCGCAGCGGCGAGCTCGGCGCCATCCGGATTGGCGACGTGATGACGAGGGACCTCGTCATCTGCGTCCCCGACGACGAGATCGACTACGCGATGGGGATCGTCACCAAGAACCGCGTGCGCCATCTGCCCGTCATGGACGGCGGCCACGTGGTGGGAATGATCTCGATCGGCGATCTGGTCAAGGCGCGCCTCGACGCCGTCGAGTACGAGAACCGCTACCTGCGGGAGTACATCCAGGCGCGCTGAGGCCCGGCCGCTTCTGGTGCCGCTTCGCTCGCGCAAGGCCGGTGCGAGCGTCGCTACGGGCCACAGTGCTCATCCCACGCCTCCACCAGCCGCGGTAGGTATTCTCCAATATACGACCGGATCACGTTCAACTCGTGCGCCGAGAAGCCGTGGTTCGCCGCAAGCGCCGCTGACGCCAGCCAGAACTTGCAGACCATCCACTCACGCCGCACGTGGACGTACTTCGGCTCTTGGCAATCAAAGCTGTAGAAGAAAAACCGATACGGCCCGGGAGTGTCTCTGACGCGAGGCACGCCGGCAACATGAATAGTCGGCCCGTCGCCGACAATGTCCAAAGATTCAGACTGAGCGATACGGGTGCTCCTATCCCCGACGCGCTTCTTCCAGGATCGTGTTGACCCGCAGGCCACTGATTCGACGGAAATGGCGGAGATTGCCCGTGACGAGCTCGAGATCGTGATGCACGGCTGTGGCGGCAATCTGCACGTCGGCGTCCGCAAGCGTTTGCCCGGTTTCCTCGAGGTGAGCCCTGAGCGCGCCGTACGCGCGCGCGACGTCGACGTCGTATGGCAGGACGGTCAGCACGGGAAGCACGCGCGTCTCGATGTTCCGCAGATGGCGCGGCGCATCGGGAGAGCGGTATGCGCCCTTGAATAGCTCGCCGATCACCACCGCACTGGTGAATTGCTCGGCACGTGGAACGCCACGAAGCCAGGCCACGTACCTCTCCGAGGGACGACGTCTCAGGACCTCGGAGATCGCGTCGGTGTCGAAGAGAAAGGCCACTCAGTCGAACGCGATCGGACGCCGCGGCCTCGTTCGACGGATTCGGCCGAGCGCCTTGACGAACTGATCGGATCCCTTCCAGCCCCCGGCAAGGCTCGCCAGGCCGGCGCCGCTCCGTGCCTGTCCCCGCGTCCCGACGGCCACGCGATCCACGGCCACCAGCGCCGCCACTGCTTTGCCGTGGCGCGTGATGATCACGGACTCACCGCTCTCCGCCTTGCGGAGGCAGTCAGCAAGCTGGGACTTGGCCCGCGCCGCCGACAGCCTACGCGTCATGGCGGATCCCGAAAAGGTCATTTTGACCACACAGGGAGTGTAGCATCAGCGCCGAGGAGGTACGCACGACCTGATATGACCACGCGACACGCCGTTCTCGTGGGAATGCTCAGCGTCGGCTCGTTTATCGCGCCGCTCGTGGGGGAGGCCCAACCCGTCATCGAGGCGTTCCGCTTCGATCCACCCCGGCTATGCTTCCGGGACACTTTCCGATGGGGCGTCTCGTACCGTGGAATTCCCGGCGGCCTGGCAGGGGTGAAGACCGTCGAGCTGTCCGTGCGCTGGGAAGGGCCCGGCGAGCCATCGGTGCGCTCGCTATTGACGCCGACGCGTGACGACCTTCAGCGTTACGCCGCCGATCAGGGTCGGTTCGAAAGCCGCCTCCAGCACTGGGGTCCTCCGAGGAAGATGCCGGGTGAGGCTCGATACACCCTACGTGTCGCGCTCACGGACGGTCAGGAAATCACGAGCGCAACGTCGGTGCAGTACGTGGACGGCTGCCCGCCGCCCGCGGCCCACGCCACCCTCGCAGCCGGACCGACCGGCCGCATCGGCTTCTCGATCACCACGCCGACGCTATCCGAGTTCCTCCAGGGCATCAGGCCGGCGGCCACCACCGTGATCTGGGGCGACCTTCAGCTTCCCAGAGGCGGCGCCGAACGGAGCCCGGTTGTCGTGCTCATTCACGGCTCCGGCGGAGTGAGTCCGCGCGAGGACCGTTGGGCCGAGAAACTTCAGGAGGCCGGCGCCGCGACCTTCCTCGTCGATAGCTTCACGGGCCGCGGCATTGCGTTTACGGGGCAAGACCAGTCGCAGCTCCACAGCGTGCAGATGATCGGCGACGCCTATCGGGCGTTGCAGCTGCTGGCCACGCACCCGCGAATCGATCCGGCGCGGATTGCCGTGATGGGATTCTCCAAGGGGGGCAGCGTCGCGCTGTATTCGGCGCTGACCCGGTTCCAGCGCCTGCACGGCCCACCGGGCGTCCGGTTTGCGCACCACATCGCGTTCTATCCGCCGTGCTATACCACGTACA
>DAIQBJ010000254.1:0-3973 GCA_036781225.1 Gemmatimonadales bacterium | reverse complement strand
ACTCGAGGATGTCGGGGTGATCGACGCGCAGGATGCCCATGTTGGCACCGCGGCGCGTACCGCCCTGCTTCACGACGTCGGTCGAGGCATCGTACAGCTTCATGAACGACACCGGACCGGAGGCGACACCCATCGTGGAGCGCACGACGTCGTTCTTGGGCCGGAGCCGCGAGAAGGAGAAGCCCGTCCCGCCGCCCGACTGATGCACGAGGGCCATGGCGCGGAGTGTGTCGTAGATCCCTGAGCGTCCATTCGACAGCGCGTCTTCGACCGGGAGCACGAAACAGGCCGACAGCTGGCCCAGGGGGCGGCCGGCGTTCATCAGGGTCGGGGAGTTCGGCATCCACACCCGCGTCGCCATCAGCTCATAGAACGTCTCGGCGAGACTGTCCACCGCTCGATTCGAGGCGCCATAGGTCCGGTCCGGTGCGGCCACGGTACGGGCGACCCGCCAGAAGAGGTCCTGGGGGCGCTCGACCGGCTTGCCCTGGTCGTCCTTCACCAGATAGCGGCGCTCGAGGACGGTCAGAGCATTGGCGCTCAGATCGAGAGGGGTGTTAGGGGTGGAAGTAGTCATTCGAGCTCGTCCCTTGAGGGTAGAGCGTCACAAGACCGGTGGCGCAAACGGTGAAATTTAGCCTGACAGCAGGCCAACTCAAAGCCGACGGCAACGCGTGGAGGGTCAAGGTAGAGATGCGACTGAACCCCGGCAAGACTCGGGACTAATCAGGTCGCGACTCGCTCCCTGAATATTCACATCACAAACTTGGTCGCTCGCGGGGAAACGTCCCGCGCCGATGTCGCTCGGCTTCCGCGACGTAGTGCTCCCACGTTCCCTTGATGCGCGCGCGCAGACCATCATCCACGTGACGCACGACACGCGCGGGCACCCCCATCACCAGTGATCCCGGCGGCACCCGCATCCCTTCCGGCACGACGGCGCCTGCGGCGATCACGCTCCCGGTGCCCACGTGCACGTCGTTCAGCAGAATGGCGCCCATTCCGACGAGGCAGTCGTCCTCCACGGTGCACGCATGGAGAATCACCCGGTGCCCCACCCCGACCCGCGCGCCGATCAGCGCCGGCTTGCCTTCATCGACATGCACAATCGTCGCGTCCTGCAGGTTGGTAGCCTCGCCGACCACGATGGGGGCCATGTCGCCGCGCAGCACGGCCTGGTACCAGACGCTCGCGCGCGGGCCCAGCGTCACGTCGCCCAGCACGACCGCGCCCGGCGCGATGAATGCGGTGGGATGGATCTTGGACGTGTGGATTACTGCCGCACCGGCTGGAACGGCCACTGCACCCACGCTTCGGTGGGCTCGCCGTTTTTCTGAGCTGGGTTCCACCGGAGGTTCTTCACCATGTCGAGCGCTTCATTATTGAAGGTCTCGACGTTCGAGGGCGCGAACACCCGCGCTTCCATCGTGGTGCCGTTGCGCGACACCCGCACGAGCAGGATCACCTGGCGTGGGAATATTGGGGCGTCCGCCGGCACTGGAATCAACGTGGGTGAGAGCGGCACCGGGCGGCTGTCGAAGCAGAGGTTGTCCTGGTTGTACGCCGGGCCGTACTGGTCGCACGGCCCCGCCTCATCGTCCCCGGTGCTCTGCATGTCGAGGCGCACCGTGAACGTCTCGCCCGGGGTGATGGTAACCTGGCGATCGTAGGTCTGATACCCGGCCGCCCGCACGGTCACGTGGTGAACTCCCGCCGGCAGATCGAGCTGCGTACCGCGCACCTGCTGGCCCTCGATGAGCACCCGGGCACCCTGTGGCACGTTCTGCAGCACGAGGCGGCCCGGCGTACCGGGAGGGGCGACGGGCGTGCGCACCATCGGCGTGCGACTCGTGTCGGCGCGGGTGCTGTCGACGTGCGCGAGCGCGGGAGTTGAATCCTTGCGCGCCGCGCTGTCCAACGCGGCGAGCGAATCGAAGGGCGCAGGAGGGGGCGCGGGCTTGGCGAAGATCAGGCCCTGTTTGTACGCGTAGAAGCCGCCGCCGCCGAACACCGCCCCCACGATCAGGAGCCACACCAGCAGTCCCGCCAGGACGGAGCGGCGCGGCTGCTCAGGGACGGGCAGGGCTGGCGCGCCACCCGAAGCGGGCGGCCGCGTGCCGGTCGCGCGCGGCAGCGGCGTCGTGGGCGCCGTGGCGATGCGCGGGGAGGGGCCCCCGGCCATCGACGGCATCGCCTGGGTGGCATCCGTGGTGAATGTGACCGAGCGGCTACCCTCGAGCACCCCGATCAGCTCGTCGGCGTTCTGGAAGCGCTGCGCCGGTGTCTTCGCCATCATCTTGCGGATGATTTCGAACAGCTGCCGCTTCTCGGGGCTGTCGAGCGGCGGTGTGGGGATCTCCTCCATGATGTGCTTGTAGCCGATGGAGAAGGAATCTTCGCCGTCGAACGGCACGGCGCCCACGAGCGACTGATAGGCGACGACGCCCAGCGAATACATGTCGCTGCGGCCATCCAGCGGCTGCGCCTTGGCCTGCTCGGGGCTCATGTAGTGCGGGGTGCCGATCGACATGCCGGTGCCCGTCAGCTTGCCGCCCGAGACCGCCTTCGCGATCCCGAAGTCCGTCACCACCGCATGCCCGTGCTCGTCGAACATGATGTTGTCGGGCTTGATGTCGCGGTGGACGATTTCCTTCTTATGCGCGTACGACAGGGCGCGGGACACCTCGGACAGAATGCGCCGGATCTCCACCGGGGGCAGGCTGCCGCGCGTCGCCAGGATGCTCGAGAGCGGTTTGCCACGCAGGAACTTCATGACGAAGTAAATGATTCGTCCCGATTTTCCGACGCGGTAAATCGGAATGATGTTGGGATGCTCGAGCTTCGCCGACGTGCGGGCTTCGCGCTGGAAGCGTTCGACGAACTCGCGGTCGAACGCGAGTGAGAACGGCAGCACCTTGATGGCGACTTCGCGGTCGAGCTGCTTCTCTTTCGCCTTGAAGACGATCGCCATGCCGCCGCGGCCGAGCTCGTCGAGGATTTCGTATTCCTCGCTGAGCTCCTGGCGCACCATGTCGATCTCCGAGATATCCGGAGCGTCCGCGCCCCCTCCCCCCCCTCCCCGGACGCCGGTGGGCGTCGTCGCGGTCAGGTCGAGACCGCAGGAGTCGCAGAACTTCGCGGTGTCCTTATTCTGGGTACCGCAGCGGGAGCAATACATCCGATCTCCGAGGGAACCGGGCTAACATAGGACTCGCCCCCAGCAGGGTCAACAGATCAGCGATCGACGACTTGGAAGCGTTGGATTCGCGTGACGCTTGCCCCCGTTGCCGGATCGGAGATCGTGACCGCCAAGCGGTAGCTCCCTTTCCCGATGTCCCGCAATTCGATGCCGCGCTGCACGCGGGTGATGGGTCCGTCGGACGGCGCGTCGAACTCGAGGAGTACGGGCGACCGGCCGCCGCCGAACAGCCGGCCGATCGCGCCGAACAAGGAGCGCCCGCCTTCGCGCTCCAGCCGCACGACCGTGTGATACGCGGCGCCCCGTCCCAGTCCGTAGATCTCGTAGTACAGATGGACGGCGCTTCGTTCGGGGAATCGCTCCAGCGGATTGAGTCGCACGGTATCGCCAGACGGTGCATGCCAGACGAGTCCGGAGCCCTCGCGTCCCACGACGACGTCGCTCACGGAAAAGCGGTGCGGATCGAGGGTGTCGACGTGGGCCTCACCCGCGACGAGATCTCCCGCGCCACCGTCGGTCGTCGCGACGAGCAGGCGATAGACGTAATGACCCGCCGGCACCGGCAGCGCGATGCGGCCGGTGAGGTAATCGGGGTGGCGCAGCGGCTGGCGCGCCGCGAAGACGCGCAACGTGTCGTGCCGGGCCACGACGCGGCCGGTCGAATCGACGACGATCAGCCGGAATTGGAGCGGATAGCGCAGGCCGCCCGCGGCTTCCGCCGGCGCCGCCGAGAGCCGCTCGCCAGGAATCGCGAAGACAACGTGCAGCAGCTGC
>DAIQBJ010000253.1:0-3982 GCA_036781225.1 Gemmatimonadales bacterium | reverse complement strand
CGAAGAGTGTTGGGACGAGGTAAAACGTCTGCCAGTTCACGCCATTGTGTGTCTCGCCAGCGACAAAGAGATCGCGGAGAAATCACCACACTATTTCTCGGCCATCGAACAGGCTGCGGTGCCATGCGAGCGTTGGCCTTTGCCGGTTCCGGACTACGGTGTCCCTGAGAGTGCAGGTGAATTCTTGTCCCTCGCCGACCGAGTCGCGGAATCGCTTAAGCAAGGTGACAACATTCTCGTCCACTGCGGGGCCGGGATTGGACGAACAGGTACATTCGCCGTGCTGGTCCTGATGCGATTACGCATTCCACTGGATGAAGCCCTTAAGCGGGTCCAGGCCGCTGGGTCGGGCCCCGAAAACGGACCTCAGCATGCATTCTTGGAAAAGATGCGACCTAATACAGATGGCTGAACAGATCACAGATTTCGTGAAAGCGTCTAACAAGGCCGCTGCACTCGTCGGCGCCGCTGGGCGCATGGGTGATTCGAAGCAATCGTGGGCAGCGCCGCGAGTGAGCGCCGATCCGTTATGCCGATTCCCGTCAAAGCGGCGCGTCACATGACTGACACGGAGTTGATCAATATCGCTACAAAGCTCGTCGGAGAATTCCGGACAAGCGAAGACTGCGTTGCTGGTGGTGTTGCTGCCGCTTTGGTAACGACAGCAGGCCGCGTTTACACCGGCATTTGCATCGACACGGCCTGCAGCCTCGGTTTCTGTGCTGAGCATGCGGCAGTGGCCGAGATGCTGAAGTCGCGCGAATCGGAAATCACCTCAATAGTCGCAGTGGATTCTGTAGGGCGAGTTCTGGCACCGTGCGGCCGTTGCCGGGAGTTGTTGTGGCAGGTCAATTCTCGCAACGCGGATACACGAGTAATTCTCGGTCCAGGGACGGCGGCAGCTTTGTCCGAGTTGTTGCCGCGCACCTGCGAGAGAAGAAGCGGCAATGAAACAACGGCATAACACCACGCTGCAACCGACGAGCGGCGCATGAGGATTTGCGACTTTTCGCGGGCTACCTCTTGCGCCGCTCGCGGTTGAGCGTAGCCGTTGGGCAGACTGGCCGGACCAAGAGATCAACCCAGGCTAGAGAGGCTGTCCCGATGAGTTATGCTCCGGATGCGATGAGCCAAGAGCATGAGAAGTGGATGCGCCTCGCGATCGCAGAGGCGGAGCTTGCGCGCGGAAACACGGGTGACAACCCATGGGTAGGTTGTGTGATTGTGAATCCACGCGGCGAGTTCCTGGGGCGCGGCCATACGCTCAGCCCGGGTGAAGATCACGCGGAGATCGCCGCGGCACGCGATGCTCACTCGCGCGGGCGGGGCGTGGTCGGCGCGACCCTGTACTCCACCCTCGAGCCGTGCTCCTTCCACGGTCGCACACCCGCGTGCTCGACATCCATCGCCGAACGCGGTATCGCCAGAGTCGTAATCGGGATGCGCGACCCGCACCCGCGCGTCGACGGTGCGGGTATGCTCATCCTGCGCGATGCCGGCGTCGAGGTCATTGAAGGCGTCTGTGAGTCCGAAGTCCGGTGCCAGCTCGGCCTCTGGGTGCTCGCGCAGCATCCGCACGAGGCGCTCCGCTGTGCGCAGGCGTTGCCCGGACAGGAGCTGGTCTCGCGGCTGGCTGAAGTCTACGGAGTCGACCGCGGTCGCATGGAGGTGTTTCTCGCCAAGCATCGCACTTCCGACGAGCGGAGAATCTCCCACATCGACGGGACGCTGCCCAACAACCGCTTGCAGCCGTCGGCGGCCGATGCGATCCTGCGCCGCCGCGGCTGAAGCGGATCGTTAGAGCGATGTTGGCAGAGGCGGTCAGTCGACGGTAATGTTGGACAGAGCCAACGCAGGTCGTTATATGCAAGTGAATACGCTATTGGTCACCGCGGCCATCCTTGTCGCTGGCGTCGATTCTGTGTCGATTGGCGCCGATCGACGTTGGCAGATGGGGACGTGGGTTGATGCCGGTATCAAGCGGACCAGCGCGGTTGGCGACCCGGCCCATGAACGGATGCCGCCCGGATTCAACAAGCCGGCGCTCACCGAAGTGGCGACATATGTGATCGAGACGGACGACCGTCGTTTCGAACTACAGGAGATGGCGGCGATCGGCCAGAACGCACTCGATCTTCAGGTGACCATTGGCACGCCCGTGACGTTCGCGATCGAAAAAAAGACCGCGTACATCAAAATCGAAGGCCGGGAATATCGACTGCTCGTGGTCAAAAGCGAACGGAAGCCTGGCCGCCGCGACGATTGATGATGGTTTAACGTATGTCTTGTCTGAGAACGAAATCCGAGCAAGTGGCTATAGGGCGGCGTCTATGTGTTAGTGCTTCGCTCTAACTGCCGCTGCAGCCGACGAGCGATGCGGCCGATTTGATGCTGCTGATCAACCGAGCCGCTCGCGGCTGAGCGGCGTTGCGTTAGCCCGACACGCATTCAAATGGTGACACCGGAACGAACGTGGGAGACTTCGCGGCTTCTGGCTAAACCAGCTGCTATTGAGGATGCGAAGGTTGTGTTTGACGAGTACGCGAGTGATCCGGCCGTTGCCAAGTACATGACGTGGACGCCACATCGCGGAGTCGATGACACGAAGGACTTCTTGACTCGATGCGAGCGTGTGTGGGCCGATGGGTCAGCATTCCCATGGAGTCTCTGGCGCAAGCAGGATGGAGCGTTCGTAGGGCTGATCGAAATGCGAGTCCATGCGAATGCCGCGGATCTGGGCTATGCGCTGGGGCGCCGCTGGTGGCGTCAGGGTCTCATGAGTGAGGCGGTGACGGCAGTAGTCCAGTGGGCCCTCGAGCAACCCTCGATTTACCGGGTGTGGGCAACGTGCGACGTTGAGAATGAGGCATCCGCACGACTCCTGGCAAGAGTAGGCATGGAGCGCGAGGGCGTGCTTCGACGATGGCTGGTGCATCCGAACGTCAGTGAGGCGCCGCGCGACTGTCTGTGCTACTCAATCGTGAAGGCGGGCTAACCCGGCGCTGCACCCGACGCGGCCCGCGCGGGTGAGCGCCGATACGTTGGGCGGACAAGCCGAAGCCTGTCCGGGCTCTAAGCTGACGATGCCATGAAACGGCGCTCGATTGTTTGGATGCTGGCGCTTCTAACCGCGGCGGTCGTTGGCATTTGGGCGCGTCAGCAAATGGCGATTGAATCGCGCGACCAGCCCGCGACGGCAGACGATCTCCGCATTCTCCGGCGGGCCGATGCGCTTCTTGGAGACGCTTCCGTGTGGAATCGCCATGACGATCGGGTATGTGACGATGACGAGGCCAGCGGCAAACGGAGCCTGTTCTGCGCGTTGCAGAAGGCCGCTCGGGAGATTCTCGGCGAGTACCAGCATCGGAACGTCGCCCTCCAGGAAGTGCGGTTCGTGATTCAAGATGCCACGCGCGATCGGCAAACCGAGATGGTGATTCGCGCGCTCCGGCGATTCAGTTTGCCGCACCGGCTCATGGACTTCAACAATCTGCCGGAGACGCGGTTTGAGGATGTGAAGCAGGTATTACGAGTCGCGAGCGAACGCATCGCAGCGCGGCTTGAGTCCAAGCAATGATCCCAGCAGAGGCAACAATGGCTTTTCGGGCCTCGCCCTGACCGTGACGTAAGGAAGACGACGAGCCGCCCAACAGCGCTTGCAGCCGTCGGCGCCATGTGTAATCGTCAGGCGCCGCGGCTGAAGCGCAGACGTTAGGGCGTCGTAGCGCGAGCACGTGAAGTGCAATCGCCTTCTTTGACGTCTAACGTCCGAACCTTTCGAAACGCTATGACGAGGGATGACATCACGGCGGTGGTCGCTCGGCGGCAGAAAGCGATCGACAATCACGACGCGGCGTCATTCGCCGCAGAGTACGCTGAGGATTGCGTGGTCGAGAGCCCCATGGCGGGAACCCTGCAGGGTCGAGCCGCCGTCGAGGAGTCAACGCGTAACTGGTTCAGTGCGTTCCCCGATGCCAAAGTT
>DAIQBJ010000252.1:0-4006 GCA_036781225.1 Gemmatimonadales bacterium | reverse complement strand
CAGTTTGAAACGGAAGCTCGCCTAGCCGAGTTCGTTCTGCGACCCGTAGATTAGCACCATGAAACGACGCGACTTTCTTCAGACGATGGGCGCTGCCGCAGCCGGTGGCATGCTCGCGCGCGCGCCCCTGCGCACGGCAAAAAAACTGCAGCGTATCGGACTCGAGACCTACGCGGTGCGCCATGCCATGGCGCAGGATCCCGACCGCACCCTCGCCGCGATTCGCGCGATCGGCTACACCGACGTCGAGCTGCTGTGGTCGTTCAATCTGTTCGGCCGCACGCCGCAGCAGGTCGCCGACACCCTCAAGAAAGAAGGCCTGCGGGCGCCCTCCGCCCACATGTCGGCCGACACGATTTTCGTCGGGTGGGAGCGCAGCCTCGACATCGCCAAAGTCCTCGGCCACGACTACCTGTTCGTGCCGGACTTCGAGGACTGGACCAAGAAGACGCTGGACGATTGGCGGGAATGGGCCGATCGCTTCAATGCGGCCGGCGCCGTGGCGCGCAAACACGGCGTCTGGCTCGGCTTCCACAACGAGTCGTATCACCAGAAGCCGATCGACGGGCAGATCCCCTTCGATCTCTTCATCTCGCGCCTAGACCCGTCGGTCACTCGACTCCAGCTCGACGTCGGCAACATGCTCATCGGCGGGGGGGATCCGATGCAGTACTTGCAGAAGTATCCCGATCGCTTCTGGAGCTTCCACCTCAAAGACGCGCTGCCGGATCGATCCAAAGACACGTGGCTTGGCAAGGGGATGTTCGACTTCAAGAAGTTCCTGGCCGCGGTGCCGAACCTCGAGCAGAAGCCGGCCCACGTGGAGCAGGAAACAGCGAACGACGCGGACGGCGACATGGCCGACGCGCGCGCGAATTTCGACTACCTCAAGGCGCTCGAGTTCTGATTGGGCGGACCGCCGCCGTCGCTTCTTGACCGCCGCCGTTGGTGTTTGACCGCCATGTGCCTTCCGATGCTTCTCTGGACGGCCTCAGTTCTCCCGGCACAACAGCGCCGCGTTGCGCCCAAGCATTACACCTACGTCATCGTGCACGGCGCGTGGGGCGGCGGCTGGGACTGGCGCGCGATCGACTCGCTGCTCACCCGCCACGGCCATCACGTCGTGCGGGTCACGCTGACGGGGCTCGGCGAACGCCACCATCTCGCGTCGCCCACCATCGACCTGCACACCCACATCGACGACGTCGTCAACGCGATTCTGTGGGACGACCTGCGTGACGTCGTGCTCATCGGACACAGCTACGGGGGCATGGTCATCACCGGCGTCGTCGACCGGATTCCCGAGCGGATCAAGCGGGTCGTGTATCTCGACGCGCTCCTCCCCGATTCCGGGGAATCGGTGCTGTCGATTCCGGACACCGCGCGCGGGAAATTCGTGCAGAGCATCACGCGCGATGGGTACCTGGTGCCGGTCTGGGTGCAGGATACGACGGTCGTGCCGCGCGACGTGCCCCAGTCACTGCGCACGTTCACCGACACGCTCAAGCTGGTGAACCCCGCGGGCCGAAAGGTTGCTGCCGCGTATATCCTCACGTATGAGCCGCAGGTCACGCCCGATCCCTTCCAGCCGTTTGCGGATCGCGCCGCGGCACGCGGGTGGCCGGTCTACAAAATGGTCTCCGATCATTTGCCGGAGCGCACTCACCGCGCCGAGCTGGTCGCCCTGCTCGAGAAGGTCCCATGATGCTCTCCGTGGTGCTCGCGACCGCGCTGCTGTGGCAGGACACCACCATCAGCAGCACGCTGAACACCGTCGAGATCGCATCCGGCAAGATCGACACCGTCTATCGCGCCGACCGTCACTTTGAAGCGCCCAACTGGTCCCGGGATGGGCGCTATTTCCTGGTGAACAGCGACGGCCGGTTGTATCGCCTCAACGTTGGATCGCGGCAGCTCGACCAGCTCCCCATCGCCTTTCCCACGCCGCGGATCAACAACGACCACGGCATCTCACCGGACGGCAAATGGCTCGTGGTGAGCCATGAGCCGACCGAGGACTGGCTCACGTCCAGCGTGTATCTGTTGCCGATCACGGGTGGGGGGGGGACGCCGAAACAGCTCACGACGAAGGCGCCGAGCTTCTGGCACGGCTGGTCGCCGGACGGCAAGACGCTCGCGTTCGTGGGACGGCGCGATGGGGAGTTCGACATCTACACGATTCCTGTGGCCGGCGGGGAAGAGAAGCGCATCACCACCTGCACGGGGCTCGATGATGGCCCCGACTATTCTCCCGATGGCGCCTTCATCTATTACAACTCGTTCTGCAGCGGGAAAATGGAGATCTGGCGCATGCATCCCGATGGGAGCGGCGCCGAGCAGCTGACGCGCGATGCGTATGCGAACTGGTTCCCGCATCCGTCGCCCGATGGACGCTGGGTCGTGTTCCTGTCCTTTCTCGAGGATCAGGGGCAGGACCATCCGTTCGGGAAGCAGGTGAAGCTTCGCCTGATGGATGTGCGTGACGGGTCGGTGCGTGACCTGACGGCGCCGTTCTTCGGCGGCCAGGGAACGATCAACGTTCCAAGTTGGTCACCCGACAGTCGCCGGGTGGCCTTCGTTTCATTCGAGAGGCATGTTACAGCCCCATGACTCCGTTTGTGCTGCTCGCTGCGCTGCTGTTGCAAAGTCGAACCCCGTCCCGTCCTGAACTGCTGATTCGCATCGATGATATCGGGATGAACCATTCGGTGAACCTGGCGCTGGCCCAGCTCGCCGACACCAAGATCCCGCTCTCCGCCTCCGTGATGTTCGCCTGTCCGTGGTATCAAGAAGCCGTCGAGATCCTCAAGCAGAACCCGCAGATCTCCGTCGGCGTACACCTGGTGCTCAATTCCGAGTGGAAGTACTACCGCTGGGGGCCGGTGCTCGGGAAAGAGGCCGTGCCGTCGCTCGTGGACAGCGTCGGCTATTTCCTCCCCTCGACCGATGCGTTTCTGGCGCACAAGTACGACCTCGGCGAGGTCGAGCGCGAGCTGAACGCCCAGGTCGAGCGCGCCCGGCGCTCGGGGCTGCGCATCGATTATGTGGACTATCACATGGGGACGGCGGTCTCGACGCCGGAGCTGCGCGCCATTGTCGAGCGCATCGCCGCGAAGTACAACGTCGGGATCTCGCGCTACTTCGGCGAGAGCTCTCACACGATGTTCGACACGCCGATCAATCAGAAGGAAGCCGCGTTTCACGCCCTGCTCGACAGCCTGACCGCGAAGCAGGTGAACCTGGTGGTCGTGCATGTCGCCCAAGCCACGCCGGAGATCCGCGTGCTCGTCGACATGAACGAACCGACGCAGAACACCGCCACCGGTGAGCCGTTGATGGCGCTGCACCGCCAGGCGGAGCTGGAGATGCTGCTGAAATTCGCGAAGGGACCGGATGCGAATCGCGTCACGCTTACCACCTACGCCGCAGTGATCGCTCGCCAAGGGCGCGCCAGTATGGCACGTCCACAATAAGAGGAAGATCTCCATGACGCTCGTCGTGAAGATTGCGCCCCCGCAGGAGCCACAAGTCGATCTCTCCCGCACGTACGATGCGGTGGTGGTGGGCTCCGGCGCGGCGGGCGGTATGGCCGCCCATGTGCTCACGTCGCAGGGGATGCAGGTGTTGCTGCTCGAGGCCGGAAAGAAGATCAACATCGAGCAGGAACTGCGGTCGATGGAGTGGCCGTACGACAATGCGCGGCGCGGGAATCTGCCACCCGGCTCTCATGCCCTGCGCTTCAACGAATACAACATCCGCCAGCCGCCCTACGCGCGGGCGTCCACCTACAAGCACGTGTACTCGTATGTGGGCGGCTGGGACGGCGGCGACTACGTCAAGAACATCCTGGTCGATGAGAAGGACCATCCGTACACCGGCACCAAGTACGCCTGGGTACGCGCGCGGCTGCTTGGCGGCAAAACCAACATCTGGGGTCGTCTCGCGCTGCGGCTGTCCGACTACGACTTCAAGGGCAAGACCCACGACGGCTACGGCGAAGACTGGC
>DAIQBJ010000251.1:0-4018 GCA_036781225.1 Gemmatimonadales bacterium | reverse complement strand
TTGATGCTAGAGGCGTGTCGGAGGCGCCACCGGAGGCACCGTCACTTGCTCGGGCTCGGGAGTGAAGTCTTCGCCCGGATTGATGAATCTGTCCCGCTCGAAATTGTACTGCTTATCGTACAACTGCCGGTACCGTCCATTGGCCTCGAGCAACTCCTCGTGCGTCCCTCGCTCCACGATCTGACCGCCCTCGAGCACGAGTATCTGATCGGCGCTGCGGATCGTCGATAACCGGTGCGCGATGACGAACGTCGTCCGGCCGTGCCGTAACGCCCGCAATCCGTCCTGGATCTTGGCCTCGCTCTCGGAATCGAGGCTCGACGTCGCCTCGTCCAGCACCAGGATCCGCGGATCGGCGAGAATGGCGCGCGCAATCGAAATGCGCTGGCGCTGCCCGCCCGAGAGCTTCACGCCGCGCTCTCCCACCACGGTGTCGTACTTGTCGTCGAACTGCTCGATGAACTCGTCGCAGTGGGCAATGCGCGCGACCGCCTCGACCTCCTGCCGGGTCGCGTGCGGCTTCGCGAACGCGATGTTCTCGGCGACCGTGCCGTCGAACAGAAAATTGTCCTGCAGCACCACGCCGAGCTGCGTGCGATAGTCGGCGAGCGGCACCGTGGCGAGATCGCGCCCGTCCACGAGCACCCTGCCGTGCTCGGGCCGATGGAACGCCAGCACCAGGCCGATCAACGTGCTCTTGCCCGATCCCGAGGATCCAACCAGCGCGGTCGTCGACCCCGCCCGCGCGCGGAACGAAACATCCCTGAGAACTGGAACGCCTGGTTTGTAGGAGAACGTGACGTGCTCGAACGCGACGTCGCCCCGCAGCGGCCCGAGCGGCGCGCGTTGCAGATCGTCGGCGTCTTCGGTCGTGACGCGCCGCAGCTCGTAGATGCGATCGAGGCCCGCAAACGCCTCGGTGATCTGCGTGCCAATCGACGCGATGTTGATCAGCGGCAGCGCGACCAATCCCACAAAGATGACGTACTGAGCCAACTGTCCGAGCGTCATCTGCTGCGTGAGCACAGCTCGGCCACCCACCACGATCATGATCACCGAGACGGCGCCGATCACTAGCTGCGCAAACGCCCCCACCCCGGAGATGCCGGTCATGGTCGTCGCCACGTTGCGAAACAGGCCGTGCGCGCCGCGCGCGAATACCAGTCGCTCGCCCCGCTCGGACCGGTATGCCTTCACGATGCGGATGCCGCCGAGCGTCTCCGCCAGGCGGCCCGTGACTTCGGCGTTCAGTTTGCCGCGCTCGCGGAACAGCGGGCGAAGCTTGGAGAACGCGTAGGCCATGCCGCCCCCGAACACGGCAAGGACGAGGATCGACAGCGCCGTGAGTTTCCAATTCAGCCAGAACAGTACGGCGAGCGCGAACGTCCCGGTGACCAGCCCGCCGAGGAGCTGCACGAGTCCCGTGCCGACCAGATTCCGAATGCCCTCGGCGTCGGTCATGATGCGCGAAATCAGAATGCCCGTTTTGGTCGAGTCAAAATACGCGACGGGGAGTCGCAACACGTAGGCCTGGATGGACTTGCGCATGTCCGTGATCGCCCGCTGGGCGGCGACGCCGAGGATCTGCGAGAGACCGAACGACGTGACCGACTGCACGATGGTCGCGCCGGCCACGGCCGCCGCGATGATGCCAAGCAGGTCGGCCCGTTTTTGGCCGATGACCCCGTCGATGAGGTAGCGCGACGACCAGGGCAACACGAGCCCTGCCAACCGGTTCACCAGCATCAGCGTGAGCCCGACGGCGAGCCGGCTGCGATGCTGCCAGACGAGCTGGCGAGCCTCCCGCCAGGCATTGGAGTAGTTGGGTTTCGGTTTCTTCTCAGTCACGGCGAGAAGGTTACCTGGTCCGGACGGGCCTCACCAGGAGTCCCGAGGTGGAGACGCGCACTTCGTAAGTCGCGCCACCCGGCGCTGTTGCGCTGATGAACGTGGCCGAGCCGTATTCTGCATCGACCAGCGGGCGCAGCACCCAGTAGTGACGAGCCAGGTCGAAGGCGTTGAACGGCTTCGCCGTGGCGAGCGAATAGACGGTCCGCTCGCGGTTCTGCTCGTCGGTCAGCGACTGATAGCGGCCGGCGATGCGATCGAGCTCATACGCGGTCGTTAAACCGAGCAAATTGCCTATGGGCCGCCATTTCAGCACGTGCGCATCGACATACACCGCGTCGCCGGCGAGATCGAACATGTGGAGGCTGCTGTCGGAAAGCGTGACAGTCGCGCGGAACCGCTTGGGGCCGATCGGCTCCGTCTTGACCGTCGCGGCCACAACCTCATTCGTGAACGCGCGATAGCCTCGAATCCCGACGGTTATCGCGCCGCACAGGATACCGATGGAGAGGGAGAGCGCGGCGGCGAGCAGCCCCACGCCCGCGCCGACATGGCGGCGGTTGCGCCACGCCGACCCGGCGACGATGATCAGGATCACCGCGAGCAGGTCGAACGCAACCATAACTATCCGCAGGATGCCAGTCATCCCCTACACGATAAATGATGCCGGGCTCTGGCGCGAATTGCGCGTGTTTGCCACCTTGCACCCTCACTACGAGAGGGCCATGAAGCGCTCCACTCTGATCACCCTGGCGGTCATCCTCGTGGTCATCGCGCTGTTTTTCTACATGTCTACGGCGCGAGCCACGGAACAATGCACGGTCTGCATGGAGTTCAACGGCCGCTCTAACTGCGCGACCGCCGCGGGCCACACGGCCGCTGAGGCAACCGAGACCGCACACAATACCGCGTGCGGGCCGATTGCCAGCGGCATGAATGAGACGATAGCGTGTGGCAATGTGGCCCCAGTCTCGGTGCAATGCCGAACGCCGTGAGTACCGGTTTCGCGATTCCGCGCGTCGCCATACCCGCAGTTTTGCTCCAGACCGGGGGCGGCAAGCGAACCGGTGAGATCTACGTGATGGAGCGCGTGCCGCAGCACGCCGGCCACGAGACCGCGCTCGACATGCTCAACCGGCCCGAAGGTTTCTTTCCGTTTCGCCCCAAGGATGACGGCAAGGCTGTCCTGCTCGTCACCAAAGCCCGCACGGTGTCGCTGACCGTGCCGCGGACCACCACGCCCGAAGATCCCGATCGGCTCTCTGCCGCGCGGACGGGCCGGCTCGAGCTGACGCTCGCCGATGGATCTCGCCTCAGCGGGTCGGCGACCATCGAGCTGCCGCAGCATCACTCTCGCTTGCTCGACTACCTCAACGCGTCGGCGGAGCCCTTCTTTGCCATCACGACCGCCGACGAGATTCACCTGGTCAACCGCGCGCATGTCCTGTATGCGCGGCCCGAGGACTGATCGATGCCGTCTCGCCTTGACCCCTTTGTCGATGTCCTGCTGCGCGAACGGGCGGACCAGCTGTATTTGCTGCCCGACGAGCCGGTCACGCTCGTGAAGGACGGGAAGCCGCGCAAAGTCTCCAAGCAACCGCTCACGGACCAGCACATTTACTCGCTGATGGTCGAGGTGGCGCCGCCCGAGGCGGCGGACAAGATCGACCATAACGCGGAGACCGAGTTCGACTACGCGGCGAACCAGGGCCTCGTCCGGGTGAGGATTGTACCGGAAATGGGGCGCCTGACCGCCGTGATCTCGGCGGTTCGGCCGGGACCCGCGCTGTCTCCGCCGGCGCCCGCCCCTCCCGGCGAACCCGAGCCCACCGCCCGCCCCGGCCCGCCGCCTCCCGCTGCCCCTGCCCCAAAGCGGGCCTCGGCGCCGCACGCGTCCCCCCGCCCCCCCCACCCCCAGCCCCACCCCCCCCGCCCGCGGATCGAGACGCCGGTCGCTCCCGTCGCGCTGCCGGTGGAATTCGCCACGTCCCAGTTCCAGGCTGCCGAGCAGAGCCTCGGCAAGATGCTGAAAATGCTGGTGCAGTCGGCAAGCTCGGACCTGCATTTGCGCGTGGGCGAGCCGCCGCTGTTCCGCACCCATGGCGAAATCAAGCGCCAGGGCGGCGAGGCGTTGAGCGTGAACGACCTCGAGCTGCTCGTCCTGTCGATC
>DAIQBJ010000250.1:0-4122 GCA_036781225.1 Gemmatimonadales bacterium | reverse complement strand
CCCCTCCGTCAACCCACGTCGTCCACGCCGAGCGCTCGATGCGGTCCGGTGCCGGCGCCTGGGACCAGGTGATCTCGAATCCGCCAAACAACGCCGATCCGACTGCTCCGCTCGGCCATACGGATTCGAGTGCGCAACCGATGTCAGTCGCCGTACACCGGCTCACCCGCAGCTGATCGAACGCCACTTCGGCCAACCAGCCATCGCCCAGTGGCAGGCGACGTCCCGAGTGGCCCCGCGCCAGCGTCACCAGACGACGAGCGCGCGTTGGCCCCAGTACGAGGCCGGCTCGCCGGGCCGCCGCGCGCAAGAGCGCAACAGACAATGCGTTATCATAGCCGCGCACACTCGCGCGGGCAACGGCGAAGCTTTCTCCCTGCACCACGAGCCCCAGATCAGGAGTGAGGTCCAGCACGCGATCCCACGCGGCGCGATCACGGGCGGCATGCCGCCCCAGTGCCAGCAGGTCGCCGCGCACTGTCGAGCCCAGCCGTTCGCCGAGCAGCGGTAACAATGTCGCGCGCACCCAGGAGCGGAGATGGCGGGGGTCACGATTTGCGGGGTCGTCGTGCACCGGCAGTCCACGAGCGGTCGCGTACTCGACCAGCTCGCGACGAGTGAACGGCAGGAGCGGACGCACCAGGCCGCCGCGTCCCCGCCGTGCGATGCCGGCGAGTCCCGCGGGCGCGCTGCCGCGCAATGTGCGCAGCAGCACGGTTTCGATCTGATCGTCCTGGTGGTGCGCGGTCACGAGGTACTTCGCGCCGCGGCGTTGCTGCAGCGCGCGCAGCCACGTGTAGCGCGCGCGCCGCGCCGCGGTCTCGGTGGTGTCCGATCCCAAATTCAGCTCGGTCGTCTCGAACGGCAGCTCATAGTGTGTCGCGAGTTTGCCGACCGCCTGCCCGACCGCCCGCGCGCCCGCCTGAATCCCATGGTCCACATGCGCAACCACAAGACTCAACCCCAGATCTTTGCGCACACCGGATAGCAAATCGAGCAACGCGACGGAGTCCGGCCCGCCCGAGACCGCAACGATCGCTTCGCCCGCATCGCGAAACAGCCGGGCGGCTTGGACGTGCGCGAGAAAGCGCTGCGGCAGCGACCGTGCAGTGGCCATGTATCTTGAAGTATGCTCGAACCAGACCTCACTTACCAACTATTGCGCAATCTCACATCTCCGGTGGTCGCGGTCACGTCGGAACGGCGCGGCAAGGAAAACGGCATGATCTCCGACGCGGCCGTGCGCGCGTCGATCGTGCCGACGGTGCCACGCGTGTCGGTCTACATCCACAAGTTCAACTACAGTCACGACATGATCTTCGAAACCGGGCGCTTCGCCATGCACTTATTGCATACCAAGCAGCTCGATGTCGTGCGCCGGCTCGGATTCTTCAGCGGGCGCGATCAGGACAAGCTGGCGGGAATACCGCATCACACGGGCAAGCTGGGGGTCCCGGTGCTCGACGAGTGCTTTGCGCATTTCGAGTGCAGCGTCGTAAACGTGATGGATACCGGCAGCTCCACGCTGTTCCTCGGCGATGTGATGGCGGTGGGGTCCGGCCGCGCCGTTTCCCTAAAGCCTCAGGGCGAGCTCCTGACCGCGACGTATTTTCGATCGAACATGCCTGCTGAGTGGCGGCTCGAGTACGAAGCCAAACTGCAGGACGCGCAGCGCAGCGCCGCCGAGCTGTCGCGTCCCATCAAGCCTGTCGTTTGGAAAAGGAGCTGAGTATGCGCCCGGTCATCTGTGGTCTCGTGGTTCTGCTCGCGGCCTGTCAAGCCACGCCCCCACCGCTCAGTGATGCGGACAAGGCCGCAATTCGCGCGGTGTCCGACAGCCTCGTCGCCTCTATCCGCGCGAACCGCGACTCAGCCAGCGCGTCGCTGTTTACCGAGCACGCCGTGTGGATGCCCGCGAATCGGGGCATCGTCGAAGGACGTCCGGCGATCCTCGCGGCCTTCCAGGCAAGTCCTGCGTTAACGGGTTTCACCGTTACGAACATCGACATCGATGGGCGGGGCGATCTCGCGTATGTCCGCGGCACCTATGCGTTCGCGATGCCGACGGCCGACGGGAAGTCGGCCGTGGGCGACCATGGCAAGTTTCTCGAGATTCGGCGGCGGCAGGCGGATGGGAAATGGTTGGTGGCGGCGGAGATCTTCAATTCGGACCAGCCGGTGCCGACACGGTAACATGAGCGCACGGAGCAAGGAGAACGGAGCAGAGCGTTCCTTGCTCCGTGCGCCGGCTAGCGGTTCAACAGCGCGCTCAAACCGAGCCCGATTCCCCAGTTGCCGTTGTAACTGACGAGGTAGCTCTTGTTCGCCGCGTTCGGCATGAAGTCCACGCGCCCATCGAGCCGGACCGCAACGGCTTTGTTGAGCCGGTGGCGCAGGCCCGCCATGCCCCCGACGCCGTTGTCCTTCGCCTCGTAGCTGCCCGTGTACGTGTTCTTCACATAGCCAATGCCGAAAAACAGCTCGTTGCGGCTGACCGGCGGCACTTCGTAGACGGCGTACACGTGGAGCGGGCTGTACTTGGCCCCGTTTGCGGAGGCGCTCCCGTAATCGACTTCGACCGCGAAGAAGGGAAACAGGTTCACTCCGGCTCGACCGCCGAACCCGATCGCGTTGCCCACGGCGAGCGAGTTGTCGGCATTGACGTAGGCGGCGAAAGCACCGAGTTCGACCGAGCCTCGTTTCTGGGCTGCCGCTGGCAGCACGCCAGCGACTGCCGCCCAGGTAACGAGCAGCAATACACGGAACGTCATGACGGCCCCCCCATGGGGTGGATGACAGGTTCCCAATCTGATGCGCGAAACGAAATGACGGTAGAGCGAATGGCGGTCAAAAGGCTAGGCGGCGGTCAACGGACAATGCGACGGTCAAAAAACAATGCGGCGGTCAGGGGATCGACCGCCGCATTCGCAGTTTGACCGCCCCGACCGCCGCCGTTGCGTTTCCAATAGCAGGGGTGGGATTCGAACCCACGACCCCGGCATTATGAGTGCCGTGCTCTCACCAGGCTGAGCTACCCTGCCACACGTCTCCGCTTAGTTGACGCCGACTCTGCCCTGCACCGAGGCAATCAACTTGGCAGAATCGTAGCCGACCCCGTCTTTAAAAACAATTGTGGGACTGCGGATCACCGACGGATCGGCGGTGAGGTCGCCTTTCAGCAGCACGAGGTCGGCGAGCTTGCCGGCCTCGACCGTGCCCAGCGTCTGCTGCACACCGAGGATCTTCGCGCCGTTCAGGGTCATGATCTGGACTGCCTGGGCGGGCGTGAAGCCGGCCTCGATGAACAGCTCGTAATTGCGCTGATCGCCAAATCCCGCGAGCGCCCCGCCGATGCCCGTCGGATCGACACCGGCGGCCAGCAAGCCGCCTGCGTCCACGAACGCCCGCTCAAACCCCATCGCGCTCTTGAACGCCTGCTGCGAAACCCAGCCGGTACCACTCGAGTCGATCTGCTGCCGTTGCTTCAGGTAACTCTCCCGCACCTCCGGGTCCATCGCCTGGAGCGTGCGCTCGTCTTTGGTAGGCCGGCCTGCGACAAACGGCTCGTACACGGCGAGCGTCGAGGTCATCGACACTTTATGGTCCACGAGCGAGCGAATCGTCGCCTGCGCCGCACTGCCTTTCGGATCCGACGCGCTGATCTGCGTCATCAGATTGACTGGGCACACGTCCGGCTGCTTGCCGGTCGTGAAGTCCGACGCCGTCAGCATCCCGTGCTCGAGATTATCGATGCCGAGCGCGACCGCTTCCTGGAAGCTGACCGAGCACAGGTGGCCGGTGACTTTGATGCCGCGCTTGTGCGCTTCTTGAATGGCCGCTCCCAGCTCGGCGCGCCGGATGTCGGTGTAGGCCTTGATCCACGTCGCGCCTTCTGATGCCCAATAGTCAACGAAGCGCCGAGCGGCCTCGGGCGAATTCAGGATGGCCATCGCGCCGCCGCCCTCGGATCCGGTGATGTAGGGCGCGGTGAGATGGATGCGCGGCCCCGGGACGAACCCGCGATTGATGATGTCCTTCAAGTTGATCTCGGCGTACGGCGCGCGGCTGCCCGTCGTGCGGATCGTCGTCACACCCGAGCCGAGATACAGGCGCGGTCCCGTA
>DAIQBJ010000249.1:0-4144 GCA_036781225.1 Gemmatimonadales bacterium | reverse complement strand
CCCACACACTGCGGACGCCGATTTGCCTGGACGAGACGCTGCGGGACGCGCGCGCCGCGCGCCAGGTGATGGAGCTCGACGGGCCCAGGGTCTGGAACATCAAAGTGCATCGTGTCGGCGGCCTGACCGAGGTCTGCCGCATCTACCGTCTCGCGGTGGAGTACGGAGCGAAACTCTGGGCCGGGACGATGCCCGAGTCGGGGATCGGATCGCAGGCAGCGCTGGCGGCTGCGTCGCTGCCACTGTTCGTCTACCCCTCCGATCTGGAGCCTTCGGCCCGCTGGTATGGGCGGAACGGCGACGTTATCAAGCTCACGATGGGGCGGGGCGGGCGTATGGCCGTGCCGCAACAGTCGTGCGGCCGGCTGCTCGATCCAGCGCGATTCCGCCTCTTGACCGCACCTGTAGTTTTGGCGCGATGAACAAACCAACCACCGACTACTGGGCGGCTCATCTCTACCTGAGCCCGCGGCAGCGCCCCAAGGCGGACCAGCCGGTTCGCGATTTGCCCCCCCGCGCGGCGCAGCGCTTCAAGAAAGCGCGCGAGCAGTTGCGCAGTCTGCGCCACGTCACCGAGCAGGTCGTGTACCTCGGCACCACCTGGAAATGGGTGTGGATGTACGAAGTCGGGGGGCGCAAGCTTGGGTATCTCCATCCGATGCAGTCGGGCGTGAGCGGCACGTTCGTGCTGTCGGGCCTCGAAGAGCAGGAAATCAGCGCCACCAACGGATTGCCGCGCGTCATCAAGCAGGCGGTTAGAGACGGGTCGTTGTTCGAGGGCGTGCGCCATTGCTGGATGGAATTCGCGGACCTCGACGCGGTGGAGGCATTCGCCGACGTCGTCCGACTGAAATACCAACTACTGGCGCGTCCGGAGTAGCCGTTGTTACATTCGGTGGCCTTCGGATTGTAGTGTGTCCCACACCGAAACCGAACCACTGATTAGCCGATAGAGGCCATCTGCGTTCAGCTGCGGTCGTGGTGTTGATGCTCGCCCTCCCGCCTGCGGTCGTGTATGGCCAGCAGGCCCCCACCGCTTCTCAGCGGTATCAAGCTCCCATCGTCAAAGACTCCGGCGACCTGAAGGGTCCGCGGCAGCCGATCTTTTTCCGCCACGACGTTCATGCCGGTGAGTTCCAAATCCCGTGTATGTATTGCCACTACTCGGCGGCGGTTTCGAGCGAGCCGGGCATTCCTTCCCTGCAGACGTGCATGGGATGTCACCTGTACGTCGCGGGAGGAACCCGCGGCGGCGTAAAGGCCGACACGGCGGCCGCGCGCGCGGAGAAGGCACAGGTGCAGCAGCTGCGCACTAGCTCGCGCGATCGCAAACCGCCGGAGTGGACGCGCATTCACGCGCTTCCCGGCTTCGTCCGCTTCCCCCACATGCGCCACATCAAAGTGCTCGGCACCGGCGCATGCACCAATTGTCACGGCGATGTGCAGCAGATGGCGCAGGTCTCCCAGGTCTCGACGTTGCGCATGGGCTGGTGCGTCCGGTGCCACGTCGAGCGCAAAGTGACGCGCGATTGCAGCGTGTGTCATTACTGACATGACCGACTCCATCAATCGCCGCCGCTTTCTGAAGGTCCTCGGCGTCACTGGCGCCGGTGCCGCGGCGGTCTCCGCATGCGGCATCGGTCCCGAGCCGACCGAGCGACTGATCCCCTATCTGGTCCAGCCCGAAGATCAGATCCCCGGAACGGCGACGTACTACGCGACCACCTGCCGCGAGTGTGCTGCGGGGTGCGGCGTCGTGGCGCGCGTGCGCGAGGGCCGCGCCGTCAAGCTGGAGGGGAATCCGGAATCGCCCATCAATCGCGGCCGGCTGTGCGCGCGCGGGCAGGCCGCGATTCAAGGCCTCTACAATCCCGATCGCGTCCCGCATCCCATGGTCCGCAACGCGAGCGGGACATTCGAAGCGATCGACTGGGACGGCGCGATCCAGCGGCTCAGTGCCAAGGTCGCGGAGGCCCGCGGCAAGGGCATCGTCTTCGTCACCGGCGCCGACGTCTCGACCTTCGGCGATCTGGTGGACGAGTGGCTGAAGCAGGTGGGCGGGCGCCGTTACAGCTACGAGCCCTTCGGCTTCGACGCGTTACGCGCCGGCAACCGGACGACGTTCGGCACCGGGTCGGTGCCGTCCTACGACTTCGCCAATGCGAAGTACGTACTCTCGTTTGGCGCCGATTTCCTCGACACCTGGCTCTCGCCGGTCGAGTTCCAGAACGGCTTTACCGACGCGCACGCGTTCGACGGCGGCCGTCCCGCGGCGATGGCCAAGTTCGTCTACGTCGGCCCGCGCCTGTCGCTCACCGGGATGAACGCCGACGAGTGGATCGCCGCGCGGCCCGGGACCGAAGGCATTCTCGCACTCGCGATGGCGCAGGTGATCCTGAGCCAGCATCTGGCGCGCGTTCCCGCGGACGCCAGTCGGCTGGTCGGTCTGCTGTCCGGGTACGCGCCACGCGCCGTCGCCACCGCGATCGGGATCGAGCAGGAAACCATCGTACGGCTGGCGCGGGAGTTCGCGCGTGCCGGCGGCGGCTTGGCGGTCGCGGGCGGGATGGCCATGCAGTACGCGAACGGCGCAGAAGTCGTCGCCGCCGTGAATATCCTGAATTACGTGGTCGGAGCGGTCGGCTCGCTGGTCAAGTTCGGCGCCGACATGGCATTCGGCACGGCCAGTACGTTCGCTGACTTCGTCACGTTGCAGGACGACATGAAAGCGGGACGCGTCGCGCTGCTCCTGGTGCACGGCGCCAACCCCGCGCACTCGCTGCCCGGCGCATTCGAGGAAGCACTCGGCAAGGTCGCCTACAAGGTGAGTTTCTCGTCGTACATGGACGAGACGGCCGCCGCGTGCGACCTGATCCTGCCCGACCATCACCCGCTCGAGCAATGGGGCGACAGCCGCCCGCGTGCGGGTGTGACGGCGTTCCAGCAGCCGGTCGTGCAGCCGGTGTTTGACACGCGTCAGACCGGCGATGTGATGCTGCGGCTCGCCGGGCGCACCGGGACGTTCAAGGACTACGTGCAGGGCAAATGGCGCGGGCTGCAGAGTCGCGGTCGTGGTGCTGCCGCGAGCAGCGGTGACCAGTTCCTCTTCGACTCGCTGGCGAAGGGGGGCGTGTACGGCGAAGCGCCGTCCCGCCCGGTCCGGCTTGCGGATGTCTCGAAACTCACCTTTGCCGCGCCTGCCGCCTCTGCCGCCGCCTCTCAGCAGCAAGTCATCGTCTTCCCGCATCCCGTTTTGCACGACGGCCGAGGCGCCAATAAGCCGTGGCTGCAGGAGCTGCCCGATCCCGTCTCGAAGATCGCCTGGCATAGCTGGGTCGAGGTGCACCCGGATACGGCGGCGAAGTGGGGCGTCGCGACCGGCGATTTCCTGGTGCTCGATTCGCCGTTCGGCGGTGAAAAATTCCCGGCCTGGATCACGCACTCGGTGCGGCCGGACGTCCTCGCCGTACCCACCGGGCAGGGGCATACCGCCTACGGCCGTTATGCCAAGGACCGGTCAGCGAACGCCTTTGCGTTGTTGGGCAAGCAACAAGCCAATGCGTATGGTGGTCGCGATTTCCTCGTCACCGCCACCGCGCGAAAGACGGGCGAGCATCGCAAGATCGTCACGACCGAAGGCAGCCCGCGCGAGCGCGGCCGCGGCACGGTCGAGGTGCTCGGCGTCGCGCGCGCCAAGTCGCTGCGCCCCAATGACCACCCGTTCCACTTCGAGGAGACGCCGGAGTACGCGTCGCCCGCCGTCGAATGGTGGAGCGAGCAGCAGCGCGAGAAGACCGAGCTCGGCAACTACAAGGGCGAGCATCCGCGCTGGGGCCTCGCGATCGATCTCTCGAAGTGCACGGGCTGCGCCGCCTGCGTCACGGCGTGCTACGCCGAAAACAACATCGCGACCGTGGGTGAGGAGCTCATGCAACGCGGCCGCGAGATGTCGTGGATGCGGCTGGAGCGCTACTGGCTCACTGACGACAAGGGTGAGCCCCAGGGCGCCGTCAACTCGCCGATGCTGTGCCAGCAGTGCGGCAACGCGCCGTGCGAGCCGGTCTGTCCCGTGTTCGCCGCGTACCACACGCCCGACGGCTTGAACGGCCAGGTCTACAACCGCTGCGTCGGGACGCGCTACTGC
>DAIQBJ010000248.1:0-4207 GCA_036781225.1 Gemmatimonadales bacterium | reverse complement strand
GCGTCGAACCAGACGTAGACCGTCTGCTCGGGGTCGCCGGGGAAGGGGATGCCCCACGCCAGGCGCTGCCGCGAAATGGACACGTCCTGCAGGCCGTCCTCGAGCAGCCGCACGACTTCGTTCCTGCGAATCGCGGGCTCGACGCGGAACTCCTGCTTGTCGATCAGCTGTAGCAGCCGCTGGCCGTAGGCGCTCAGCCGGAAGAAGTGATTCCGTTCCTTGGTATGGATCAGCTCGAGCGTGGGGTGCTCGATGCAGTGGCCGTTGGCGATCTGCGCCGGCTGCTTGAACTCCTCACAGCCGGTGCAGTACAGGCCCTCGTAGTCCGCGACATACAGGTCATCGGGATGGCGTTGCTGGACACGCTCGAGCAGGGCCACCACGCCGCGCACGTGGCGTGGCTCGGTGGTCCGGATCCAGTCATCGTTGCTGCACTCGAGCCGGCGCCAGTAGTCGGCGAAGGTCGTGGCCATGCGGTCGACCCATTCGCGCGGCGTCACGCCGGCGCGCGCGGCCGCCTGGATCACCGACTGGCTGTGCTCGTCCATTCCCATCAGGTAATGGACCTGGTCGCCGCGCAGCCGATGATACCGGGCGATACAGTCCGCGCCGACTTTCTCCAACGCGTGCCCCAGGTGAGGATCGCCGTTGGAGTAATCGATGGCGGTCGTGAGGAAGTACTTCGGACCCGTCACTACGCCTGCAGCTGGTCGAGTGTGACGACGCGGGTTTCTCCAGCGTCGGAACGGAGAGTCACGCGCTCCCGAAAGATGTCCACGGCGACGACCTTCTCGATACCCGCGGACGTGCGGACCGCCTTGCCTTCTTTGGGAAAGCGCTTGCGTTGCTGCACGTAAAAATCGTGCTCGTAATGGAGACAACACAGCAGCCGGCCGCACGGTCCCGAGATCTGCACGGGGTTGAGCGACAGCCCCTGCGCCTTGGCGAGCGACAGACTGACGGGCCGGCCTTCCGGCAGCCAGCTCGCGATGCACAGCTGCCGCCCGCAGCGGCCGATGCCGTCGAGCCGCTTGGCTTCATCGCGCGCCCCGATCTGCCGCAGCTCGATGCGCGTGCGAAACAGGCCCGCGAGATCGCGCACCAGGGCGCGAAAATCCACGCGCTGCTCCGCCGTGAAATAGATCGTCAGTTTGCGCTTGTCCCATTGCCACTCGGCGTCGGAGACCTTCATGGGGAGGGTGTGCTGCCGGACGCGATCGCGCACGGTGCGGCGGACTTCCTCTTCGTTGCTGCGGAGCTCGCGGGCGACCTTGGTCTCGCTGTCAGACGCGCGCCGGACGATGGCTCGCGGAGCTGGCGGAGCTTCGGTGGATGTGTCGGCCGTCTGTCCCTGACCACAGGCGCCGCACCGCTGGCATTTCTTCTCGGCGACTGCCCCCACCGCCGATACCCAGCCTAGATCCTGCCCGCGCTCGACCTCCACGATGACCGCATCGTCCACGCGGAGCGGGTCTTCGGACGGCCAGGTGAAGTATTCACGCCGGTTCCCTTTGAACCGGACTTCCAAGACAGGCGTCAAATCACTTCTCGGTCAATGCACCCATGGAAAGGTACTTTTCTTCGCGGCGTTTGAGCAGTTTGTCGGTCTTGAGCTTGCGCAGCTGACCGAGGTGCCGCTGCAGCGCGTCGCCGAGTGCCGCCGCGGCGGCCTCGGGGTCGGAATGGGCGCCGCCGGGAGGCTCGGGAATGATCTCGTCGATCACGCCCAGATTGAGCAGATCCTGCGCGGTGATCTTGAGTGCCTCGGCCGCGCGTTCCCGCTGGCTGGCGTCTTTCCACAGAATCGCGGCGCAGCCTTCGGGCGAAATCACCGAGTACACCGAGTTCTCGAGCATCAGCACGCGATCGGCGAGCCCGACGGCGAGCGCCCCGCCCGACCCGCCTTCACCGATGACCGCCGTGATGATCGGCGTCTGCAGCGAGGCCATCTCGATCAGGCTGCTCGCGATCGCTTCGGCCTGGCCGCGCTCCTCCGCGCCGAGGCCGGGGTAGGCGCCGGGCGTGTCGACGAGGGTGACGACCGGAGCGCCGAACTTGGCGGCCAGCCGCATCAGCCGCATCGCTTTCCGATAGCCCTCGGGATGGGCCATCCCGAAGTTGCGATAGAGGTTTTCCTTGGTATCACGGCCCTTCTGGTGACCGATCACCATCACGCTGGTGCCGTCCAGTCGCGCCCAGCCGCCGATGATCGCTGGATCGTCGCGATACAGGCGGTCGCCGTGCAGCTCGACGAAGTCGGTGAAGACGGTGTTGACGTAGTCGAGCGGATACGGACGGCGCGGGTGTCGTGCGACCTGCACGCGCTGCATCGGCGTCAGGTTGCGATAGATCTCGACGCGCAGCGTCGCCAGCTGGTCCTCCAGCGGCTTGATATTCCTGGCGAAATCAGGCTGTTCTCCGGCGACGCGCTTCAACTCCTCGATCTGTTTTTCCAGCTCGAGCAGCGGGCGTTCGAAATCCAACGAATAGGTCGCCAAATCAATTCCTGTTGATGATCAATTCGTACGTCAATCAGCTATGCCTTCACTAACGACACACCATCCGCCCCCGCCCCCACGAGATCGCGCAATGCCGCCAGGAGATCGTCTGCCGCGTCCACCCGGAACGCGCGGCTGCGCAATCTTACCGCTTCAGTACCGGAGCCATTCATGCCGCGCCACTCCAGAAACACCGGCATCGGTCCCGGATGCGCCGCGCACAGCGCGGCGATGGCGCGCGCGGTCTCCGGCTCGGGCCGCCTGCTGGCCGCCCAGCGGAGCGCCACGCCGATCGCGCCACTCGGCTTCAAATCATCCAGCTCGCGTGCCCCATCGACGATAAACGGCGACTGCTCCTCACCGCGGTCGCGCGCGCTGTACCCCCCGGTGAGCAGATAGGCGCCGTCGGCGTGAATCACGCCGTTGAGCTTGGCCCACGACTCCGGAAATACCAGCGCCTCCGCGGTGCCATGGAAATCCTCCAGCGTGAGGCGCGCGTATTCGGCACCTGATTTCTTTGAGATCTGCCGTTTGACCACCGTCACGACCGCGGCCACGCTGACCTTCTGCTCGCTCCACACGCCCAGGGTGGCGGTCGTCCGGTTCCCAAAAAGCTCTACCTCCGCGCGGTACTTGGCGAGGGGGTGGCCGGAGATGAAGAAGCCCAGGACGCTCTTCTCGCGGGTCAGGCGGTCATGCTCGGACCAGGGGGGAACGTCCGGCAGCGTCGCCGGAGGCGGCGCCACCGGCGCGTCATCGCCAAACAGGGCCTGCTGGCCTGAAAAACGCTCCTGCTGGCGCACCTGCGCTTCACTGAACGCATGATCGAGCGCCGCCACGAGCTGGGAGCGCTCACCGCCCAGTGAGTCGCAGGCGCCGGCATCGATCAGCGATTCGATCACCCGCTTGTTGCAGAGCCGCAGGTCGATCCGGTCGCACAGCTCCACGAGAGAACGGTACGCACCTGATTCCCGCCCGGCGATGATGGACGCGATGGCGCCTTCCCCGACATTGCGCACCGCGCCGAGGCCGAAGCGAATCCGCGTATCCCCCACGACGGTGAACTTATAACCCGACTCGTTCACGTCGGGCGCGAGCACCTGCAGCCCGAGCTCGCGCGCCTCGTTGATGTATTGCACCACGCGGTCGGTGTTGCCGATTTCCGACGACAACAGGGCCGCCATGTACTCCGCGGGATAGTACGTCTTGAACCAGGCCGTCTGGTAGGAGAGAATCGAGTACGCGACCGAGTGTGACTTGTTGAAGCCGTACCGGCCGAATGTCTCGATCTGCGCGGCGATTTCCTCGACCGTGCGCTTGTCGTGTCCGCGCGCGATGGCGCGCTTCACGAAATTGCTCAGCTCCTCCTGGATCAGCTCTTTGATCTTCTTGCCGACCGCCTTGCGCAGCACGTCGGCTTCAGCCAGCGAGTAGCCGGCCAGCGCGCTTGCGATCCGCATCACCTGTTCCTGATAGACGATCACGCCGTAGGTCGGCGCAAGAATCTCCTCGAGCGCGGGATGCGGATACCGGACCTTCTCGCGGCCGAGTTTGCGGTTGATGAAGACGAGATACATGCCGGTGTCCAGCGGCCCGGGACGCAGCAACGCGTTCGTCGCGACCAGATCGTCGAACCGGTCGCATTTCATGTTGCGCAGGCAGTCGGTCGCGAGCGGCGATTCAAACTGGAAGATGCCGGCGGTGCGTCC
>DAIQBJ010000247.1:0-4230 GCA_036781225.1 Gemmatimonadales bacterium | reverse complement strand
GCGCCTGGGTCAGCAGCGCGGGCAAGTGATAGCGGCGGGCACCGGCGGACAGCGGCGCGGGAGGGGGAGGGGGACGGGGAGGTATGGGTGCGCGCCGTACCCGGTGCCGCACGCGAGGTGGTGGCGGCGGCGGCGGCGGTGGCGGTGTGACGGCCGAGATGTAGGATGCGGTCGTGCGCGCCATCCGGAGGGCGAAGTCCTTTTGATACCGGCTTTGCGCCGAGCTCACCACCACCAGCGTTGCACCTGCCGCCACCACGCCAGCAGCCACCGCCGCAACGGCCCAAGGTTTGGTGTTCACGCGAGCGGCGCTCCTGCGGCGTCGAAGAGATACAGTCGCCGGCGATCGACTTTCACTCCCACGCGCGTGCCCACGCGCACATCCGCAAATCCCGGCAGCCGCGCGACCAGCGGCTGACCGCCGGCGTTCAGATGAACGAGCGTCTCGCTGCCGAGTGGCTCGACGACCAGCACGTCCACATTGCCCACGCCCTGATCGACGGCGCAGAGACCCACGAACTCGGGGCGGATACCGAGCTGCAGCTCGCCTTCGTAGGTGGAGAGCTCAACAGGAATGACGAGACTGCCCGCCTCGATGACTCGTCCCTTCTCCGCTGCTCGGCCGCGTCCCTGCAGGACATTCATGCCCGGAGTACCCACAAAACGGGCCACGTGCACGTCCGCGGGACGCTGGTACACCTCTTCGGGCGTGCCGACCTGCCGCAGCCGCCCCTCATGCAGGATGGCGATGCGCTGGCCGATCGTCATCGCTTCGGTTTGATCGTGCGTCACGTAGATCATCGTGGCGCCGAGCGCGCGGTGCAGGGCGAGCAGCTCCGCTCGCAGCTCGATGCGGAGCGGGCCGTCGAGACGCGAGAGCGGCTCGTCGAGCAGAAACGCTTGCGGGCCACGGACGATGGCGCGGCCCAGGGCCACGCGCTGGCGCTCACCCTCGGACAGCTGCTCCGGCACGCGATCGAGCACGTCCTTCAGGCCGAGCCGCGTCGCCGCTTCGAGCACGCGCCGGGTGACCTGCGCATCACCGACATGACGCACGGCGAGCGGAAACGCGATGTTCTCGCGGACAGTGAGGTGCGGGTAGAGCGCGTGGTTTTGAAAGACCATCGCAACGTCACGCTCGGCGGGAGACTCCTGTGTGACGACGCGCTCGCCGATGACGACGTCGCCCGACGTCGGCTCCTCGAGCCCTGCGATGCAGCGCAGGACGGTGGTCTTGCCGGAGCCCGAGGGCCCGAGCAACACCAGCAGCTCACCGTCCCGCACCTCGAGGTCCAGGTTGTGCAGCGCCTGAACGCCGCCTGCGAAGACCTTACTCAGGCGGCGGAGTGTGACCGACGCCATCGCCTACACCGTCAAGCCGATAGGACGGCCCGCGCGATCCCGTACACGATCGCCCAGACGACAAAACCGGTGACGATCACGCCGGGGATTTTCTCGATCGGCTTGGTCGTCGGCCCGGTCGAGGCAGTCAGGGCGTTGACCTCGAGCAATGCTGCGACCACGATGACGCCTGCCCAGTATGCGGCGTGATTGCCGCCGCCGGGCAGTGTGTAATGCTGCGCAGCGCCCATGTAGAAGAGCATGGGAATCGAGAACACGACATTGGTGCGGGATGCGAGGAACGCCCGGCGGGCGGCGACTGGAGCGACGGCATTGGCCTGCCCGCCCGACGCGACCGCCTTTGCCGAGGCGATGACGATCTGCTGTTTGGGCCAGATGACGAGGACGACATTGAAGAACATGAGGGTGCCGAACAGCGCGCCCGTGAGGATCGTGATGGCCCAGGGGCTCGACCAGGCGGCGGCGCCCAGCGGGGATTCGCCGAGGCGTTTCCCGATGATCAGGATACCGGTGAGAAACGTGACGATCGCGCCGCCGCGAAACCAGCGAAGCGCGCGCGGCAACAGCTTTTGTGTGGCAGTGCTTTTCGCGGCAGGGTCCGCTTCAGCCATGAACGGCCCCTGCACGAAGTTGAAGTAATACAGAAGGCCGATCCACGTAATGCCGCCCAGATAATGAAACCAGCGCAGCAGAAACTCGGCCACGAGCGCCTCCGGAAGTGGGAAGGAAGGGCACGTCCGCGCAGCAAAATACGAGGGGAACCGTCCCGCGCAATGCGGGGTTTGAGAGGCACCTCTTCACGAAGGAATGCGTCGCATGGCACAGGTAAGAGCACAACCTGCGGCAGGCACGAGCGGGGAGATTCGACACGTCCTACCCGAACTACCCTACGATTTCGCGAGCCTGGAGCCGTACATCGACACGCAGACGATGCAGATCCACCACGGCAAGCATCATCAGGCCTACGTCACAAATCTCAACACTGCCCTGAGCAAGCATCCCGAGCTGCTCAACAAGAGCCTCGAGGAACTGTTACGGAGCATCAACTCAGTTCCCGATGATATCCGCACGACGGTGCGCAACAACGGCGGCGGCCATCACAACCACTCGCTGTTTTGGACCATCATGGCGCCCGCGGGCAAGGGCGGCGGCGGTGAGCCGAGCGGCAAGCTCGCCGATGCGATCAAACGCACGTTCGGCGAGTTCGCGAAATTCAAGGAGCAGTTGAGCACCGCGGCAACGTCACAGTTCGGCAGCGGCTGGGCGTGGCTCACCGTGGCGAAGGGCAAACTCGAAGTCGCCGGGCGACCCAATCAGGACAGCCCGCTGATGGACAGCAAGATCCCCATCCTGGGCGTCGACGTTTGGGAGCACGCCTACTATCTGAAGTATCAGAATCGCCGCCCCGAATACGTGACGGCCTGGTGGAACGTCGTGAACTGGCAGGAAGTCGCGCGGCGCTACGAAGCGGCGTTATGACGTCGCGCAGATCCGGTTGACGGTAAGGAGCAGCACCTCGAGGTCAATGGGCTTCGACAGCACCTCTTGGACTTCGAGGTGCGCTCCCGACCACTCGCGCGTCGCCGCGGAGAGCAGCACGACGGGGACCGTCTGCACCTTCGGCATGCGCTTCTGCACCGCAAGAAACTGTTTGCCGTCCATGACGGGCATCTTGTAGTCGAGCAGGATCAAATCCGGCGCATCGATCTTGTCGAGAACATGGAGGGCGTGTTGCCCCTCCCGCGCCGTGTGCACGACAAAGCCTTCCTCTTCGAGGAAGTCGCGCACCATCATGCGGGTATCCGCATCGTCGTCTACGAGCAAAATTGAGAGTGCCATGTGGGTAAAGAATAACAAGCAGGACGAATGTCACATCAATCGGGTGGTGTATGTCCGTCCGGTGTAGTCCCTGCGAATTAGACGTAGATCACATTAGAAATGGGCATTGGCAATCGGCAGGATGTGGAAAACGCCCCGATTGTTCTGCGCGCGATTCAAGACGCCGAGTTGGACTCCCTTCAGATTGCGCGCCGAATTGTAAATACCGATCGACAGTCCGACCTGCGGCCCGCGCACCCGGTTGTAGGCCGCAATCGAGACGCCGTGCAGCTCTCGCGTTTTCACGTAGAGGGCGGTGCTCCACCCGCGAATCGAGGGCGACTGCACGGTGTAGCCCGCCAACCCGACGCCGCGGAGCTCATCCCCCGCAACCGTGGCCAACCCGCCAACGCCAGCCCCCGTGAGCGATCGGCCGATCACACTGGCGAGCCCGCCAATCGCGACACCGTGCATGTCGCCGTTGGCAACTGTGGCGAGACCTCCCACGCCGACGCCGGTCAGGTTGCGATTGACCACCGTCCCCAGGCCCGCCAGGGCGACACCGCTGAGGTCGCCATTGGCGACGGTGCCGAGTCCCGCGACACCAACGCCGGTGAGGTTGCGATTGACCACTGTCCCGAGACCCGCGAGCGCGATTCCGCCAAGGTCGCCATTGGCGACCGTTCCCAGCCCACCGAACGCAAACCCGGTGAGGTCGTTGTTGACGACCGTTCCCAAACCGGCGATCGCGATTCCGGTGAGGTTTCGGTTCGAGACCGTCCCGAGTCCCGCGATCGCGATTCCCGCGATGTCACCGTTCGCCACCGTGCCGAGTCCACCGATGGCGATGCCGTCGATCCGGTCGTTGGAAATCGCGCCCAGCCCGCCGATCGTGATCCACCGCGCTCGACGCTCGGCCACAACGCCGCCGATGCCGATCGCAACCCCGTTCAGGTTCTCGGCCCCCGGGCCGACGATACCGACGGCGAGCCCATTGACCGTGCCCGTCAGCGGCTCGCGCGGCTTCCAGATCGTCAGATTCACGCCATT
>DAIQBJ010000246.1:0-4258 GCA_036781225.1 Gemmatimonadales bacterium | reverse complement strand
CCAGTCCGTGGCCTCCGGGTTGCTCGGCGATGCGAGCTTTACCGGTGGATGGCCTACCGCGCTCCTCGGCCTGGGGCTCCACTTCCTCATAGCGACCTCCATGGCCGTGACGTACTATCTGTTCGCGCGCCGCTGGTCGGAGCTGGCGCAGCGGCCCTGGACATTTGGTCCGCTCTATGGAGTACTGCTGTATTTCATCATGAACTACATCGTGGTGCCGCTCTCGGCGGCCAATCCGGGCTCGCGCAATATGACGTGGGTGCTCTTGAGCATCGCCGTGCACGCATTCCTGATCGGCACGCCGTGCGCGCTCTTTGCGCGCCTCGCGATTCAGGCCGAGACCACGGTCCCGGTCACGGCGGTCTGAGCGATGCCTACTGCCAGCCGTCCGTACATCCTGAACGAGCTCACCTGGAAGACGGTCCGAGACACGCGGTACGAAGTCGCCGTGCTGCCGTGGGGCGCGACCGAAGCGCACAACTATCACCTGTCCTACACGACCGACAACATTCTCACGGAGGCCGTCGCCGCCCGTGCCGCCGAGCGCGCGTGGGAGCGCGGCGCCAAGGTCGTGGTACTGCCCGTCGTTCCCTTCGGTGTGAACACCGGCCAGCTCGATATTCCCCTCTGCATCAACATGAACCCGAGCACACAGGCACTGGTGTTGCGCGACGTCGCGATGTCGCTCGCGGAGCAGGGTATTCCGAAGCTCGTGATTCTCAACGGTCACGGCGCGAATGATTTTCGCCAGATGATCCGCGAGCTGCAGCCGCAGGTCTCCCTGTTTCTCTGCGTCGTGAACTGGTACAAGGTGCTCGACCTGAAGGGTTTCTTTACTGATCAGGGTGATCACGCGGGCGAAATGGAAACGAGCGCCATGCAGCATGTGGCGCCGGAGAGCGTGCTGCCGCTCTCCGAGGCGGGGTCCGGCGCAGCCCGGAGGTTCAAGATCCCGGCGTTTCGCGAGGGGTGGGCGTGGGCGCCGCGACAATGGCGCCAGGTGACCGACGATACCGGATCGGGAAACCCGGCCGCCTCGACGGCCGAGAAGGGCAAACGCTACGTTGAGGCCGTGACCGGGAAGGTCGCCGATTTCCTAATCGAGCTCGCTAAGGCCGACACGCAGAAACTCTACGAGTAGGTTTACTGCCCTGTCTGCGCCGGCGCGCTGAGCCACCGCGCGAACCACGCCGCCACCTCGCGATAGAAATAGCGGCTGTCCTCGCCGCGCAGGATCCAATGGTTCTCCTCCGGCCAGATGATCAGCCGGCTCGGCACCTGCTGGCGCTGCAGCGCAGTCCAGAACTCCAACGCGTTGTTCATCGGCACGCGGAAATCCCGCTCGCCCACCGAGACCAGCACCGGCGTGTGCAGGTTCTTGGCGAAGCGCATCGGGCTCTGCGTCTTCCAGATCGGGTGGTCCTCCCACGGCGGCCCGCCGACGTTGCGCTCGCGGTCGTAGTTGAAGTCGCTCGTTGCCCATTGCGTCTCGAGATCCCACTCACCGGCGTGGCTGACGAGCGCGCGATAGCGCGTCGTCGTCACCGCCAGCCAGTTGGTGAGGTGTCCGCCGTAGCTCGCGCCGCCGGCTACTTGGCGCGACGCGTCGATGAACTTGAATCGCTTGATCGCCGTATCCGCCGCTTCGTTCACGTCGTTGGCCGGCCCTTCGAGCGGATCGAACTGGATGTCCTGCGAGAACTTCTCGCCGTATCCCGTGGAGCCGGTGTAATCGGTCATCAGCACGACGTAGCCGGCTGCGCCGAGCAAATGGGGATTCCAGCGCAGCCCAAAGTTGTCGGTCCACATATTCGCGGCGCCGCCGTGGATCAGCACGAACAGCGGATATGTCTTGGTCGAGTCGAAGCCCGGTGGAACCGCGTAGAAGCTGTGAATCCGCTTGCCTTTGCTCGAGGTGAACCAGAACTCGCGCAGCGGTTGCCAGTCGATCGTGGCCGCGCGCTCGCTGTTGACCTTCGAGAGCGCGGTCCAGCGGCCCGTCGCCGGATCGATCCGGACGACCTCCGGCGGATTCGTGGCGCTCTCCCATACCGCCGCGAGCTGGAAGGCCTTGCCGGTCGTGCCCGTGGCGACGTCGAGCCCGCCGAAGGTGCCCCCCCCGGTCGTCATCGTCCCGACCTCCTGCTCGCCGGCGGTCCCTCCCCCGGCCGCTGCGGCGCGAAACAGGCGCGTGTGGCCCGCGTCCTCCGCCAGGAAGAAGATCGTGCGGTTGTCCGGCGCCGCACTGTACGTCCCGACGGAGTGACTCGCGCCGCCCGCAACGACTCGCGGAGCCGCGCCGGCCGCGCTGCTCGGCCACGACCACGCAACCAGTCTCCGGTTGTTGAACGTGTGCTCGTTGGTGGGCGTCATGATCGCGTAGAGGGTTTTACGGTCAGGGCTGAATCGCGGTGTATCGTAATCGTCGCTTCCCTGCGTGAGCTTCTGCGGCTCTCCGCCGGTTGCGCTCACCAGCCAGAGGGACTGCACCACGTCGCTCCGCGTCCATTGATCCCGGTTTGTCGTAGCGGCGAATACGACGCCACTGCCGTCCGGCGTCCAGGTCGCGGCGAGATCTTCACCGCTGGTGCCGAGCTGGCCGCCGAACCCCGTGCCTTGCACGAGCTGCGAGGCGGCAAGAAGGTCGCGAGCCGGTGCGCCCGGTTCCAGCGATTGGACGAACAGGTGCGGGCGCCGGTCGTCGAGCCAATGGTCCCACAGCCGAATGGGCGAAGCATCAAACACTCGCGCGTTATACTTGCGCGCCTTCCGCTCGGCGATCGCCGCGCGATTTGCCGAATCCGATGTCGCGCCGGGGTAGATCATGCTCGCGAAGAGGAGGGCGCGCCCGTCGGGGCGCCACAGCGGGCTGCTCGCGCCCGTCGCGAGATTCGTCACCCGCTGGGCCTCACCCCCGCTGCTCAAATCGAGCATGTAGATCTGCGAGACATCGTCGCCTTCGCGGCGCGCGCTGAACGCGATCCGCCGGCTGTCGGGACTCCACTCGACCCCGCTCTCGCCGCCCTTGGTGTTCGTGAGACGCCGCGGTGGGGCGCTGCCGTCGCTGGGGACCAACCAGAGATCGCTGACCTGCTCGCCCTCGGTGTATGACGGCTCGGTCACGCTGAAGACGATCCAGCGGCCGTCGGGGCTGATCGCTGGTCCGGCGACGCGCTTCATCAGGAACACGTCTTCGTGCGTGATCGTGTGGCGCCCGGTCTGAGCGGCCAGTGGGCAGGCGAAAGCAATGAGCAGGATCAGCGAGAATCGGCGCATGATTAGCCTTGCTGGGTGATTTGGTTCGGGGTGCGATCGAGGCGCGCGCCGGGAGTCGCGTCGCGTCGCCGGATGTGAATGGTCCATTCGATTTCTGCGTGTACGACACGCTGTCGATCAACGAGCGCGATTCGGTGCACGCGTTCGATGGCTTCACCGCCCGCGGTCGCGGCGCGAATACTCTCGATAGCGTCGGTCGTCAGCACAAAGCTCGCGTATAAGGTGGTACGCGCGGGTTTGCGAAACCGCACAGTGGCGGACTTGTCCCACACGATGTAATCGGGACCGAGGGCCTTGATCAGCATCACCATGAAGACGCCGTCGCCCGCCGCATACATGCTGCCGCCGAACATTGTGCCTACGTAGTTCCTGGTGCGCCAGCCCAGCGGCAGCTTGATCCGGATCTCGCGGAAATCGTCCGCGATATACGTGATCCACGCCCCGGTGCTGCGGTAGGTCGGAAAGAAGTTGAATCCCCAGCGCGCCAGCCTGCTGCGCCACGACTCCGGCATGTCCCTGCCTCGTCACTGCATGTACGGAGCGATGTTACTCGCGATCGTGTGGAATTCCGCTTGCGTCAGCGGCACCTTGAGAAAATCGGCCCAAGACTCGCGCGGCGCCAGGTTGCCTCCGGTCGGCGCATCGGAGCCGAACAGCACGCGCTCGGGCCCGAGTTGTCGAATCCGCAGGGCGAGCAGCTTGAGGTCGTCCGACGTCGCGTTGCGGCTGACCGTCGTCACGTCGAACCACAGCCGCCGCACACGGGCGTCGTGCCGGGTAATGGCGTCGACAAAGACCGACAGCGCAGCATCCGTAGTGCTGTCGTAACCCCCGGCGCCGGCGAGATGGGCGCTGGCGCTGCTGACACAGTTGGAACCGCGACGGAAACCGCCGCTGCGGGAAGAGGCGTGGGAACGATGAGCGATGGCTGCGCGACTGGCGGCATCGGCTGAGCGACGCGGACGGCGCTCATCACTGATTG
>DAIQBJ010000245.1:0-4267 GCA_036781225.1 Gemmatimonadales bacterium | reverse complement strand
TGAAGCCGCCCATCATCGTGATGCCCATCGACTGGTCGTACTGATAGATCTCGCGCCCCAGCCAGTAGCCGGCGAACGGCAGGACGATCAGCGCCGAAATCGCGATGAAGTTGCCGACGTAGCCCATCCAGTCGTAGTGGGCGCGCTCCTCGTCCGTCTTCGACGCGAGGAACCGATAGCTCGCATAGGCACCGACGATCGCGCCGCCGAACACGACGTTGCCGATGAGGCGGTGAATGTTGATCGGCATCCACGTGTGGTTCAGGATCGCGTGCCAGAGCTTGATGCTGGTGGGCGAGGTCTCGGGTGTGATGTCGCGCGGTGGCGTCATCATATACGTGAGCCACGAGTCGGCAATGAACATCACCGTCGTGCCCCAGATGTTCAGCAGAATGCCCAGCCCGAGGTGGACGATCTTGGCGCGCCCGTATTTCCAGCGGTCCCAGCCGTAGTAATACAGGTACAGCGTGAAGGACTCGAGGAAGAAGATCGAGACGTACACCCACATCGACGTCCCGAAGATCGCCGTCAGGTACGCCCAGAAGCGGGGATACAGGGTCGACAGCAGGAAGACGAGGACCGCGCCCCAGATCGCCGTCGCGCTGTAGGCGATCAGCAGGAGTCGCGTGAACTCCTTCGACAGCCGGTCGTAGCGCTGGTCCTTGCCGAAAATGCCGATCGCCTCGGCGACCACCGCGAAGATCGGCACGCCGAGGACGAAGGCCGCGAACATGAGGTGGATCTCGGCGGCGATCCAGACCGCGGCACGGCTGCCGATGACCGGGAAGTCGCGGTAGGCGCCCGCGGTGTCGGCGACGGCCTGGAGGAGGAGGTGATCAGGCATTCGCCATGTCCTTCGCGCCTTCGGCGCTCAGGATGACATGTTTGCTCGCTTCGCGAGAAGAGAAAAAGAAGAGAGAGAGCTCAACCTCTATCCCCCCTTTCTTCTCTTTAAGGGCGCGGCGAGGCATGTCATCCTGAGCGAGCGCGCGGAACGCGCGCGAGCGAAGGACCTGCTTGTTCGTTCTAGTTATCATCGGACACGAAGAACGGTTTGCGTTTCGAGAAGTCGATCGGCATGGCGTTGCGGATTTCGCTCAGCAGCTCGGGCGTGATCTCGCGCAAGCCGCGGTCACGCGCCCAATCCTCGACCCGCTTCGCCACGACGCCGCGCACGAATGAGGGAATCCGGTCGAGCCGCGCCCGCGCCGGCTCGGACCACGTGAGCACGGGGGTGAACTCGCTCCCATAACTGACGCTCACCGGCTCGATTACCGCGAGTCCTCGAGGCTCATACGTGCACGACGGATCGGCGGCGAGCACATCTCCTTCGAGCGCGAATGCGCGGGCGCGACACCCCCCACACAACTTCTGGTATTCGCACTGCCCGCATTTTCCCCCTAAGGCTCCTTCGCGGATTTGGCGGAACAGCGGCGCCGAGCGCCAGATCTCGCCGAAGCTCTGCGTGCGCAAATCGCCGGCGACCTCCGGCAGATAGGGGCACGGCGTGAGCTTGCCGTCGGGTGTGATGCGACAGTACTGCGTCCCGCAGGGGCAGCGCGTCTGATAGTTGAGAATGGGCGACTGCGGGTCCGTGGCATGCACGTGCCGCATGAAATGCGGCGCGCACTTGGCGCGAATCATCATCCGGCCGCGGTACTCCCGCTGCCACCGCGCCAGGTCGGCCAGCACGGCCTCGTATTCGGGGGGCGCCAGATCGGAGAGACCGGCGCCGCGGCCCGTCGCCACCAGGAAATAGCAGTTGAATGCGACGGCGCCCTGCTCGGCCGACCACTGCGCCAGGCGCTCGAGCTCGGAGCGGTTCCCCCTGGTTGCCGTGGTTTGGATGATGAAGTCGAGCCGCTGCACCCGCAGCCGGCCGAGCGCGGTGACTGTGTCGTCGAGCGAGCCCGGCCCGTGGCGGAAGCGGTCGTGGTAGCTGGGGCGCAACGAATCGATCGACACCGCCACGCCACGAACGCCCGCCGCCTTGAGGCCGGCGATCCGCTCGTCCGTGAGCAGTGTCCCGTTCGTGCCGACGACGACCGTCGCGCCGCCCTGCGCCGCGTACGCGGCGACCTCCGTCAGATCATGCCGCAGCAGGGGCTCGCCACCCGACAGAATGAGCAGCGGCGCCGGATTGACGGCGAGCAACTGATCCACGACGCGCAGGCACGCCTCCGTCTCCAGCTCCGACGTGGCGCTTTCGCGGGGACCGGCCGAGATGTAGCAATGGGCGCATTCGAGGTTGCAGCGCCGGGTGAGATTCCAAGCGACGACGTGAGGAACGTAGCTCACTGCAGCAGCTTCTCGACCGCGCGTTTCGCTTCCTCTGGCGTCACCGTTTTCATGTCGACGGGGCACTTCTGCATCTTGTCCTCGATGTCGCGGATGGGGCACCGGGTGATGCCTTGTGCCTTGGCTTCTTCGATGAACGCGCGCATCTCGGGTGAGAGCGCGTCCGTGCCTTCCGCCTCCGCCCGGATCTGCTTGGCGCGCAGCTCGGTGAACATCACCATCATCGTATCGATGTCGAACTCGTCGGCTTCGATCATCGCCTGCTTGTTGTCGTCCATCACGTGCGTCGTCACGCGCCAAATACCGTGATTGCGCGCGAACCGCTCGACGGTATTGCGGGCGAGCGGGCGGGCGATGAGCGGGACCAGCTGGAGCCGTTGCCACCCCTCCTCGGTCCAGACGATGGGGTCGGTGGCGACGCGCAGGCGCTTCGAGACGGCGCCCGTGACCGGGCACTTCGTCTCGACCTCCGGGGCCAGCGGCTCGGGGTCCGCGTCGTGCCCCTGCACCTTCGTCGCCTTCATCTGCTCGGTCGCCTTCACCTCGGCCAGCGCGATCTCCTCGGCGCTCCCGATGCCCATGATCAGCTGCATGTGCGTGGGCAGCAGCTTCTGGATCGCTTCATCGAGCCACTTGTTGGTGACCGTGGGAGGAGGTCCGGCGTTGCCCACCTTCTCGAGCACGTACTCCTCGACAGCCCGGCGGGCGATGCCCTGCGCGAATGGCGGCACGCGCAGGATCCGGACTTCGGCCTCGGGGGCCCAGGGGAGGCCGGCCTGGCCGTCTTCCTCGATCCAGGGGATGTCTTCGGGGCGAACGCCGACGACACCCGTCAGGAGCACCGAGCACGGTGCAAGTCGCACCAGATTCTCGGACTGCGAACCGAGCTCCGTGTCCTCGATGCGGTGTGCTCCATGGCGACCGATCACGAGCAGGCTCGGCTTGATCTCCTCGGCCCACTGCATGATCACCTGGAACGGCTTGCCGATGAGGATTTGCGTCTTGAGCGGCACGTCGGGGAACCGCTGCGCCATCACCTCCGCGCGCTTGAGATTCGCCTGGCAGAGCTTGAGCAGTCCCTTGTCGATGATGTTGTTGTGCAGCTCCTCCTGCTCTTCGAACTTGAACACCTTCGACGCCTGATACGACAGCACGTCCTTGATGTTATGGAACACGACGTGGTGATACTCGACGTCGAACGCGCTGCAAACGTAGAGCGACCCGCCGAACTGGTTTGCCAGCTCGAGCGCCGACTGCATCGCCTTGTAGCTGTACGACGAGCCGTCCACACAGACCAGGAAGCGCCCGCCGGTGAGCGGCTGCTGATCGCGCACGATCAGCACGTCTTTCTCGACGCCGCGTAGCACGCGAGCCGCTACACCACCGAGCTGCGAAAACTGCTGCCGCCCAAGTCCGTGCGCGCCGATGGCGAGCAGGTCGTACTGGCGGCCGGACGAGCCGACGAGCCGGGCGGCAGAATCTTCTTCTTCCGCCACGAGCCGGCCGTTCTCCCCGAGCTTCACGTCGCTGCGAATCTTGTCGCCGCCGTCATAGCCGGCGGCGCGATTCGGATCGAACCCGATGAGTCCCGGCAGCCGGCCGGCCCCGCGATTCACCTCGTTGACGATCTCTTCGTAGTTGATGCCCTCGAGCAGCTGGCGGGTCAGCGGCACCCCCGCAGCCTCGCAGCGTTTGCCGAGCTGATCGAGGAAGCTGTCGGCGATCAGCTGCAGGCCCTTTTCAATCAGCTTGTCGTGGATTTTGCGCTGTTTCTTGATCTCTGCGGGCGTCTGGAACTGCGCGGGGAGGCCGGTTTCGAGCTGGCGGAAGCGGACATCATGCAGGCGGGCGGCGTAAACGTGATTGCCGGTGATTCGTCCCTGGGACTTGCGGCACATCTCGATGGCACGATCGACGGCCCAATCGGAGTGCTGCGAGTTGTCGACTGGAACGAATATCTCGCGGTACA
>DAIQBJ010000244.1:0-4305 GCA_036781225.1 Gemmatimonadales bacterium | reverse complement strand
GAAGCGTCCTTCTCGATCATCTCCTCGAGCAGCGCCCGGAGGTTGATTGGCATTGGGGCGTCTTCTCCTTATCCGGCAGCGGTTTCCTTGACGACTTCTTCGAGCGTCGTGATGCCCTTCTTCACCTTGATCATGCCGTCCATGCGCAGCGTCAGCATGCCTTCCCGGACCGCGAGGTCGCGCAGCTCTTCGGTCGACGCGCCCTTCAGGATCTCCCGTCTGAGCGGGCTGGTCAGGTTCATCACTTCGTAGAGTCCCTGCCGGCCGCGGTAGCCGGTCTGCGCGCACGTGTCGCAGCCCGCGCCCTTGAAGAACGGCCCCTCCTTCTTATCGATGGCGAAGGCATGCATCTCTTCGGGCGAATACTCGTGCTGCTGCTTACAGTCCTTGCAAATGCGCCGCACCAGTCGCTGCGCCACGATCAGATTGACCGCGCTGGCCACGTTGAACGTCTCGATGCCCATGTCGACCATGCGTGTGATGGTCGAGGGCGCGTCGTTGGTATGCAGCGTCGAAAGCACCAGATGCCCCGTGAGCGCAGCCTTGATCGCGATCGAGCCGGTCTCGAGGTCACGGATCTCGCCGACCATGATGATGTTCGGGTCTTGCCGCAGGAACGCCTTCAGCGCCGCCGCGAACGTCATGCCGACTTCATTGCGCACCAACACCTGATTGATGCCAAGGAGGTTGTACTCGACGGGGTCCTCGGCCGTCATGATGTTCACATCGATCTGATTGATGCGCGACAGGGCGGAGTATAGCGTCGTGGTCTTGCCGGATCCTGTGGGCCCGGTCACCAGCACCATGCCGTACGGATTCTCGATGGCCTTGAGGAGGTTCTCCTCCGATTTGGGCTCGAAGCCGAATGTCTTCAGATCGAGCGTCAGGTTGCCCTTGTCGAGAATACGCAGCACGATCTTCTCGCCGAACAACACGGGCAGCGTCGAGACACGGAAATCGATCACGCGGGTGCCCATCTTGAGCTTGATACGCCCGTCCTGCGGCACGCGGCGCTCGGCAATGTTGAGCTGCGCCATGATCTTGACGCGCGACGTGAGGGCCGCGCGCATCTTCACCGGCGGCTTCATCACTTCCTGCAGCGCGCCGTCCACACGGTAGCGGACGCGCATCTCGTGCTCGAACGGCTCGATATGGATGTCGGAGGCGCCGCGCTTTACGGCGTCGGTAAGGAGTCCGTTGATCAGCTTCACCACCGGCGCGTCGTCGGCCAGGTCCTGTGCCTTGACGTCTTCGTCTTCCTGGTCCTCGACAACCTCGAGGTCTTCGGCCGCCTCGACCGACTTCAGCAGGGTCTGGAGCTGGGCATCCGAGTGCTGGTAGTAGCGCTCGATGGCGTTCCGCAGCGTGTACTCGCCGGCGATGACGGGAAAGACGTCGCAGCGGGTGATGAACTTGATGTCCTCGATCGCCGTGACGTTGTTCGGGTCGGCGATGGCGACCGTCAGGGTTCTCCCCTCCCGCTTGAGAGGGAGGACCGTGTGCTTGGTGGCGATGTCGGGGGGGAGGAGCTTGAGGATCTTGGGGTCGACCTCGAACCGCGACAGGTCGACCGCCGGCATCCGGTACTGCCGGGCCAGCATCTTGCTGACCTCGGTTTCTTCGATAAAGCCAAGTTTTACCAGGGTATAGCCCAGGCGCATCCCGGAGTTCTTCTGCTCCAGGAGGGCCTTCCTGAGCTGCTCCAGGGTGATGAGACCTTCGCGAACCAGGATCTCGCCGAGCTTGTCCTGGGTGATGGCGACACTGGCCGTATGCAACTCGTTGAATTTGAGGGGACTAACATGTGAGTCGGCCCCAACCGGGTCAAGGTTTTGGGTCCGAAATGCCTGAAAAAGACACAAATGGTTGGATTGCTTTGAGTAGCGACGGGCCCACACCCGAAACGCTATCGAGGCGAGCGATGCTGCCGAACGGGCCGTGCTCGTTGCGCCACGCGACGATGCGCTGCGCGAGCGCGGGACCGATACGCGGCAGCCGTGTGATTTCGCTCACGTCTGCCTTATCCAGATCGATCCGCTCTCCGGGCAGCAGTGGTCGCGACAACTGCGCGGCGCGGCGAGCTGTTTCGCGCAGAGCGTTAGGGCGCGGCGTAGAGGCAGACTGCAGTTGGACGTCACCGGGCGGAGTAGCGGAGGACGGAGAAAGGAAGAAGCGAACACCGGCGCCTGCCAACGCCAGGCACGCCAGGACAAGGGCGGCGCGTTTATCGTCCATCCCCCAACATGAGGACCCAGCCGGCTATTGCCGTACCAAAGCAACGGCGACATCACCAACAATCTGCAGGCTTTCCGCACTCACCTTGTCGATCGTGTCCTCCGTCGTGTGCCAGTACGGATAGTCGAAGTCCACGACGTCTATGGCGTGAATCCCGACCTTCTGCAGCGACACGTGATCGTCGGTGAGCGTGTGCCGGACATCGGAGACGAACTGTCGTCCATGGCCGCGATCGGCCGCCACCCTCCACACGCGCTGCACCACCTCGGGCGCGAATGCGACGGACTGGCCTTCCTGATGAATCTGTAAGTCCTTGTCTGCCACCATGTCGAAGAGGACCGCGAAGAGCGGCTGGTACCCCGGCGGGAGATGCGCCCCAAACCAGCGCGATCCAATCAGCACGTCGTTGGTATCGGCGAAGTCACCGTAGTCCTCGCCGTCCACAAACAGCAGATCCACGCCGTTCACCGGCGGCTGACCCTTGAGCGCATCAGCAACCCCCAGCAGCACCGCCACACCCGACGCGCCGTCGTTCGCTCCCGGGACCGGCATGCGTTGCTGCGCGACGTTCATGCTGCGGTCGGCCATGGGCCGGGTGTCCCAATGCGCCAGCAACAGCACGCGCTCCGTCGCCTGCGGGCGGAAGCGCGCGAAGAAGTTCCGCAGGTGCAACGTGTCGCCCTTGTGGGTGACGTGGCGAATGTCCTGCACGATCACCGTATCGGCTCGGGCGCGCAGCTCGGCAAGCAACCAGTCGCCCGTCTGCTCATGGCCGGGCTTGTTTGGGATGCGCGGTCCGAACGACATCTGCTTTTCGATGTAGGTGAAGGCGGTGCGCCCGTTGAACTGGCTCGCGCCCCCCCCGCCCCCACCCCCCCCACTCTTGGGCTCGTTGTTCGCCCGTGCCTGACACGCCAGCGCGAATACGACCCCCACGCACCACGCACCACGCACCACGTACCTCCTACCACGCACCACGCGCTGATTCATTTCAGCTGTCCAACGCTGGACGAGAGTTGCACAAACGCCGTGATCACGAACTGCGAGATTTTGCGGTTCGTTTGTCGCTCTTCGTTCAGCACGTATGCCATCTGGAGTCCCGCGCCCATGTTGGAGGGAAGGTCGGTGTCCATGGTAAGCTGCGCCTGCGCCTGACGGCTGTCCACATAGGGTACGCAGCGGCCTCCGCCCGCACTCTGCAAGCAGGTGGTATTGGCCGTTACGGTGTACCCCGCGTTGGTGCGGATGTTGGAGCGCCAGCGGCCCACCCCGCCGCCCGGCGGCTTGAACGAGAACGTCACTGTGGCATTCTGGGCGTCGCGCTCCGTGTGAAACAGACTGCCGGCCGCCAGGCGATCGCCGCGGCTGCGCGCCCAGTCCGTGGTTACCAGGATCCCCCCGAACAGCGTGAGCGAGACCGAGGGATTCAACGCCTCGTCGGTCGTGTGCGTCAGCACACTGCTGCCGACCTCGAACGTGGGCTGCTCGATCATCGTTTGCGTTTTCCGATACGTCACCTGCGCCACGATGCGCGGAATGATCCGGCCCACGTTCGCTTTCGGAGGTGTCAGCGTCCACCCGACCTGCCCGCTCGGCCAATCCTGCGTGTGCGAGCGCAAGGGCACCTGCTCGTCCGAGCGCAGCGTCCAGGCCACGTTGTCGGTCTGCCGATACGTCGCCGTCGCGCGCAGGCCGAGCCCGAGCGCGAGACCGCTGCCCGCGGTGAAGATGGTGTTCTCCACCGCCGACGTGGCGAGCTGTCCATTGACGCTGCGGAAGGCATCCATGCCGCCGAACCCGAGGCGATAGCCGAGTCCCGGCAGGTCAGTCGCCAGACTGTAGCTCGAGCCCCGTTGGCGGCCGTAGGAAACATCGACGGGCGAAACCCTGGTGAGCCACGTCGCCAGCCCGGCGGAGTCGCCCAGCATGGCCCTGGCCAGACGGCCGACGTCGAGCTGCGCTCCGAAGACTACCGCGTGGATGTCTACCGGTCCGGTGGTCACGGCGGCCAGGGGGTCAACACGACCGATTCGGCTGTGCGGATCGTCTATAAGGGCGGGACGCCCGAAG
>DAIQBJ010000243.1:0-4323 GCA_036781225.1 Gemmatimonadales bacterium | reverse complement strand
CACGGGTTCGAATCCCGTTGGGGCCACCAAGTTAATTTCCTTGGTGATTTTCCCTCGCGAATTTCAATCCCGCCGTGTCGGGATTAAAACCCCTTCGTTTTAGTCCCCGTCGAAGACGCCGACAACTTCCTGCAGCTCGGTCTGCGTCAGACGCGTGTACCGCGTTGTGGTCTGGATATCCGTGTGCCGTAGATGCGCCTGCACGGCTCGCAGATTGCCTTTGGTACGCCGCAGCAGCGCCGTGCCGCAGCCGTGACGAAACGCATGGGGATGAAGGTGCCGCACGCCCACGCGTTTGCCGAGCGCCTTCACCATCTTCCAGATGCGATGATCGGCCATCCGACGTTCGCACCACTCGCCGCCCGTTGTTCGATAGCGGACGACGAAGAGCGGATCGCTCTCGTGAGCGTCGGCCCGCTCGTGGGTGATGTAGTCCGTCAGAATGTCCCGCGCGACCTTGGGCAGCGGAACGCCTGTTTCACCGCCGCCTTTGCCCTTCACTCGCGTCAAACCGAAGCCGCTCGCAAAGTCCCCGACGTCCAAGGCGACGACTTCCGAACGCCGAAGACCCCCGTATGCCATGAGCACGAGAATGGCTCGCTCCCGTCGGTCAGACGATTGCGCGATGACCTTTTCGACCGTTATCCATTTCGGCGTACGGGGAAGTCGCTCTTTTCGCTGCGGCCTCGTTAGCAGGTCCAGAGGATTCTTCTCCAGGCGCTCACGCCGAACTGCCCACTTGCCGAAGCTACCGAGCGTAGCCAGGCGCAGGCGGATCGTGCTGATCGCGAGCCCGCGAGCGCTCAGGTCGTACTGATACGCTCGGCACAACTCTGCGGTGAAGTGGGTGATGAGCACCGTTTCTCCGACCCTGCCTCGGGCGAACTCCAGAAAGTCTCCAAAGCACCACCGGTACGTCTCGATGCTGCGGTGGGCCGCCCCCTTCTCGACCCGCAAGAACTGTACGAACTCGTCAAACAGTGCGGACAAACGCATGCGATGCCTCCGTTTGTCCGCCACGCGCTGGGGCGGATTATCGGGCCGGGCAAGCCAGGCGTCAACGAGCGGCGGGGACTCGGATGAACTGGCGGGCACTGATGCGGGCTGACGACGGCGAATGCGGCGAGTACTCATCTCGCTAGTCAGCAAATCAAAGCTCGCCGACAAAATCGAAGTTACTGTTTTGGCCGGTTCCGCCTGGTGCTTTTCTGCGTGGGATGTTGGCGTTCGGTGTAGCGCTGGATAGAGGCCGTAACCCGCGCGACCGTCAGCCTCCGGGCCATCGGTAACTCAAACCGAATGATGTCGGTGATGTCTCGTCTGAGTCGTGCAGGGTACTGTCCCGGGCCCGTGCGCCCGGAACGGCGATATCGCCGAACGGGATAGAACGGCCGCAAGTACTCGTACAGCTGCGGAACGACGTGCTGAGTCACGAGCCGCCAGCCTTCAGGCGAGTAATTGGATCGTCACCGTGCGCCTATGCGGAGGCCCATCAGACGCGGGAAATGCTTGTGAAGAAGCTCGAATATTGCCCCGTCAACAGCCTCTGGGTCGATAAACGGAATCGTGGAATCCCACGCTGCCGGCTCGGACACGATGACGCGTTCTTCAACCACTGTCGGTGTCTTAGCGGCGCGCATTCTGCGGGGTCGCTGCGACTCAGAGCGAGTGACGGAGATGCGAAGGTGTTGGACCGGGGGACCTGGTGGCAGGTGTGCTTCGTCGAAGAGCTGCGGCATGACGTGCGTTACAGAGATCCGTCGCTCCGGATGTGGCGACGATGTTCCGTTCGCCTCGTGGAGTGCGAGCTGTGCGAGTTCGTGACGGATGGCGCTGATCTCGTTGCGGTCTCTCTGCCCTTTCGCCTCGCGTCGTAGAGCGCGATCGATCGCTCGTATAGTCCTGCCCTTGAACGCGGCCAGAAGCCGATCGTTCTGCGATGACGTCGACCACAGAAGGGTCGTCAACGGGGACGGCAGGTCCATGAAGATCATCTTGATATGCGTGTACTCAACACCGGCAGGCAGGCGTCGGATGAAGGCGGGCTCGCCTGGGGCGATCGTCGGTTGGAGGCGAGGCTCGTTCACCAGTTCATTAGCGTAGCAGCGCGGCGATGCTGTCGGATGCGGGCGCTTCTAGGAGCCGTGTATGCCGTACCACAGGCAACGCCGCTCGTGAAAAGCCCAGATGTAAGGGTGGATGTGGAGGTGGATGAAGGGTGGAATGTAGGGTGGAATGGACGGTGGAATGGAGGCTGTTGGAAACAGTGGCGATGCCCCACCAGTACGGTTACGGACGGAGGAACGGGATGCGCGGGCGCTCGCTCATCAGTGCGGTCGCCCTAACGTTGCTCGCGCCTGCGCCAGGTCTTGCCCAGGGGCGAACCTGGGAGTGGGACTGGGGCATGCACCCAATGATGTTCATGTGGGGCGCCGGCGGACTCGTGATGATGCTCATGATGCTGGTCTTCTGGGGCCTTATCATCGCCGGGCTGGTCATCGGACTACGCTGACTCCTCGGACAAGGCCGCCCGGGCGCTGGTGACGAGGCCCTGGAAATCCTGCGCCAACGCTATGCACGCGGCGAAATCGACAAGCAGGAATTCGACACGCGGAGGCGCGATCTCGGCCATTGAGCGGCGGTGAAGGGAGGCCGAGCGTCTTTCCCGCTGGTCACGTTCGACCCCGCTCAGGTGACCGTCTCCCAGATGGTCGATACTGTAGATCGTCTCGGGTTCAGGGCGACGTCAAGACGTCCCATCTTCCGCTGTACCGTCGCCGACCCGCTGGCGGCGAAGTAGGAGGTTAAACATGGCCACCGACATCGATCGTCACCACGTCCAGCAGCTCGTTCAGGAGGGGGCGCAACTCGTTGATGTGCTCGGCACAAGCGATTTTCAGGCCGAACACATCCCCGGTGCGATCAACATCCCGCTAAAGGCACTGGATCGTAGCTCCGTCAAGCAGCTGGACTCACGTGGACCAGTTATCGCTTACTGCCACGACTACCAGTGAGACCTCAGCGCACGGGCCGCGTCGCGGCTCGAAGCACTCGGGTTCGCCGCCGTCTACCGGTATCAAGCGGGAAAGGCTGACTGGTTCGCTGCTGGCCTACCGCGCGAGGGCAGAGACGCCCACATTCCTCGAGTGGCGGATGTCGCCAAGCGCGACGTCCAGACATGCCGAATGGACGAGCGGCTGGGCGACGTGCGTGGGCGCCTGGGTGGAGATGACCGTGATCCCGTGATCGTTGTGGATCGCGATCGTGTTGTCCTTGGAAGCGTCAACCGCGAAGCGCTAACCGGCGATCCTGCGACCCTGGTCGAGGAAGTGATGAACGCGGGACCTCCGACCTTCAGGCCGAATGTCCATGCTGGAGAGATGCCAGATTATTTCAAGCGTCGCAGCATTGAGCACGCATTGGTGACGACGTCCGACGGCGTGCTGATTGGCCTGCTGCACCTAGAGTAAGTCGCGGCGTGGACCGTGATGAGAGGCTCTGGCGGCGAGACCCGCCGCGAGAGGCTTTGCACCATCAACTGGACGCGCCGCCAAATGGCGGAAGCCCTGTTGCGCCGGCTGGACTGGACGGCGTCTAGGGCAGTGTGCGTGATACGATCTCAATGATGTCGTGGCGTAGCGGACTGGTCTTGATTGCGTTGCTCATATGGGCCGTCACTGGTCCCATCGGCATGGCCTTCGACGGGTGCGCGTTGGCCTGCGATGAGCCGTGCGCCCTCATTACCGCGTCGATCAGTGCGCCGCCGACCGTTCCGTTTATCGTGAGCGTCGCCGGCACGGCTCCAGAACCCCTGCGCGGCCGTGCGATTCGCACTGCCTCCTCGCTCGAGCCTCCTCCCAGAGCCTCCGTTCTCTCCGCGTAGCTCGTAGTCTGTCCGTTCGCTGATTTCGCTGGAGAGGACCACCCCACGCGTTCGTCCGCGCGTTGGGTGATGACGAGGCAAAATGATCAACCGGCTGATCGAGGTGTCGCTCCGGAACCGTTTCCTGGTTCTCGGTTTCTTCTCACTCGTGGGGGCGTGGGGCTACTGGGCCGTGCTCACGACGCCGATCGACGCCATCCCAGACCTCAGCGACAACCAGGTCATCGTTTTCACCGACTGGACGGGTCGCTCGCCGCAGGAAGTCGAGGATCAGATCACCTATCCGCTCACGGTGAGCCTCCAGGGGCTGCCCGGCGTGCGGGTCGTCCGATCCTCATCGGCCTTCGGGTTCTCGATGATCAACGTCATCTTCGAGGACTCGGTGGATCTCTACTTCGCGCGCTCGCGGGTGCTGGAGCGGCTGAATCTGCTCACGAAGG
>DAIQBJ010000242.1:0-4330 GCA_036781225.1 Gemmatimonadales bacterium | reverse complement strand
GTGGAGAGCGATCCACAGGGGGTCATCGCGATCGACGCGTGGCCGGGTGGCTCACCCTTCAATGTGGCGATTGGGTTGGCCCGCCTCGGTCAACCCGTCGGCTTCTTCTCGAGCATATCGACTGACGTGTTCGGCGAACGGCTGGTGCGTCTCCTCAGACAGGAGGGCGTGCATGATAGCTATGTGCGGCGCTCTGCCGCGCCTTCCACCCTCAGCATCGTCGGTACCGGGCCGCAAGGTACGCCCGACTACAGTTTTCGCGGCGACGGCGCAGCGGACCGGATGATCCTGGCCGCCGACCTACCGGCAACGATTAGGGGTGTGCGAGCCATTCATGTGGGTTCGCTCGCGACGGTCGTGCATCCGATTGCGGAGGCCCTGCGGATGCTCGTGTCGCGAGAGTCGAGCCGCTGTGTCATTGCGTACGATCCAAACGTCCGGCCGACCGTCGAGTCTGATCCCAGCGTGTGGAGGCGAGCGGTTTCCACACTGGTCACCTCGTCCCACCTGCTTAAAATCAGCACCGAGGACGTCGATTACCTCTATCGGGGCGCCGATCCAAAAACCCTCGCCACCCAGTGGATCGACGCGGGAGCGCGTCTGGTCGTTCTCACGCGCGGTGCGTTCGGCGTGAGTGCCTGGACACGGCGAGTCCACGTGGAACTTCCGGCCGAACGCGTCACCGTCGTCGACACGGTGGGAGCCGGCGACACGTTTCAAGCCGCGCTTCTCGCGGGACTGGCCGAGACTGGCGCGTTGTCACCTGAGGCGATTGGCGCCCTCGACGAACCGGCGCTCTCTCAGCTGCTCGCCTTTGCCACTCGTGCCGCCGCGATCACGTGCTCGCGGCGCGGCGCGAACCTGCCTCGTCGCGCCGAGCTTCCGGCACTACACGGCGGTTAAACCGGGCCTGCGGATTCACCAGCACGTATAGCCGCCGTCGACGACCACGACGCTGCCGGTCATCAGGCTTGCCGCATCCGAAGCCAGGAAGAGAACGACGGCGGCGACCTCGTCGATCTCGCCGAGCCGCCCCATCGGCGTGCCACCGATCCACGCGTCGTACAGCGCCGGCTTCGATTTGACGAAGGCGTTGAGCGGCGTGTCGATGTAGGTCGGCGCGACGGCGTTGACGCGCACGCCGCGGCTCGCCCACTCCGCGGCCAGCGACTTGGTGAGCTGGTGGACGCCCGCTTTGGATGCGTTGTAGTAGCTCTGCTCCTGTGGCTTGTTGACGATGAAGCCCGACATCGAGCCGACATTGACGATCGACCCCGATTTCCGCGCGAGCATGTGTCGGCCGAAGGCGCGGCAGCACCAGAACAGGCCGTTCAGATTGACGTCGATGACGTTGACCCACTGCTCGTCCTCGACCTTCTCGGCCGGAGTTTCGCTACGGGCGATGCCGGCGTTGTTGACAAGGATGTCGACGCGCCCGTGTCTGCGCACGAGATCGTCGGCGACCGCGTTGACCCGCGCACTCTTCGTCACGTCCATAATGACGATTTCGGGATCGTAGCCCTTCGCGCGCAGCACGTCGCGACCCGACTCGGCAACGCCTTCATCATGGTCGGCGATGATCGTCGTGGCGCCGGCTTCCGCCAGCGCTTCCACGCAGCCGAGGCCGATGCCGCGGCCGCCACCCGTGACGAGCGCGACGCGGCCGGTTACCTGGAACTTCTCAAGGTACATTGTGCGCTCGCAAAGCCCGCTTGAGGTTATCGGCGCAGCGCGCGGCCCTGCGCATCGAACCGGTGGGTACGGCCCGGGTCGGGAGCGAGCCGAACGTGGTCACCGGGTTTCAAGCCGAGCTCACCGACGGCACGGGCGGTGATTCCGGCCGTCTGCGGCACGTCGATATAGAGGAAGGTGTCGCTGCCGAGGTGCTCCGCGGCCGCCACCGTACCATGCCAGCCACCGCCCTCGCGGCTCACGACGATGTGCTCGGGCCGGATGCCGATCGTGGCCGCGCCGAGCTGGGCTGCGAGGTCACCTGACACAAAGTTCATCCGCGGCGAGCCGATGAAGCCCGCGACGAAGAGGTTCGCCGGACTGGTGTAGAGCTCGAGCGGCGCGCCCACCTGCTCGACCCGGCCGGCATTCAGAACGACGATTCTGTCGGCCAGCGTCATCGCTTCCACCTGGTCGTGGGTGACATAGACCGTGGTGGCGTCGAGGCTCTTCTGAAGCCGGGCGATCTCGAGGCGCATCTGCACGCGCAGTGCCGCGTCGAGGTTGGACAATGGCTCGTCGAAGAGGAAGGCCTTGGGTTCTCGGACGATGGCACGGCCGATCGCGACTCGCTGCCGCTGACCGCCCGAAAGCTCGCCGGGCTTCCGGTCGAGATACGTCGCGAGGTTGAGGACCGTGCTCACGGCATCGACCTTGCGTTTGACCTCGTCGCGCGGGCGGCCCGCCATCTTGAGTCCGAATCCGATGTTGTTGCGCACCGTCATGTGGGGATAGAGCGCATACGACTGGAAGACCATGGACAGGCCGCGTTTCGCGGCGGGCAGCTTGGCGACGTCCCGGCCGTCGATGATGATGCGTCCTCCGCTGACATCCTCGAGCCCGGCGATGAGGCGAAGCAGCGTGGATTTTCCGCATCCCGACGGCCCGACGAACACGACGAAGGTGCCGTCCTCGATGTCGAGGTCGACGTCGTGAATGACCGTCGTGCTGCCGAATGCCTTGCGTACCCCTTCCAGCCTGATGCTGCCCATGACGAACCCCCGATGTGCCGCTATTTCACCGCGCCGAACGTCAGGCCCCGCACGAGCTGCCGCTGGCTCAGCCAGCCGAGCACGAGGATCGGAGCGATGGCCAGAGTCGACGCGGCCGAAAGCTTGGCCCAGAACAAGCCTTCCGGGCTCGAATAGGACGCGATGAAGGCGGTGAGCGGTGCCGCCTTCGATGTCGTGAGATTGAGCGTCCAGAATGCTTCGTTCCAGGCGAGGATCACGTTGAGGAGGATCGTCGAGGCAATCCCCGGCAGGGCGATGGGCGCCAGCACGAAGATGACCTCGCGCAACGGGCCGATGCCGTCCATACGCGACGCCTCGAGAATACCGATCGGGATCTCCTTGAAGTACGTATAGAGCATCCATATCACGATCGGCAGGTCGGCCAGGCAGAGCAGCGCGATCAGCCCGAGGCGTGTGTCGAGCAGGCCTAAATCGCGATAGATGAGGTAGATCGGCACCAGCACGCCGACGGACGGCATCATCTTCGTGGACAACATCCACAGCAGCGTGCCGCGCGTGCGCTCGGTGGGCGCGAAGGCCATCGCCCATGCTGCGGGGATGGCGATCAGCATCGACACCAGTACCGAGCCGAACGCAATCGCGACCGAGTTCCAGACGTGCGCGATGTAGTCGCTTCGCTCCTGGACGATCGCGTAGTTCTCCATCGTCCACTTGAACAGCAGAAACTTCGGGGGCATCGAGAACGCCTCGAGCTCCGTCTTGAAGCTCGTCAGAACCATCCACAGGATCGGAAAGAAGATGATGAAGCCGGCGATCCAGGCCACCACCGTGATCGCCACGGTCCTCGCTACGGAAACGCGACGAGCCATTTCGCCTATTCCAGATTCTTGCCGATGAGACGCACGAGGAAGATGGCGACGATGTTGGCGAGCACGACGGCGACGATACCGCCGGCCGAAGCACCGCCGACATCGTACTGTAAGAGCGCCTGCGAATAGATCAAGAAGGCCAGATTCGTCGTCGCGAGTCCTGGTCCTCCGCCGGTCGTGACGAAGATCTCGGCGAAGACGGTCAGCAGGAAGATCGTCTGGATCAGGACCACGACCGTGATCGGCCGGGCGAGATGCGACAGCACGATGTAGAAAAAGAAGGCGAACGGACCGGTGCCGTCCATCTCTGCCGCTTCCTTCTGATCGTTGTCGAGCGACTGCAGGGCGGTGAGGAGAATGAGCGTGGCGAACGGCAGCCACTGCCACGCGACGATCAGGATCACGGACAGCATAGGGAGCTGCGCGAACCAGTCGATCGGCTTGAAGCCCAGCGACGTCGCGACCCAGGCGAAGACACCCGACACCGGATGCATCAATAAGTTCTTCCAGACCAGGGCGCTCACTGTCGGCATGACGAAGAAGGGCGCGATCACCATGAGCCGCACGAGCGAGCGACCGATGAACACCTGGTCGAGAAGTAGCGCGAGGAGCACGCCGATCACGACGGTGATCGCCAGGACGGAACCGACCAGCCGCAAGGTATTGGACAGCGACGTGATGAAGGCCGGATCGGTGAGGAAGTAGATGTAGTTTTCGGCCCCGATGTATCGCTCGGTGCCCGGGTTGAGCAGCTGG
>DAIQBJ010000241.1:0-4338 GCA_036781225.1 Gemmatimonadales bacterium | reverse complement strand
GGGCGGGATCCAAAGACGTCAGTCCTGAACGCGCATAACCAGGTGTGGGACGCGCCCAACGTGTTTGTGACGGACGGCTCCTGCATGGTGTCGACGGCGTGTCCTAATCCATCACTCACCTACATGGCGCTGACGGCGCGCGCGGCGGACTTCGCCGTCGCCGAGCTCAAGCGAAACAGCCTCTAACGACCACCCAGAGTTCAAACGTCACCGGAAACCAAAATGGACATATCGACAAACGTGGAGCAATCGGGTCAGGGGTCCAGCATCGATCGACGGGAAGCAATTCGACGCGTCAGCCTCCTGCTCGGGGGTATTGCACTCGCGGGTAGCGGTGGGTTCGTCGCCGCCTGCGAGCGCGCGCAGCAGCGCGCCGCGACAACCACATCGGTCGGGACGTTCACCGCGCGCGACGTCGCCTTTCTGGACGAAGTCGCCGACACGATCCTGCCCGAGACCAAGACTCCGGGGGCGAAGGCCGCGCACGTCGGCGCCTTCATGGCGCTCATGGTGACCGACACCTACACGCCGGGCGAGCAGGACGTGTTCCGCGCCGGCATGCGCACGCTGGACGAGGCGGCGTTCATGGCGGCAACGCCCGCGCAGCGCCTGTCTCGACTCGAGCAGCTCGACCGGGAGCAGAAGACGTATGCGGACAAGAAGAAACCGGACGATCCGCCGCACTTCTTCCGCCAGATGAAAGAGCTCGCATTGCTCGGCTATTTCACCTCGGAGATCGGCTGCACCGAGGCGATGCGGTATCGGGAGACGCCGGGGCGGTTCGATCCGTGCGTGCCGTATACGCCCGGTGAGACGACGTGGGCGGGGCACGCGTAACTGCGTTCGGTATTATGCGGTGCTTACGCTGTACGTGGAGAGTCAGACCAGGGAGAGATAGTTCTCGTCCCAGGCCACTTCAGAGAGCACGTTGCAGCACGGGCACCGCACGGAGAGCGCACCGCGGTCAGGCAAGGGAACGCGATTGCGACAGCGGGGACAAACCAGGTAGCCGTCGAGAAAGGTCTCAGGGACGCGGATAACGCGCGTGGGCTGTCGTATAACGGTCCAACGGTGGGGCCGCTGGCCGCGGAGCTCCACACTCTCGCGTGGAGTCACAACCGGCCTGGCGTTCACGCTGAGACTCACCTCGTCGTGCGCTACCGACAGCACACGATACCAAGCCCCGCGCCGCAGCACCGATCCGGCGTTCGTGCACAAGCGTGCCCATTGGCCGACGCTCGCGCGCCGATTTGCCTCCATCATGTGCCCTAAACCGAGGAGGGGCTCTCGTGAGCCAGCTCGCGTTCCTTGAGTAAGGGACGCGCCAGCGTGACTCGGTGATGGAGCTCGTTGCGATCGCCTGGCGTGAGCCACGAATCGTCGGATCCGGACTCGGGCACCTGGAATCGCACGACCACTTCCGAACCCCGTTCAGTTTCGGCTCTAGAGCACCTGACCCTGCGACCATGTGTCTCGGCAAGCTCATGTACCAGCGGCCAGCCGATTCCACGACTCTGGTCGCGCACCGTGATGACGATCTGACCGCCCTCTAAAACAACCCGCAAGATGGTGCGCTTCGTCAGCGAGTAGCGGCTGGCGTTTTGGAGGACGTCCGCGATGATCTGCTCGATCGTGGACCGGTCGCCTGTAAAGCTCGTCAATGAGTCAACGAGATCGAGAATCAGGCTGTGTCTCCGTTTCGCGAGATCCGGACCCACAGTGGCGAGCACGGCCTCCATCACGTCCGACAATGTCGTTTGCGGCAATGTTTGAGGGAGAGCAGTCATGGATGCTCCTGTACGAGTCTCGATTGAGAGCAGAGTCGCAAGGCCGTACTACATCCTAGACATGGCGCGGATGGTGGCAATGCGTCGTTCGGTATAATCGACGTTGCCGCCAAGGAATTAATCCTTCTGGGGGACTGCAACACCGCGTGATTCGCCGAGATAGTGCTCGTCCCAGCCCACCTCAGAGAGCACATTGCAGCGCGGGCACCGCAGGGTCAGCGCTGCCCGTTGGGGTAGGGAAACGCGATTGCGGCAGCTTGGACATACGAGGTATCCGTCGTGAAAGCTTTGCGGGACGCGGGCCAGGCGGGCAGGCTTCAGCAGTACCGTCCAGCGGCGAGGCGGCTCGAGTCGGAGCTCAACTTGGTCACGCCCCAGCAGAACCGGCGCCGTGTTGACAGTGAGGCGCACCTGGCGGGGTGTGACCGCGAGCACGCGATACCACGCTCCGCGACGCAGGACCGAAGGAACGTCGGTTCGCAAGCGAGCCCATTTGGGGTCGCTCGCTCTGCGCCCATACAGGGAGGTTCGCGGTGCGGTCGAGTCACTCATCATGGGTGGCGAGCGGGGACGGGCTCGCCATCGAGTAGCATGGAAAATTGCATATGGTGAAGATTGAGACCATCAGACCTTGGGTGGATTCCGAGTTAGGGCAGAAGGCTTAGTACTTCTGGACCAGCCAGCGCCTCACCGCAACTCCTCGGGGATCGGAGGTGTTGCGCCCGGTTGTGAGCACACATACGAGGCCACCGCATTGGCGCGCTCATTCACTTCGTCCAGTGAGCGGCCAGCCAGGATGCCCACGAGCAGCGCGGCCGTGAACGCATCGCCGGCGCCTACGGTGTCAGCGACCACGGCCCGCGGCGCGGCCGACTCGTACACCTCGTCCGGCGTGACCAGCATCGCGCCACCAGCGCCGCGGGTGAGGGCGGCGAGCCTGAGCTCGAACCGGTCGCACAGCGCCCTGAGCTGGTCTGCTCGTGGCGCCGTGCCCAGCCCGCACAGGCGCGCCACGATGGGCAGTTCTTCGTCGTTCACCTTCACTGCATTCGCCAGCTCCAGCGACGCCGTTACCACGCCGGCATCGTAATAGGGTTGCCGCAGGTTGACGTCGAAGAGCCGCCAGGCCGAGCGGCGCGTGGCCGCGACCGCGCGGTGTATGGTTGCGCGTGAGAGCGGGGCACGCTGCGCCAGCGAACCGAAACAGATGGCGTCCGCTCGCTCCGCCACCTGCGCAATGATCGCCGACCAGGGGATGTGGTCCCAGGCGCTCCCCGACGCGATGGCGTAGCCGGGCTGACCGGCGGAGTCCAGGCTCACACGTACGATGCCGGTGGGATGGTCCGCGAGCACTGCGACCGCGGCTCGCTGCACCCCGCCGCGCTCCAGCCGTGCCAGCGCCGTTTCGCCACGCGCGTCACGCCCCACGGCGCTCACCAGCCACGCGTCGGCACCCAGTGCGGCAGCGTGCAAGGCGACGTTGGCGGGCGCGCCGCCGAAGTGCTCGGTGTTCCCGAACACGTCCCAGAGCACCTCGCCTGCGCCAACGACCACCGGCCGTACCATCAGGAGAGACCGAGGCGCCGTTGGATTTCCTCGAGCGGCACGCCCTTGGTCTCCGGCACCATCGTGAGGACCCAGAGGAGTTGCAGGCCCATCATGCCGCAGAAGAACAGGAAGATGGCGCCGGGGTGGAACGCGGCGACCATGAGTGGGAACACGGTCGTCAGCAGGGCGGCGAACACCCAATGGGTCGCGCTGCCGACCGATTGTCCTGCGGCGCGGTAGCGGTTGGGGAAGATCTCCGAAATCAGCACCCAGATGACGGTGCCTTGTCCCACGGCATGCGCGGCGATGAAGGCAAAGATGCAGATCGGCACGATCGACTCGTGCCTTGTGTAGAACGCCCACGAACAGGCGCCCAGCGATAGCAGGTACCCGATCGAGCCGATGAGCAGCAGCGTGCGCCGCCCCAACCGGTCGATGAGCCAGAGTCCCACGAAGGTGAACACCAGGTTGGTCACGCCAATGCCCACGGACTGCAGCAGGGCCGCCTGGTGGCCGAGGCCCGTCAGGGCGAAAATGCGCGGCGCGAAATAGAGGATCGCGTTGATGCCGGACAGTTGGTTGAAAAACGCCACGAGAAACGCCAGCGCGATGGGCCGGCGGAGTCGCCAGGTCCAGAAGCCGGCGTGGCCCGCATCCTCGGTGCTTGCGGCAACGATGGCGTCCGCGGCGGCCTCGACCCTGTCCGAAGCCGGGCCGCGCATGATCAGCGAGAGCACACGCAGGGCGGCGGGACGATCGCCTTTGCGCGTGAGCAGCCAGCGCGGACTCTCGGGGAGGCCGACGCACATCAGGGTATAGGCGAGCGACGGTACTGCCGCGACGCCGAGCATCCAGCGCCAAGCCTCCGGTCCGACGCGGGCCAGCGCCGCGTTCGACAGGAACGCGATCACAATGCCGAGCACGATGTTGAATTGGAACATGGCGGCCAGCCGTCCCCGCTGGGCGGGGGAGACGATTCCGGCTCGGCCACGCTGTCCGCGTG
>DAIQBJ010000240.1:0-4363 GCA_036781225.1 Gemmatimonadales bacterium | reverse complement strand
GGCGCAGGCGCCGATCGCTCGCCCACGTGTCGCCTTCTTAGGCGCCGAGTCTCAAACGACGAACCAACACTTCCTCGACGCATTCCGCCAAGGACTGCGCGAGCACGGTTACGTCGACGGCCAGAACGTTACGCTCGAGGAGCGGTGGGCCGAGGGCCGAAGCGAACGCTTTCCGGAACTCATCGGCGAGCTGGTCAAGCTGAAGGCCAGCGTCATTCTGACGATCAGTGCCCCGGCGGCGGTGGCGGCGAAGGCGGCGACCACCACTATCCCGATCGTCTTCATAGCAGGCGACCCTCTGGGCTCGGGGCTCGTCCGCAGTTTCGCCAGGCCGGGCGGCAATCTAACTGGCCTGTCAATTTCCCTCGGCGAGGAGTTCAGCGGCAAGTGGCTTGAACTGCTCAAGGAGGCGGTTCCGAGGATCTCCCGGGTTGCCGTTCTTTATAACCCTACGAATCCTGCGAACGCCTCCTACTTGACCGTGCTGCGGAGTGTGGCTCAAAAGCTCGGAGTGAAGCTCCAGCCCACCCGGGTACAGGACCCAGTTGGATTCGACGGCGCCTTCGCATCGATGAGCGTAGAGCGCGCCCAGGCGCTCATTGTGCTGATCGACCCGCTCACGGTCCGTTACCGAGGGCGGATTGCTGAACTCGCCGCGAAGAACCGACTACCGGCGATGTATGGGTTCCGTGAGTTCGCGGACAGCGGCGGGCTCATGGCTTATGGGACGAATGTGGCCGATCTATGTCGCCGCGCCGCCGGCTTTGTGGACAAAATCTTGAAGGGCGCCAAGCCCGGCGACCTTCCGATCGAGCAGCCGAACAAATTCGAGTTCGTCATCAACCTCAAAACTGCCAAGGCGCTCGGGCTCACCATCCCGCCGTCGCTGCTGCTGCGGGCGGATCAGATCCTTGAGTAGACTGACGCTGGGCCCGCGCCACTTCCCATATGCGGTGACATTCCACGTGGAGCCGAATCGCGGCTCGCGCGCCGTCGTACTGCGGCTCGTACTCAGGCTCAGATTCCATGATCGGCCGTTCGCAGACTGTGCACGGCTGACCGCTTCCCATGCCGGCCCAGAGCTTCACCGGATTCTCGCCAGGCAGCACGCCGAGGACTAGCTTGGCGTGGACCATCTGGGCCAGCCTTGGCAGAGTCAGTGTTTTGTCTGACCCATCCATCGCATCTCCCGCAGCAAGGGCAGCGACTGTAGCTCTTTGCCGGCGGCTCGGCAATGCGTACTTCCCCCAAGGTCCCGTCGTCACGGTGTCCGCCGCGCCATGAGTAGACGCCTCCCCTTTCTGCTGCCCTACGTCCGCATCGAACTCCTCATTCGCACGATGCTAACGGAGAGGTGGGCTCCCGAGGCGTGGCCAGCATGAGTTTGCGAAGGCGCTCAAGCTGCGCAGTCACATTGCGCGGGCTGGCTGGTGGAATTGAACGCCTGGGACGAACGCGTAACGCGGGACGTCTCTGAGCGCGGCTACTCTATGCGGTGCAGCGCAAATACGGCGGTTTCCATGCCGCAAGCATGGCAGCGCGCGTGCGGATGTCGGTCGAGTTGGAGTGACGCTTCAATGATCCCGAGGTAGCGGTCCACCTCGGTGAGCTGTAGATCCGTCTTCGCAGATATGCACCGGAGACAGAGGGGTCGGTCCATGATCAAAACCGCAATGACAGCTGAATTGGCCGGCACGCTGTCCCCCGTAACTGTGTGCAGCCGCCTCCCTGGAAGGCACTTACGAGTATAGCCGTTACGGCATTGCTGCTTCAATCCGGTTGCCTGTTGGGGGAGCCATGATCGTTGACTACTACCGCGACCACCGCATCGAGGTGAACGCGGTCCGCGCTGACGAGCGCTATAACGCCGAGGTGAAGTTTCGTCGCACGTTGTCACAGGACAACCCCACGTGGACAATGTGACGTGCCTGAAGCTCACGCCAGACCACGCCGAGCACAGCGCGCTGATTTGGGCGCGGCGCTGGATCGACGTGCAGTTGAACGGCGGGGCTCGAGCTACACGCCAATGACCGGCACACCCCATAGGGTCAGCGAGCGCGACCGACTCGGCCCGCGGTTCGATGCGCGGAGGGGTGCAACGCGGAGGGCAGAAGACGCGATCAGGCTTCGATCCGCGCACGTCGCCGGTTCCTCCGCACCCACCAGTCGAGCAGGCGGTCGACGAGCCGTCGGATCATGGCTTTCGAACCATCCCTCTCGCGCACTCACTTGCGACGGCGAACATACCAACTGACGCAGCCCAATGCCGCGAGGCTCAAGCCCATCAGATACAGTGTCGTCGGGTTAAGCATCATGTGGCGACGATCATTCTCCGCAGGTCAAGAACCTTTGATGACTGAGCCTTGCGCAGTGCAGCTGACGCAGCGACCTTCGGCAAAGCCGAACGTTGGTATGTCATCGAGCTCGCGGAGTACTTCGTCGACTCGGAGGGACGTACGCTCCGCGAGGCACTCTAGACACATCGGTGTGCCCTCGCTCAGCACGTCTGCAACGGTGACCATATCGTCATCGGTTCAGTTGAACGACGGGCCCGCGCCAGCGCGTCAGTGACAGACGTTCGACCCTATGCCCTGGCAATTGCGCGGCCGACGCGGCCCGTCGTTCGGTGTGCACACGGTTGCAAGACGACGGCCACTGACGCGCTTAACGATCGCTGGGGCTCAGACGATCCCGCGGTACACCGGATCGCGCAATCGCCCCTCCATCACTTCGGAGTACGTCGCTTCGACGTGCAGCCCCGGCTCGAGCCATGTGACACCGCGCGAGAGGCGGAAATCGTGAAAGGGAGACGTCGACCGTTCACGTCCGCGGCGCAGCAATTCATTCGCTGTCCCCAGGAGTACGACCTCGAGCTGCGGCGCTACAACGGCAGGGGCTGGCGCGCCATCGTCTTCCAGAGCGGGTTCGAGCATTCGCTCACGTCACATGCTAGACGACGCACTCGCACGGCAAGGACTGGCGGAGCCGCAGACGCCCGACTGGACTGCGACTGACGACGCGCCGCGATAATAAGTCGCCGATCGTCCGGGCGCTCGGCGGCTGGAAGACGGAGCGGATGATCCGGCGGTACGCAGCGGTCACCGATCAGACGCTTCGAGCGGCTGCCGAGGCGGTGAGCAGGAGCGAGCCTGTCCTTCGCCCAAGGCAATAGTTCTTATGCATGTCGAACGAAACGCAAAGTTTGCATGCTGGTTTATGAGCCGCGTCCGCGTTGCCGACGATTGGCCGGTCGATGAACCGATCGCGAAGGACGCATATGCCGCTCGCACGATCGTCACTGTTAGTGACCATTGGGCTGAATGGTTGGGATCGCTCGTTGTCGATGAAATGCGCGAGGGCGGGCTGACCTTATATGTGACTGCGCCTTCGAAAACGCCCAAGATTCTTGACGCCGAGAACGAGGCGCTGACGACTCGCTGCAATGATCTCCTTCATAGTCTGTTAATCCAGGGCGTTCCTCCATTCCAGCGCATGCTCATGATGACCGGAGCGAACGTCGACGGCGAGATCCAGGTTCGTCAATACGCAGGTGGCAGGGAACTCAAGACTACCTATGGCTTAGAAGACTTCGTTCCAGGCAGACCGCACGCGGACCGCGCAGGCCGAGTTTCTGATCGTCTGCGGAAGATGCAGGATGCGACGAACGGAAATTGGGGAAGATTGCTGCGGGCGACGCGAGTTCTCTTGGACACGAATCGGACCGATAACACACACGGCGAACGGTTTCATCAGTTCGTGCGTGTGCTGGATGGTTTGGTGAAGACTCGACCCGGACGTGGTGCAACTGATTTTGCCCATCGCGTCCAAAACGCGTTCGCGTTGGCCAATCCCGAGACGAGCGAGACACTCCTCGAGATGTACGATTTCCGCAGCGCAGTCGAGCACCTGAATTCCATACTCGAGGCCGTAGATGTTCCCACGGATATCGTCGACGACATCCCACGTGCGCATGAATACCGCGTAGACCGGGTGAACCGGCTAACTCGCCAGCTCGACGTTCTCGTTCGGTCCGTCATCACAACGATTCTTGATAGGGCCGAACTGTTCGATGAGACATTCCGGACTGACGACAGCATCGATGCGTTCTGGCGGCTTGGAGATCGGGAGCGGATCGCCGCTTGGGGCTCTCGTCTCGATATCCGCGCCGTCCGGTAACGTACCTAGCTGGTTCGGCCCTGACGACAGAGGTGGGTGTCATCGGTCAAAATGCTCGGATGGCAATCGCCTGTGGCAATGCACCGCTAAGTATCCGTCAAATCAGGCGGTGTCCTCGCCCTCTCAAGGCTGAAACACGGGTTCGAATCCCGTTGGGGCCACCAAGTTAATTTCCTTGGTGATTTTC
>DAIQBJ010000239.1:0-4393 GCA_036781225.1 Gemmatimonadales bacterium | reverse complement strand
AACGAGCACGTCAAGAATGAATACGCCAACTTTCTCGCGATACGCTCGGCGGAGTACCAAGAACGCTCCAACGGACTGACCCCCTCCGGCTTCGACACCTGGCTGGCGCAACAGCAGGCGCGTGGTAAATACGTCGCTTTCGACCCCGATGAGGAGTTACATGAGCGCAAGTAAGGACCACCTGCTCGCCGCCGATCCGTCCTTGCAGGTCGATCGGATTCCGCTGTACGAGGTCTATATGCGGATGGCCGAGGAGCTGGCCAAGCGCTCGACCTGCGCGCGACTCCAGGTGGGGACCGTCGTCACCGATCAGCGGCTCGAGAACGTGCTGGCGATCGGCTACAACGGCAACGCGCGCGGGCTGCCCAACAAGTGCGACTCCGCCGTCCCGGGGAACTGTGGCTGCATCCACTCCGAGATGAATGCGCTCGTGAAGGCGCCGGGCAACATGCGGGACAAGGTGGTGTTCGTCAGCGCGTCGCCGTGTGTGATGTGCGCCAAACTGATCATCAACTCGGGCGTCACGCACGTCTTCTACCGGAAGGCGTATCGCGATCCGTCGGGTGTCGAGGTGTTGCAGCAGGGTGGCGTCGTGCCCGTGTTGTATGATCGCTGGGCGAGCGCGTGGAGAAATGGGGCGTAGCGGTACGCGCGCGGACAGCGCGCTCCTAGCCCGGGAATCCTGACCATGGACGAACTGGATCGCCTATTCGGCCTCTTGGTCGCGGCGCTCGCGCGGGAAACGCGGATCGCCGTGCCGTTCCCTGCCGCCGATGTCTACGAGCGGCTCGTGCCGTACCGCTCCAATCGCTCGCACCTCAACGTCGCCACCCATCAGGACTACGAGATGGCCGTGCTGCGGCTGCTCTCGGGCGAGCGCGGCTACGTGCAGCTCGAGCCGGAAAACGTGCGGGAAGCGATGCAGCGCGAGATCGCGACCATCAACCCCGATCCGGCCTACTTCCGCACCTTTCCTGACGCGCAGGTCATGGTCAATGGGCGCGCGGCCGAGCGCATGCTGCATGCCGATCGCGCGTATGCGCCGTCGAGTGCGCCAGACGAGGATGAGGAGCTGAGCGATGCGACCGGCGAGAATCCCGTCCCCCTGCCCCACGCGGCGGCGGCCGCGTTCCGCGTCCCGCGCTCCCACGACCAGCCATCCTCCAATCAGTGCGAGTTCTGCGGCGGCGTGCTACCCGCCAATCGCGAGATTCGCTTTTGCCCGCACTGCGGCCAGCCGCAGGAGGGCGACTTGAAATGCCAGGGGTGCGGCGCCGAGCTGGACGTCGGGTGGGCGTACTGTTTGGCGTGTGGCCGAGCGACGGGATTCGAATGACGGGCGGGGCGGGCGGGGCGGGCGGGACGGGCGAGTCGGGCCGTTGAGGACACATCGCGTCGCCGTGATCGCGGGTGACGGCATCGGGCCCGAGGTCATCGAGGCGGCGATTCCGATCATTGATCGCGCCTCGAAACAGCACGGCTTTGGTATTCTGTGGGACAGACTTCCCTACTCGGCAGATCATTACCTCCAGACGAAGGAAACGCTGCCGGATGCCGCCTTCCGGCATCTGCGCGATGACGTCGACGCAATCCTTCTGGGTGCCATCGGCGATCCGCGCGTGCCCGGGAACGAGCATGCCCGAGACATTCTGCTCGGCTTGAGATTCAAACTGGACCTGTACGTCAATTTCCGTCCCGTTGTCCTGCTCCATCCGGACCTCACCCCCCTGCGATTACCGCCCACCGCAACCGTCGATTTCGTGATTTTTCGTGAGAACACCGAGGGTCAATACCTCGGTCGCGGCCGAGACAGCGGCGATGAGCACGTCGCGGAAGAAGTGAACACGGGCAAGGGGGTCGAGCGCATCATCCGCGCCGCGTTCGAGTGGGCACAGAGCCACCGCAAGACACGAGTAACGATGAGCGACAAGTCGAACGCGATCCCCACGCACAAGATCTGGCAGGAGAAGTTCAAAGCAATCGCGGCGGAATACACGGGGATTCAAAGCGAGCATCGCTACGTCGATGCGCTCGCGCTGGAACTCGTCCGCGACCCGGCGCGCTTTCAGGTGATCGTGACCAACAACCTGTACGGCGACATCCTCTCGGATCTCGGAGCGGGGCTCGTGGGCGGGCTCGGGGTTGCGGCGAGCGCCAACCTGCATCCGGGACGTCGCGGTGGATTGTTCGAGCCGGTCCACGGCTCGGCGCCGCCGCTCGCCGGCAAGGGGGTCGCGAATCCCGTCGCCGCGGTGCTCACCGGCGCACTCATGGTCGAGCAGCTGGGACACCCCGACGCCGCTCGCGATCTCGAACGCGCCGTCACACAAGCGCTTGCAGCCGGCGCGCGGACGCCCGATCTCGGCGGCAAGTCTACGACGCGCGCGGTCGCCGCCGCCATCGCCGCAGGTTTGTAGCGACTATATTCCCCCGAGTCTCGTAGCGGAGTCATCCCCATGAAAACCCAGGGCGCCAACAAGGACGTCGTCTTTCTGTCTGGTGTACGGACGGGATTCGGCGCGTTCGGCGGCTCGTTGAAAGATTTGTCGGCCATCGATTTAGGCGTGGCGGCGTCACGCCACGCGATCCAACGGTCAGGCGTTCCCGCGACCGACTTTGGGCACGTGGTCTTCGGCAACGCGCTCCAGACATCCGCCGATGCCATCTACCTGGCCCGCCACGTTGGGCTGAAGGCTGGTCTGCCGATCGAAACGCCGGCAGTCACCGTCAACCGGCTGTGCGGCTCCGGGTTCGAAGCGATCACTCAGGGCGCGCAGCTCATTCTGCTCGGCGAAGCCGACGCGGTGCTGGCGGGCGGCGCCGAATCGATGAGCCAGGCACCCCACGTCGTGCGCGGCGCGCGCTGGGGTCTGCGGCTGGGACCGGCGCCGCTCGAGGACCTGCTGTGGGAAGCGCTGAAGGACCCGCAATGCGGCTTGTCGATGGCTGAGACGGCCGAGAGTCTCGCCGAGCAGTACAAGCTGACGCGCACCGAGGTGGACGAGGTCGCGGTCGCTTCGCAACAACGGGCGAAGCAGGCGTGGGACGCCTGCGCGTTCCAGGACGAAGTCATCCCGGTGCCGGTCAAGGTGAAAGGCAAGGAAGTCGAATTCCGCGCCGACGAGCATATGCGGCCGGAAACGACGCTCGCAATCCTCAGCACGCTCAAGCCGTACTTCAAGAAGGACGGGCTCGTGACCGCCGGGAACGCGTCGGGCATTTCGGACGGCGGCGCGGCCACCGTCATTGCCAGCGAGGAGTACGCCAAAACCCGCGGGCTGAAGCCGCTCGGCCGGCTGGTCGCGTGGGCGGTGGCGGGCGTCGAGCCCAGGCACATGGGCATCGGGCCGGCGCCCGCCGCGCGCAAAGCGCTCGCCAAAGCGGGAATGAAACTCGAGCAGATGGATCTCGTCGAAGTGAACGAGGCGTTCGCGCCGCAATACCTCGCCGTCGAGCGCGAGCTTGGTCTCGACCGCGCGCGCACCAACGCGTGCGGCGGCGCGATCGCGATCGGCCATCCACTCGCGGCGACCGGCACGAGAATCACGATCCACCTCCTCCACGCGCTGCGCCGCGACAAGAAGCGCCTGGGACTCGGCTCGGCGTGCATCGGTGGTGGGCAGGGAGCGGCGGTCATCGTCGAAGCGTTATGACCGACATCCTCATCGCGGCCCTCGGCGTCATCGCCCTCTATCTGTTTTCGGGGCTCCGCGTGCTGCGTGAGTACGAGCGCGGCGTCTACTTTCTGCTCGGGCATCTGCGTCCCACCAAGGGACCGGGACTGATCTTCCTGCCGCCGCTCCTCGCCAAGATGCAGAAGGTGTCGCTGCGGGTGATGGCCATCGATATCCCGCCCCAAGACGTCATCACGCGCGACAACATCTCGATCAAGGTGAACGCGGTGCTGTACATGCGGGTGAAGACACCCGACAAGGCGGTCGTCGCGGTCGAGAATTACCTCTACGCGACGAGCCAGCTCGCGCAGACCACGCTGCGCTCCGTACTCGGCGAGACCGAGATGGACCAGCTGCTCGCCGACCGCGACAAGATCAACGCCATCTTGCGTCAGATCATCGACACGCGGACGGAAGACTGGGGCATCGAAGTGTCGGCGGTGGAAGTGAAAGACGTCGACCTGCCGCCCGAGATGAAGCGCGCGATGGCGCGGCAGGCCGAGGCCGAGCGCGAGCGGCGCGCGAAAGTCATCAACGCCGAGGGCGAGCTGCAGGCGTCCGAAAAACTGGCGCAGGCGGCGCATATCATCGGCTCGGAGCCGGCCGCGATTCAGCTGCGCTATTTGCAGACAGTGAACGAGATCGCGTCAGAGAACAACTCGACCACGATCTTTCCGATTCCCATCGATCTGTTTCGCGGGTTCATCGAAAACGCCGCG
>DAIQBJ010000238.1:0-4402 GCA_036781225.1 Gemmatimonadales bacterium | reverse complement strand
CTCCGGGCACGCTGGCCACCCACGAAAGGGACGCCATCGAGGCCGCCCTCACCCACAGCCAGGGCCGCGTAGCTGGGCCCTTCGGCGCCGCCGGCCGGCTCGGGGTGCCCGCCTCCACGCTGGAGTCGAAGATCAAGGCGCTCCAGATCGACAAGCGGCGCTTCAAGGCGGGGTAGGGTCGTGACTCTTCGCGAGAAATTCCCGAACTGGATCGCGGTCTCCAATAGAGACCGCGGCTTAGGCTTGGCCTTCCCCTTGCTCTACGTCGTCTGCGGAGGTCTGCATTGATGGAGAACCTTGAAATGGCTCGGGTGATCGGGACGCTTCCAAGGCCGTGCTCCGAGAAGAGGAACGGAAGCGGCGCGCGCATGACGACACCGACCGACCGGGATCACGCGCTCGTGGCGGCCCTCCGCCGGGGTGATCCCACGGCCGCCGAGGATCTGGTCGCCGCCTACGGGGACCGCGCCTCTCGCCTCGCCAATCGGATCACGGGAAGCGCGCAGGATGCCGAGGAAGCCGTGCAGGACGCCTTCTTGTCCGTGATCCGCAAGATCGAGACGTTTCGTGGAGACGCCAGCTTCGGCTCGTGGGTCTATCGTATCGTGGCCAACGCGGCCTATCAGTGTTGTCGGCGGCGTCGCGCCCGCGGCGGCGATGTCTCGCTGGACAACCTGCTTCCCGTGTTCGATGCGCACGGCCGCCACGTCGCGGCGGTCGCCGACTGGTCGCTGAGTGTCGACGACCCGGCGCGCCAGATCGAGCTTCGGATCATGCTCCGCGCCGCCATCGATGAGCTGCCGGACGACTATCGCGCCATCGTGCTACTGCGCGACGTCGAGGGGCTCGCGCCGGGAGACATCGCGGCGATCCTCGACCTCACCGTCGACAATGTCACCACGCGGGTGCATCGCGCACGGCTGTTCCTGAGAAAGCGATTGGACGCACATCTTTCGCCTCAGAGCGCGAGAGTGTCGGGCCGATCGGCTCCACGACGGATTGCGAGGATCGCGAACACGACCTCTCCCCGCGCCGTGTGCACTCACTGAATCACCTGATCGGCTCGGAGGAGCAGGGACTGGGGAATCGTCAGGCCCAGCGCTCTCGCGGTCTTGAGGTTGATCACGAGGTGGAATGTGGTCGGCTGCTCGATGGGGAGGTCAGCCGGCTTGGCGCCCTTGAGAATCCGGTCGACGTACGCGGCGACGCGTCGGAACAGGTCGACGTAGTCCGCGCCGTATGACGCGAGAGCGCCGGCCTCCGCGTACTCTCGCGCTCCGACCATCATCGGCAGGCCCTGTTTCAGGGCGAGATCCGCGATGCGGTGCCGCTCGGTGAAGAACATCGGACTGGGGGCGACGTCCAGTCCCCCCGCCCGATCCTGCGCCATCGCCGAGAACGCGTGGAGGAGCTCCGCCGGCGTCCTTGCCGCGTAGGTCCGGACCTGGAGCCCCATGCGGCCCGCGGTCGCCTGGGTCTCCCGGATCGCGACGCGGGCCCCGCCGCTGTCGGGATCCCACAGCACCGCCAGACGTGCCCGGGTCGACAGAAGCTCCCGGAGGAACTCTAGCCGCTTCGTGGTCAGGTCGGCTGCGAGCGACGTCACGCCGGTGACGTTGGCGCCCGGCCGCGCGAGGCTCGGGACGATGCCCAGTTCGACCGGATCGCCGCCCGGCGCGATGACGATGGGGATGGTGGTCGTCGCGGCGTGCGCCGCCACGAGCGCCGGCGTTCCGGCCGTGACGATGATGTCGACGTTGAGCGCCAGAAGCTCGGCGGTCAGGCCGGGAAGCCGCTTGACCTCACCCCGCGCCCAGCGCCGTTCGAAGGCGACGGTCTGACCGTCGACATAACCCAGCTCGGCCATCCGGCGCAGGAAGCCATCCCACCAGGCGAGCCGCGCGGGGTCGGGCGTGCTGTCGTCGAGCAGGCCGATCCGCGGGACCTTCCCCGGCGGCTGCCCCTCCGCGGCGAGCGGAGCGGCGAGCAGTGCCACCGCGAGGGCGGCGGCGAGCGCAGCGCGTATGACCGTCACGCTGCCGCTACCATAGGACTCCGCGCAACCTCCATCAGCGTACCGGCTCCCCGGTCAGCTTGAAAAAGGCGGACGAACCGATCCACTTACATGCAACGCCCACGGCGATTCCGACAACGGTGTCGACCAGACGCAGCAACGGCTGATGCCAAGCGTCTTGAGGACTCATTGCCGCGACAACCATTACAACGGCGGTCGTTATTCCCGTCGTGACGATGTCGTCACGCCGATCCAACAGCATCATGAGCAAGGTTCCTACTCCGATCAAGGCAGCCAGCCCCACCGCGGTAAATGGGAAGGCCCACAGGTAGAGCAGACATAGCGCGAAGCTGATACACGTTGCGATCAGGCGCGCTGTTCCCGCAGAGAGGCTACTGACACGGGTGTCCCTGAAGACGAACACGGTAGCGGCCACCGCCCACATCCCTCCTAGGAGGTCGGACGGCCTGTCGACAAAGTGGGACAGGGCATAGGTTATGATCCAGTACGTGATCAGGCACGCCATCGCCGTGTTCACGGCGTAAACAACATCCCACGAGGTGAGCCGCCCTCGCCTGCTCATGGCTTGCACTTCTCCGGGTTCCTCGGTTTGGTTATTTGGCCGTCGCGACGTAGGGCGCGACCATTTTGGCCGGATCGACGACTCGGTCGAACTCCTCTTCGCTGACGAGATCGAGCTTCAGTGCCGCCGCCTTAAGGGTCAGGTCATTGTCCATCGCGTAATGCGCGATCTTCGATGCCTTGTCGTAACCGATCACCGGCGCGAGCGCGGTTACCAGCATCAACGAGCGGTCCACATACTCCTTGATCTTCTTCAGATTCGGCTTGGTGCCCTCGACCAGGAATTTGCGAAAATTTCGGCAGCCGTCGGTGAGGATCGTGATCGAATGGGTGATGTTGAAGATCATCAGCGGCTTGTAGACGTTCATTTCGAGATAGCCGCTGGCACCCCCGAAGCCGACCGCCACATCGTTCGCCATCACCTGCAGAGCAATCATGGTGAGGGCTTCACACTGGGTGGGGTTGACCTTGCCGGGCATGATCGACGAGCCCGGCTCGTTTTCCGGAATCGCCAGTTCGGCAAATCCGGCGCGCGGCCCGCACGACATCAGGCGAACGTCATTGCCTATCTTGTAGAGAGATACCGCCAATGTGCGAAGTGTGCCGGACAGCTGCACGAGGGCATCGTGAGCGCCTTGCACGGTGAACTTGTTGGGAGCGGTGACGAACGGCAGGCCGGTGAGCCTCGCGATCTCGGCCGCCGCCGCTTCGGCAAAACCAGGTGCGGAGTTGATGCCGGTCCCAACCGCGGTGCCGCCCAGCGCCAGACGGTACACTCCCTGAAGGGCGATCTCGATCCGCTCCAGATCGTCTGCCAGCATCCCGACATAGCCGGACCATTCCTGGCCCAATGTGAGCGGGGTGGCGTCCTGCATGTGGGTGCGGCCGATCTTGACGATGTCCTTCCACGCCTGGGCCTTCGCATCGATGGCATCGTGCAAGGCGGTTACGGAAGGGATCAGTCGTTGCGTCACATTGACCGCGGCCGCGATGTACATGGCCGACGGAAAGGAATCGTTCGACGACTGAGCCATATTGACGTGATCGTTGGGATGCACCGGAGTCTTGCTCCCGAGCGGAGTGCCCGCGAGCTGGCAGCAGCGATTGGAGATCACCTCGTTCACGTTCATGTTGAACTGGGTGCCGCTGCCCGTCATCCAGACATGCAACGGAAACATGTCGTGATGCTGGCCGGCGAGGATTTCATCGCAGGCCTGAACGATCAACCGGTATTGCTGGTCCTCGAGCCGCTTGCTGGCGTGGTTGGCCACGGCAGCGGCCTTCTTCAAGATGGCATACGCGGTGATCATCTCACGTGGAATCAAATCTTTGCCGATGCTGAAATGCTCGAGAGAGCGTTGCGTCTGAGCACCCCAGAGCTTGTCGGCCGGCACTTCGACGATACCGAGACTGTCTGTTTCTTTTCTTATGTCGGTCATTCGATTCCTCCTAGGGTTTTTGACCCATTGTTTAGACGAGCGCTTGATACTCGGGCTTGTAAACGTGCTGGCGGATGAAGGCCACCATGCCGGCCGGACGATCCACGCGGGCCAGGCCTGAGTCGAAGACGAGCTTTGCCACCCGTGCGGCGGTCTGAATCTCGACTTCCAGAATGTTTGATTGCGGCGGGAAGAGCATCCCCAGCTTCAACTGCTCGGTGTTCACCTGGTCGGCGACCGCATGGGCGGCCTCGATGAACATCTCGTCGGTCACGCGCTTCGCGTTGGTTGCGTAAATGGCCATGCCGACGGCGGGGAAGATGTACAGGTTGTTGGCCTGGGATGGCAGGAACGTCTGCCCACCGAG
>DAIQBJ010000237.1:0-4449 GCA_036781225.1 Gemmatimonadales bacterium | reverse complement strand
TACGGCACTGGCTGGTACTATCCGCCGTACATCGGCTCGGTGTACTACCCGCACCCCGTGACCTACGGCGTCGCGGTGAGTTACAACCCGTACACCGGCTACGGCATGGGCACGACGTTTGCCGCGGGATTCTTTGCGGTCGGCATTGGCGTCGCGATCGGCAGCAGCAGCCGCTATTACCCTGCCGGCGGATATCGCGCCTGCTATAACTGCACCATCAACACCGGCGGTGGCCGCGGCAACGCGGGGCGCGGAGGTCGGAATCAAGTCAACATTGGGAACACGGCCGGCGGCGGAAACCGGCAACGACCCTCAGCAGGCACCAGGCCATCGCAGGGGCGCGGTAACTCGAACCTCTACAACCGTCCCGAGAACCGCGGCCGCACGGCGAACCGGCAGAGCCGTGACAGGGCATCGAGTCAAATGGGGGCGAACCGGACGGCGCGCGGGCAGAACAACGTGTTCGCCGACCGGAATGGCAACGTCAGTCGCCGCACGTCGAATGGCTGGGAAAACCGCCAGGGCAGCAGTTGGTCGCAGGACCGTGGCAACAACGCGGGCCGGGAGCGAGAGTACCAAGCGCGCCAGCGCAGCTCGTCCCGTGGCGGGGGCGGTGGACGCGGCGGCGGCGGTCGTGGCGGCGGACGAAGAAGGTGACGCCCTCGATCTGGAAGAGCGGGGCGTCACGCACCACCATGCCGTAGCGGTCGTGCAAGATGCTCCAGGTAGTGGACGGCGGCCGTGGGAGCGAGAATCAGCGAGCGCTGTCCCGGTCCTGCCGGACCGGCGCAACCCGCCAAAAGCACAAGGGTCGCCGTGAAGCGAGATCGTGTCGATGTCACTGGGCTCCCTAACTCCTTCGCGGCCCAGTCATGTCGAGCACGTCGCGGACTTTCTGCGCGAGCGCGTCGGGCGTAAAGGGCTTTTGCAAAAACGCCGCGCTGCGCTCCAGCAGCCCGTGTTCGCGGATGGCCTCGCCAGTGTAGCCCGAAACGAACAGGACTTTGAGGTCGCTGCGCTGCCCAGTCATGAGGCGCGCAAGCTCGCGGCCATTGATCCCCGGCATGACGACGTCCGTCAGTAGTAGGTCGATCCGTTTGAGATAGCGGCTGGCCACATGCATGGCCTCGTTCGCGTTTTCAGCGGCCACCACCGTGTACCCACGCGTTTGCAAGATACGCGCCGTGAGGGCTCGCACATCCGGTTCATCTTCTACCACCAGCACGGTCTCTGATCCCCGGGCAACGGTTGCGGCGGCCCGCAAGACCGCGCTCTCGGGAGTTCCCACCACGGCGGGGAGGTAGAGCTTGAACGTCGTCCCCTGACCGAGCTCGCTGTAGGCCCAGATATAGCCGCCGCTTTGCTTGACGATGCTGTAGACCGTCGCCAGCCCCAACCCGGTGCCTCGCCCTGGCTCCTTGGTGGTAAAAAAGGGCTCAAACAGACGAGCCTTGGTTGCGGCATCCATTCCGACGCCGGTGTCGTGGACCGCGAGCAGGACGTACTTGCCGGGGCGGGTCAACGAGTGGCTCTCCAATTCGCGTGGATCGAGCTCGACGTTTGCCGTCTCAATCGTGACGCGACCGCCGTTCGGCATGGCGTCCCGCGCATTCACGACCAGGTTCACGACCGCTTGTTGCAGCTGCCCTGGATCGGCGTGCACCATCTGGAGCTCGGGCGCGAATCGTGTTTGCAGCTGGATGTCTGCCCCAATCAGCCGCACCAGCATCCGCTGTAGATCTCCGACGACGGCGTTGAGGTCGAGGACGTGCGGCTCGAGCACCTGTTTGCGACTGAAGACGAGGAGTTGACGCGTGAGTCCAGCCGCTCGCTTGGCGGCCTTCTCGATTTCCTCGATGTCCAGGCGTACCTGTGATTGCGTGTCGAGATTGTCGAGGAGTAGACCGGTGGTCCCGAGAATCGCGGTGAGCAGATTGTTGAAGTCATGCGCGATGCCGCCGGCCAACCGTCCCACGGCTTCCATCTTCTGCGCTTGCCGGTACTGGACCTCGAGTCGCCGCATCTCCGTGAGGTCGGCGGCGATGAACAGCACGCCGGTCACGCGGCCGGAAGCATCATGGAAAGGCGCGGCGGCAAGGCTGAGGGTGACCGTTGAGCCGTCCTTCTTGCGCGCGGTGGTCTCGATTCCCCGGAGCGTCTCCCCTCGGAAGACGCGGTCACGAAGATCCCGCTGGTCCTCCATGTCCCGCGTGATCAACGACAGCGGGCCTCCGACCACCTCGTCGGATTTCCAGCCGTACAATGTTTCGGCCGCGGGATTCCAGCTGCGCACCTCTCCAGCAGGGTCCATGGTATAAATCGCGAGCGGCGAGCTGTTGATCACCGCCTGAAGATGCCCGTGGGCTTCACGCAGCCGGCTTTCGGCTTTCAGCCGCCGGGCCACGGCGGGGCTGAGAAACAGGCCGGTAATTGCGAGGACGGCAATGTAGATCAACAGGGTGACGTCGGTGCTCGGGATGCTGTGCATAACGAACGGCCCCCCGCCTCGCACCGTGTACCCAACCGCGAGCAGCGCGACCGTCAGCGTCAGCACCGAAGCACCGCGCGGTCCAAATCGCCACGCGGCCCCAACCACGAAGGGAAACAGGAGGTAGGGGTATTGCGCCGGCTGGAGGAATGATGCAGGAACGTGATTGCCGAAGATCACTGCCGTGGCGAGCACGGCGCCAATCACCCACAGGCCCAACTCGACGATCGCGGGACGATCGAGGCGCGCTCCCCCCCGTGCGGCGCCGCCGAACGTCACGAACACAGGTGCGACAACCAGGGCACCGAGGTAGTCCCCCGCCCACCAGAGGCCAAGCGCCGGCAGCAAGCCGCTTCCCGGTATCACCTGCGCGACCCAAAGCGTCGTGGTACCAACTGTCGCGCTCGCGAGTGCACCGAGGGGAGCCGCGCTGCCTACGAGAACTCGAACGCTCCCGAGGTCGTCGAAAGCGACGCGCGTACCTCCGCGCCGCAAGAGATGCGCGGCGACCACCGCCTCGACGGTATTGCCAATGCCGATACCCAACGCGGCCAGGATGGGGACGCCTGTGGTGGCGTTGGCGAGGAATGCCCCGACGAGAACCGCAGGCCAGAAGCCCACGCCCAGGATGGCCAACGCGCCAATAGCCAGTCCCGAGGGCGGCCACACCGGCGAGATCGACGGCCCGATGGTAGCGTACCGCAGCCCAAGCTTGGCGACCAGGAAATAGCTCGCGGTGAGGGCGGCGGCTCGCCACAACCAGGAGAGACCCTTCAATCGCGGCTCAGCAGCCATGGAGCTCCAGTTGCGGGTCACGCCATGTTAGAACGAAACCGGCGTAACGCAACGGCCCACCCCGCCCACGGGGCCGCTAAGGCAAGGGCTTCTGTCACAGTCATCATGATTCCAGGATCGCCGCGAGAGCGCCGGCAACCGCGAGCGCCGCGCCCGCGATGCGGCCATCGGCGTCCGCCGCGGGATCGTATGAGGTCAACGCGGCTCCGACGAGCGACAGCCTGCTCGACAGCCGCCGAACGGCATCGAGCAGCTGAGGCACTGTGAGGCCGCCGGTCGTTGCGAACTGGTTGGCCTTCCCTTCCGCTGCATCGAGGACATCGAGGTCAACGTGGAGCCAGGTACGAGTGGCTTCCGGGAAAACGCTGTCCAGTCCAACGAGATCGGCTCCGATCCGACGAATGCTGGCTGATGAAAGAGCATCGGCCTCGGCGGGATCGACATCGCGCACGCCGACCAACGCCACCCCGGGCTCCGGGACTGGCTCGAAACCGGAGATTTTCGCCGCGAGGGCGCGCCAGCACCGGCCCGTGAGGACGGCGAGTGCCATCCCGTCGAGAAAACCACTCGGTGAGGTTTCGGGCGTATTGAAGTCGGCGTGTGCGTCGAACCAGACAACGGCTGGTCGTATGTCATTCAGGCCTGCCAGGGCTCCTATCGTCGCCCCGCAGTTGCCCGAAATCACCATTGGGAAGCGCCTGTCGGTATGAGCGGCGCGCACCCGAGTCGCGACCTTGTCATAGAGGTCGAAGCTGGTGCGGACGTCTCCTGCAGCGGCGGGCGAGACCTCGATCCACTCCGTCGTTACGTCATGGCGGCGCGCGCTCCACACCGTTTCGAGCCCCCGCTCCAGCAGCCGAGCAGGGCCGTTGCCCATCCGGTGATCGCGACGACCTGAGTCATACGGGACGGCAAGGATCTGCACGCGCATGGTGTGACAACGAAAAGGCCCGCCAATCGGAGGGCCCGCAAGTCGTTGAGTGAGGAGAGGCGCCGGTCGGAATCGAACCGACGAATCGAGGTTTTGCAGACCTCTGCCTTACCACTTGGCTACGGCGCCAGATTATGCAGGCGTTGAACTTAGCGGATCGGAGGCGGGCCGTGAACCCTTGAACTGTGCCGCACACCGCGGCGCGGCGGAATTCGCGTACAGGGTCCGGCGTCGG
>DAIQBJ010000236.1:0-4457 GCA_036781225.1 Gemmatimonadales bacterium | reverse complement strand
GTATGTTCCGCACACTCGCCGAGTTGCCCGAGAACTATCCTGAGGACTACACCGTTGCGATCACCACCGCCACGCCGGGCGCCCTTGGCGTGCGCGGTGGGGCCGCGGATCCCGCGACCGACCCTGTGCTGTCGCGCGGCTCCTTTTCGGGCGTGGCCCCGCAGTTCGGTGTAACGTGGGCTACGACCCTCGGCAGTAATCCCGCGCCGTCGCGCATCGCGTTCTACGGCCGGCCAGGCTCGACGCCCCAGAGCTACGATTGGAAGGTACTGCCCCGTAACGCCAGCTTCAGCCCGCCCGCGCTGGTCGGTCTCTGCGTGGACCTCACCACCGTGCCGACGTCGATGCTGCATGAGGAGCATATCGGCCTGCTGACGTTCTCAGAAGCGTACTTCCTCGATCCCAGCGTCTGCGGCGCCGTAGCATCGCGGCGTGGGTTCTCTGCCATCACCCACCAGCTGGCACAGCTGTTCTTGCCACAGTCGCTCTCAGCCGCCAGCACGACCCGTGGCATCGGTGGATCGACGGGCGGGATCGGTAGCGAATTCGGGGTGGACGACGTACCGAACGTCTCGCTGGTCTTCACAGTCCAACCTCCGGCCAGCGTGTTCGTCGGCCAGACCTTTACGGTGCAGGTGCGCGCGACGGATCCGGTTACCGGTGCGACGGTCGGTGGGACGCAGATCTCGATTCTCGCCGTCAACAACAACGGCGTCCCGAAGACTCTGCTCGGCACGCTGACGCAGACGACGAGCAACACCGGACTCGCAACATTCGGGGATCTGAGCTTTGATCCAGGGAGCACTGGTGGGTTCCGGCTGGTCGTGGGTGGCGGTGTCGTCGGCCGTCCGGCGATCAGCGTGGGCCAGGTGTCGTCGACTAAGGTCAACGCGAAGCCCGTGAAGTAAGCAGTCACATTGCAGTAGGCGAGGGGCGGCTCTGTCGAGTCGCCCCTCGTTGTTTAGGTTACTGCTGCGTGAAACCGACCCACCTCGGGATCATTGGCCTCGGCGCGATCGGCGGCTCGCTGGCGCGGCAGGGGAAGCTCGCGGGCGTGCCGACCATCATTGGCTGGTCACCCGAACCCGCCGAGCGCGCGCTCGCGGCGCAACAGGGCGCGCTCGATGACGCGCCGGCGCGCGCCACCGATGTCGCGCGTGTCGCCGACCTCTTGATCCTGGCCGCACCGCCCGCCGCCAATCTCACGCAGCTCGAAGCGCTGGCTCCACATCTCAAGCCCCACGCGCTCGTCACGGACGTCGGTTCGGTGAAGCGCGCGATCGTCGCGCACGCCGAGCGGCTCGGTTTGGGGACGCGATTCGCGGGCAGTCATCCGCTCGCGGGCACGCATCGTCACGGGTTCGAAGCGTCGCGCGCCGATCTGTTTCGGGGAGCCGTCGTGTACGTCACGCCGTGTCACGGCGGCGCCCATGTCGCGCGCGAGGTCGCGCATTTCTGGCAGGATGTGCTGGGCGCCGAGCCGGTCATGCTGGATGCGGAGCGCCACGATGCCCAGCTCGCGGCGACCAGCCACGTGCCCCAGGTGGTCGCGTCGCTGCTCGGAGACTTTCTCGCGCGACACGCACCCAAAGGGTCGACATTCGGACCGGGCGCCACCGACACCACTCGGCTCGCCGCGAGCGAGCCGGAGTTGTGGACCGAGATCCTGCTCATGAACCGCGACGAGATTCTGCCCGCGCTGCGCGCGCTCGAGGAGTCGTTGGGCACGGTGGAGCGCGCGCTCGAAGTCGGTGATGCCCCGGCGCTCGCCGCGTGGCTGCAGCGGGCCGCGGAGTGGCGGCGGCGCATCGGGCCGTGACCGCGAGCGGCGTCGTTCGCCCTCCGGGCGACAAGAGCATCTCGCACCGGGTGCTCATGCTCGCCGCGCTGGCGCGCGGCACGAGCGAGATCAACGGCATTCTCACCGGCGATGACGTCAAGAGCACCGCGCGGGTGCTGCGTCAACTTGGCGCGGACGTCTCCGCGATTCGCGACACGGGCGTGCACGTGTCCGGCGCGATGCTCAGGGCGCGCGGCGCGCGTCTGAACTGCGGAAACTCGGGCACGACCGCGCGTCTCATTCTGGGGATCCTGGCTGGACTGCGTGCGACCGCCACCCTGACGGGGGATAGCTCACTGCGCCGCCGTCCGATGCGCCGCGTCACCGAGCCGCTCAGGCAGATGGGTGCCGTTATAAAGGAAAAGGGCGACGGTCTGCCGCTCGCGATTCGCGGCGGGAAGCTCCGCGGGTTGACCTACACGAGCCCCGTCGCCAGCGCGCAGGTAAAGAGCGCCATCCTGCTCGCGGGCCTGACCGGACGAGTTCCAGTTGTCATTCGAGAGCCGTACCGGTCGCGCGATCATACCGAACGCCTGTTCGCGCATCTGGGGCTCGGAATTCACGAGCGCGACGGCGCGATCAGCTATCAGCCGTCTCCCGACAGCATTCCGGCATTCACACTGTCGGTTCCGGGTGATCCGTCGTCGGCGGCATTCCTCGTTGGTGCTGCGCTGCTCGCGCAGGAGGGCGAGCTGACGATCGAAAACGTCGGGGTGAATCCCACGCGCATCGGTTTTCTCGTCGTCCTCGCGCGCATGGGGGCCCCGGTGCAGCGGGTGAATCTGCGCGACCAGGGCGGTGAGCCAGTTGCCGATTTGATCGCGCGGCCGGCGGGCCTCGGGGGCACGCAGGTCACCGCGGACGAGATTCCGGCGCTGGTGGACGAAGTCCCCTTGCTCGCGGTCCTCGCGAGCCGAGCGCGCGGTGAGACCGTGTTCCGCGAGGTGGGAGAGCTACGCGTCAAAGAGAGCAACCGGCTCGAGCTGCTTGCGGCGAATCTGCGCGCGGTCGGTGTGAACGCCGAGGTCCACGGCAATGATCTCCATGTCGAGGGCACGGCGAAGCCACCGCGCGGCACCATCGAGACCGCGAAGGATCATCGCCTGACAATGGCATTCGCTGTGCTCGGCACCGTCCCTGGCGCGCAGGTGAAACTCTCGGAGCGAAAATCGGTGGCCATCAGTTATCCAGGCTTCTTCACGGATCTGCGGCGGTGCTTCGGGTAATCGCGATCGACGGCCCCGCCGCATCCGGCAAAAGCTCGACCGCCGGCCTGGTGGCGGAGCAGCTCGGCTGGGCGCATCTCGACTCGGGGGCGCTCTACCGGGCGCTGACCCTGGCCGCGCTCGACAACCTCGGGGAGGAATGGCCGGCGCAGCAGGTCATCGCGTTGGCAGAGCGGCTTCCGGTCCGGCTCGTGCTGGTAGGGGGGAAGTTCAAGCCGGAAGTCGCCGGCGCGGATGTCGAGGAAGCGATCCGCGGTGATCGCGTCACGCGGTCCGTGTCGATGCTCGCCGCTATCCCCGAGGTCCGGACGTGGGTGAACACCCAGCAGCGGCGGGCGGTGGCGGGCGGTGGAAGCGCGGGAGGTTTTGGAGGTGTGGTCGTGGATGGCCGGGATATCGGCACGGTCGTCTTTCCCGATGCCCCGCTCAAGATCTTCCTGACGGCGACTCCCGATGCGCGGGCGCGGCGGCGGCTCTTTCAGCGCGGGCAGGAGGTGGACGGCGAGCTGGTCCGGCGGGAAAGTGACGCGCTGGCGGCGCGGGATGCCGCCGATTCCAACCGCCGGATCGCCCCGCTCAAGGCCGCGGGCGACGCCGTTTTACTGGATACGACGGCCTGGACGCTCGAAGAGCAAGTGCTGCGGGTGGTTGAACTGGCGCGCCAACGGTTCCCTAAGTAGGTTTCCGCCCGGTGATGTCACAGGGTGTTGCCTGTGCTCGGCAAGCACTGTCCTGAACGGACAATGAATGACGAGGTAACCTCAAACCAAAAACCAAACCGGTGTAACGCATGCTCGTAGAAGCACGTGACGTAGAAGAATTCGAAGAAGATCTACCCACCCGTAAAGCACCCCGCTCACAACTACGCGTCCGCTCCGGTCTCGACGAGGAGTATTCGGCCGACGAGATCGAGAAAATGACTCAGCTGTACGAGGGGACGCTTTCGAATATCGAAGAAGGCGAAATCGTCAAATCGAAGGTGCTGCGCGTGACCGACACCGCGGTCATTCTCGACGTCGGGTTCAAGTCGGAAGGCGCGGTGGCGATCGACGAGTTCAAGGACCCCAAGAGTCTCAAGGAAGGTGACGAGGTCGAAGTCTTCCTCGAGCACCTCGAAGATCAGGAAGGTGCCGTCGTCCTGTCGAAGAAGAAGGCCGACTTCATGCGCGTGTGGGAGAAGATCCGCGAAGCGCATGAGAAGGACGAAGCCGTCACCGGCGCGCTGGTGAAGAAGATCAAGGGCGGCGTGGTCGTGGATCTGATGGGCGTGGACGCGTTTCTCCCGGGCAGCCAGATCGCGCTGCGCCGCGTTCCCAACATCGACGAGCTGCTCGGGCAGAGCTTCGAGTTCAAAATCATCAAGCTGAACAAGCGGCGCCGCAACATCGTCG
>DAIQBJ010000235.1:0-4479 GCA_036781225.1 Gemmatimonadales bacterium | reverse complement strand
CGCCGCGTCGCGCAGCGGCGGGGCACATTTCAGCGGCGGGCCGATGCGCGCGAAATCGGTAGCGGTGAAGGCGAGGTAGTGCGGGCAGGTCTCCGCCGAGATGGCGAGGCCCTTGCTGCGGGCCGCATCCACGGTGGCGACGCCCTCGGCACAGCTCACATGCACCACGTGAACCCGCACATTCCTGCCCGCGCCGCGCATGCTCACGAGCAGCCGCCTGATCGCGTCGACCTCGGCCGCCGGCGGCCGGGCCTCACACCAGGCGAGCCGGTCGGTGCGCCCCGCCGCGATCAGCGCGGCGCCCATGCGCTCGACCATCTCGTGACTCTCGGCGTGCACGCCGACGAGTGCGTTGAGACGGGCAGTGGTCTTGAGCCCGATCGCGAGCACGCCGTCGGGCACGCGATGAAAATCGTCGATCCCGCTGTTGCTCATGAACGCTTTGAACCCGACGACACCGCGGTGGTGCAGGCTCTCGAGCTCCGCGAGGTTTTCGGGGACCATGCCTCCCCACAGCCCGAAATCGACGAGCGCCTGCTGCGATGCGACGGCGCATTTCGCATCGAACGCTGCGACGGTGGTCGTGGGTGGGTGCGCGTTGAGGGGCATCTCGAGCACGGTCGTCACGCCGCCGGCCGCTGCGCCGCGCGTGCCGGCTTCCCAGCCTTCCCAGTCTGCTCGCCCCGGCTCGTTGAAGTGGACGTGCGCATCGATCACGCCGGGCAAGACCATGAGGCCGCGTGCATCGATGGTGTCGCCTTTGTCATGGACCTCGGAGCCGATTGCCGAGATGACGCCGTCCCGAACCGCGATATCAACGCGACGCTGGCCGGTGGGCAGCACAGCGGTACCCCCACGAATTACGAGCGACGCTCCGGCCACCGGACTCACCGCATCTCTTCTATCGTGATCTCCTGCGCTCCCTCCCACAGCGTGAGCCTGCCGATCTCGGGCAGCTGTGCTTGCCCCTCGATCACCGTGGCGAAATGATTCCCGGCCAGCTGCCCCACTTTGCTCGAGAACATGGTCGAGCCGTAGGGGAAGAGCAGCTCGGTTTCGCTGATCCCTCCCGGATAGAGCAGCAGCATTCCCGGCGAGGGATGGCTCGTCTGATTCTCGAAATCGAGTCCGAGTTTGAGCTCACCCATCGGAATCCACGTCGACTCGCCGCTCCAGCGGCAGTGGACTATCTTGGACTTGAGCGGCAACATTTTCCGAATCACAGCCACCGTTTTGGGCGCGGCTTTCTCTTCCAGCCGCGCCGTGAACGTCAGGGGTCCCACTCGGATCTTGAGCATGCCCAACACTAACCGTCCAACGATTTCGACGCACGTCCTCGACACCACGCGCGGCGAGCCCGCCGCCGGCGTCGAGGTGAGCGTCTCGCGTCTCGCTCACAAGCAAGAGATCGCCCAAGGCACGCGCGAGACCGACAAGGATGGGCGCATCGCCGACGCGATGGACGGCCTGCTCGCCGCCGGCACGTATCGCATGACGTTCGATGTGGGGGCGTACTATAAGAAGAAAGGCAGCGCGCCGTCGTTCATGCAGCGCTTCACGCTGGACTTCGAGATCACGGATGCGCGCCGCTCGTATCACATTCCGCTGCTGATGTCGCCGTATTCCTGTTCGACCTACCGGGGCAGCTGACCGGCCCGGGAGGGGAGGGGCGCGGTACGCGGTGAGCGACGCGTGGGACGACTTGGCGGGACGCTTGTTCGAGCGCGCGGGACCGTTGCTCGAGCGGCTGCGAGCGGCCGGTCCCCCAGATTCATCAGGTCGTGCCATCATCGATCGCGCGCGGACCATCCTGCCCACTATGTCGGAGGCCGAGCAAATCGCGGTGATCAACGCCCACCCACGCATCGGCGAGCAGCCGGAGCGGGTGAAAGCCCAATCGGCACAGTCGTTTCGGGAGCAGGGGGGGGGCTATGATCGCGATACCACGCCGCCGGACGTGTTCTTGCGCCTCGCCAATCTCAACGAAGAATACGAGCAGAAATTCGGCTTTCGCTTTGTCGTCTTTGTGAATCGACGCCCGAAGGAGGCGCTCATTCCCATCCTCGAGGCCCGGCTGCGCAGCACGCGGGACGAAGAGCGACGGACAGCGCTGCGGGAAATCCTGGCGATCGCTGAGGACCGGTTGAAGCGGGAGGGATCCTGATGGATGGTATTTCGCGCAGAGCATTCGCGGAGCGGTTGGCGCTCGCGGTTGCTGCTCCTTATCTGGTCGATGAGGTCCCCCTCTCCCGAAGGGAGAGGGGGCCAGGGGGTGAGGTCCAGCAGCCCCAAGAGCCTTCCGCGCTCGCGAAGACCCTCGCCGAAGGCATTCGCCTGCGCTATCCCGATCGGCTCTCCGCCGACGACCTCGCGACGATCACGCGCGGCATCGACAACCGCCTGCGGCAGATCGAGCGGCTGTATCAGACCACGCTCACGAACGGCGACGAGCCCGATTTCGTCTACTCCGTCTATCGTGGAGTCGATTGATGGCGGACGATCTGGCATTTGCATCCATTGCCGAGCTGGGGCGGCTCCTGCGCCAGAAGAAAACATCGGCCACGGAGCTGGCGAAGTATTCCCTCGATCGACTGGAGCGCCTCGGCCCGCAGCTCAACGCCGTCGTGACGCTGACCCGCGAGCGCGCGCTCGCGGAGGCGGCCCAGGCGGACGCGGAGATCCGGCAGGGAAAATGGCGCGGGCCGTTGCACGGCATTCCGTATGGCGTGAAGGATCTCATCGCGACGAAGGGCTATCCCACCACCTGGGGAGCCGAGCCGTACCGGCAACAGACGCTCGAGACTGACGCGACCATCGTCGAGCGGCTCGGCGCGGCGGGCGCGGTGCTCGTGGCCAAACTGGCGATGGTCGAGCTGGCCGGCGGCATGGGCTACAATCAGGCGAACGCGTCGTTCACGGGACCCGGCAAGACACCGTGGAACGCGAATTATTGGAGCGGGGGATCATCGAGTGGTCCGGGTGCCGCGGTCGCCGCGGGACTCGTTCCGTTCGCGATCGGCTCCGAGACGTCGGGCTCGATTCTCACACCGGCCGCGTATTGCGGCGTGACCGGCCTGCGCCCGACCTATGGTCTCGTCAGCCGCCACGGCGCGATGGCGCTCGCGTGGACAATGGACAAGCTGGGACCGATGGCTCGATCTGCGGATGATTGCGCCATGGTGCTCCAGGTGATCGCGGGGAAGGATCCGAAGGATCCGTCGTCGGTGGAGCGAGGCTTCAAGGTGCCCCAGGAACACGGCTCACCTCCCCGGTTCCGCATCGGTATTCCGAAAGGCGCCGACAAGGACATCCAGCCGGAAGTCGCCGCGAATTTCAGAGCTGCGTTGAAGATTCTCGCTGACCGTGTGGAGCTCGTGGAGGACGTCGAGTTACCCGACCTGCCCTACGGTGCCGTCGCCGGGCTCATCATCGCGGCCGAAGGCGCCAGCGCGTTCGATGATCTGTTGAAAGACGGCCGCCTGTCACAGCTCACCGCGCCCGAGGACCGTACCGGCGGCTATGGCGCGCTCGCGGTTTCAGCGCCTGACTACCTGCGCGCCTTGCGGGTGCGGCGGCCGATGCAGCGCGCGCTCGATGACTTTCTGAAGAAGTTCGACGCCCTCGCTGTCCCAACTCGCACCACGGTCGCGACGCCGATCGACAAGCCGTTCCGTGACGCGTGGCCGGGAATCACAGGCGGCGCCAACGTCATCGGGCCCACGAACGTCGTCGGCGTGCCGGGTATATCAGTGCCTAATGGATTCGGGGTGCAGAATCTGCCAACGGGACTCAGCTTCACGACGCGGGCCTTTGATGAGGGAAAACTCGTGATGCTTGGGCGTCTGTATCAGGCGCGCACAGATTGGCACCGTCGTCAGCCCACGCTCACTTAACCCATGTTCGCCCTTCTCAAGCTCGTCCAGTCGCTTTTCGGCGCCCTGCACTCGGAGGGCACGCCCGGCCAGCTCGCGGCCGGTATGGTGCTCGGCTCATTCCTCGGGCTGACACCCCTGATGAACATCCACAACGCGGTGATCTTCGCGCTGTTGATGCTGCTCAACGTGTCGTTTGCAGGGGGCATGCTGGCCTGGGCGCTGTTCGTCCCGCTGGGATTCCTGCTCGATCCGCTGTTCGATTGGATGGGCCATGGCCTGCTGCTCGTGCCGGCGCTGCGGCCCCTGTGGACCTCGCTCTACAACATGCCGATCGTGCCACTGACGAACTTCAACAACACGATCGTGCTCGGCAGTTTCGTCTTCGCGCTGGTCCTGGCGATACCGCTGTTTTTCGCGCTGCGCTGGGCAGTGGCGCGCTATCGGGAGACGGTAGGTGCGCGCGTGCGGCAGTCCAAGTTCTATCGCGCGCTCACGGCGTCCAAGATGTACAACGTCTACAAGATGTTCCGGCCATGACCGCTCCGGCCACGCCGCCCCGCCCCCCCCGCCCCCCCCGCCCCCCTCGGGTCAAGATCTTCCGCTG
>DAIQBJ010000234.1:0-4480 GCA_036781225.1 Gemmatimonadales bacterium | reverse complement strand
TGCCGCCGTAGCGCGCGGTGGCCGGCCCGGGCGTTGGAATACTGCCCCGGGTTCCCCAAAACGTCACCGTGTAGGCCATGCGAGTCACACGCCGAGGTTCGGGCTAAGTTACTGGCAATCAGCGATGTAGACCGTGATGCGCCTCACGACCGTCCTGCAGCCTGCTCCAGCGCCCCCCGATCACGAATCACGATGTCCTTGCGGCTGACATCGATCATGCCCTTGTCGACCAGCTCGCGCATAGTCCGCGACACCGTTTCGCGCGAGGAGCCGATCATTTGAGCGATCGTGTGGTGGGTCAGACGGCGAGTAATGCGCTGGCCGTCGGTCTCGTCGGCCAGATCGAGGAGCAGCTGGGCGACACGTCCGTGGACGTCGAGCAGCACGAGGCTGCCGACCTTCTCGTCCACGCGGCGCAGCCGGCGGGACAGCTCGCGCAGCAGCGCGAGTGCGATGCCGGCGGAGTGCTCGAGGATTCCCTGAAAATCTTCGCGACGCAGCACGATCAGCGTCGAGTCTTCCATCGCGATGACGTGAGCCGAGCGCGGCTCGTCGTCGATGAGCGCCATTTCACCGAAGAACTCGCCTTCGCCCAGCACGGAAAGAATTACTTCTCTGCCGTCTTCCCCGATGAGGACGACCTTCACCTGCCCTTTGGCGACGACGTACAACGCGTCGCCGGGATCGTCTTCAAACAGGATGACGGAGTTCTTGGGGTAGGCACGGTCGCGCGCCACATCCACCACGCGCTGCAGGTCGGTGGCGGCGAGCTGGCTGAACAGCGGGACCTTCTGCAGCACTTCCGCGGGTGACACGCGAACACTCTCCTTGGGCCGCGCTCAGATTACGGCCTCGCGCCTTGGGTGTCAATTGAACCGCGGGGGTGAGCCTTGCCCCCAACTTAATGTCCCAGCTATATTTCCGCACTTCGTTTCTGTCCGACCATTCAGCAAGGATACTGCAGTGAAACCCGGGATTCACCCCAAATACCAGCGGGCGACGGTCCAATGCGCGTGCGGCAACTCGTTCGTGACGCGCTCGACCACGCCCGTAATTCACGTTGAAGTCTGCGCCAAATGCCATCCGTTCTTCACGGGCAAACAGAAGCTGCTCGACACCGCCGGCCGCGTGGAGCGTTTCCGCCAGAAGTACGGAACCAAGGCCGGAGCGAGCTAATCCAGTGGACGACAGACTCCGCCAGGCGCTCGCCCGGGCGGAGGAGGTCGCCCGGCAGCTGGCCGACCCCGCCACGGCGCGGAATCCAGCCAAACTGAAAGCCCTGGGCCGCGAGCACGCACAGCTCGAGGCCATTCGGCTCACCCATCTCCGCATCGAACGTCTGGAGGGCGAGCGCACCCAGGCGCGTGAGGTACTGGCCGACAAGGATCCCGAGCTGTCGCAGCTCGCGCGCAGCGACCTCGAGCGCATCGGTCCCGAACTCGAGCGCCTCGAAGCCGAGCTCGACGAGCTACTCACCCCAGCCGATCCGTTCGACGACCGCGACGCGATTGTCGAAATTCGCGCGGGGACCGGGGGTGACGAGGCGGCGCTGTTTGCCGCCGATTTGTTTCGCATGTACACGCGCTTCTCCGAGCGCCGCGGCTGGAAGGTCGAGATCCTCTCGCTCTCGGAAGGCACGCTCGGCGGCTTGAAGGAAGCCGTGTTTGCGGCGCGCGGTCCGAAAGCCTACGGGACGCTCCGCTACGAGTCGGGCGTGCACCGCGTGCAGCGGGTCCCCGTGACCGAGCAGCAGGGCCGCATTCATACCTCGGCGGCAACGGTGGCCGTGCTCCCGGAAGCCGAAGAGGTCGACGTCAAGATCGAGGACAAGGACCTGCGGATCGACGTGTTCCGCTCGGGCGGCCCCGGCGGGCAGAGCGTCAACACGACCGACAGCGCGGTGCGCGTCACGCACCTCCCCACCGGTCTCGAAGTGAAGTGCCAGGATCAAAAATCCCAGCTGCAAAACAAAATCAAGGCGCTCGAAATCCTGCGCTCGCGCTTGCTGGACCGCAGGGTCGCCGAGCAGGAAGCCGAGCGTGCGCGGGACCGGCGGGCGCAGGTGGGCACCGGCGACCGCTCGCAGAAGGTGCGCACCTACAACTTTCCGCAGAATCGTGTCACGGATCATCGCATTCACTTCACGACGCACAACATCGCTGAGGTGCTGGACGGCCGGCTGGACGAGCTGATCGGCGCGCTGAAGCAGGCGCAGGAAAAGGAGCGGCTGAGTGTGTGACGGCTGGGGCGGTCAAACCGCACTGCGGCGGTCAAACGACAACGGCGGCGGTCAAACCGCATTGCGGCGGTCGGGCGGTCAAGAAACGACGGCGGCGGTCTGGGCTGCTCTAACGGGGATGTCGATTGGTGAGGCGTGGCTGCGGCGCGACGAGCGAAAGGCGCCGGAGTTGGTTGCGAGGTATCAGAACGCGATCGCGCAGCTGGATCGTGGAATCCCATTCGCCTACGCGGTTGGCTCGGTGGGCTTTCGCACGCTCGATTTGAAGATCGACCCACGCGCCTTGATTCCCAGGCCCGAAACGGAAGGCCTCGTCGACCTCGTGTTGCGTCGAGTGCAGGGCGGTCTCGCCGCCGACATTGGAACGGGGAGCGGCTGCATTGCGCTGTCGCTGGCCGTCGAAGGCTCCTTCGATAAAGTCATCGCCGTGGAGCAGTCGCCGGTTGCGGCCTCGCTTGCGCGCGAGAACATCGCGCGCATCGCGCCCGACACGCCGGTCGAGGTTCGCGAGGGCGACTTTCTCGAGCCCCTGTCGGACACAGGGGAGCGGTTTCGCGTGATCGTCTCCAACCCCCCGTACGTGACGGCTGCCGAGTACGCGGCGCTGGAACCCGGCGTCCGCGATTTCGAGCCGCGCGAGGCACTCGTCAGTGGGATCGATGGTCTGGACGCCACGCGTACGATCTTTGCAGCGGCGGGCGCGTTGCTGGAGCGACGCGGTCTGCTGGCGTTAGAGATCGACGAACGGCGGGCGGATGCCGTTCGCACGCTCGGCCAAGGATACGGATGGACCGTCGCAGTTCACGCCGATCTATTCGGCTGCCCGCGCTACGCGTTGGCCACCAAGGAGGATTAGTGCTCGAAGAAAAAGCTGAGGATCTGGGGCGCGTGCTCGGGCAGACCGAGGAATACAAGGCGTTGCGTCGCGCAACCGAAGCGCTGCGGGACGATCAAGCGGTACAGAAAGTGCTCGCCGACGCCGAGCGGTTGGCACAGGAAATCGAGCGCGTGGCACAGCAGGGACAAGAGCCGTCGAAGGAGCAGGTGGAGCAATATGACACGGCGCTCCAAAGCGTGCAGGGAAACCCGGTGTATCAGCAGATGGTCGCCGCACAGGCGAATTTCGAAAAACTGATGGCGCGAATCAACGCCCGCATCTACGAGGGCATCAAGAAGGGCGCCGCCAGCCCGATCATCACGCTCGGATGACGTTTGTCGTCGTCGAAGGTCCCGAGGGCGCCGGCAAATCGACGCTGGTGCGTTGGCTCGGGACGGCGTTTCGGGCTGAAGGGCGGGAGGTGCTGACGGTCCGCGAGCCGGGCGGGACCCCGATCGCCGAAGCGGCTCGCAAGTTGGCCCTGAAATCACGCCACGACCGCGCCTATGCCGCGGAGTTATTTCTCTTTCTGGCGGCCCGTGCCGATCTTGTAGAGCGGGTGATTCGCCCCGCGCTCGCGGATGGGCAGATCGTCATCGCCGACCGCTTCGGTCTTTCGACGATCGCGTACCAGGTGGCTGGACGAGGCCTCCCGCGGACGGATGTCGAAGCGGCCCTGCGGGTGGCGACGGGCGGATTGACGCCGGACCTCACGCTCATTCTGGACGTTCCGGTGGCGGTGGGGCGCGCGCGGCAACAGGTGGCGGGCAAGGTGCGGGACCGCATCGAGCGTGAAGATGACACGTTTCATACACGGGTCCGGGAGGCCTACCGTAGCGCATCCGGGCCCGGGATTGCCCATATTGATGCGAGTCAGCCAAAGAAGGCCGTCCAGGACGCCGCCTGGCGCGAGATCGTGGCGGCAACGGCTCTATCAGTGAAAGGTGCATAAATGATTCGTCACAAGGGGTATGTCATTGCCGCCGTCACCGTGGCTGCGTTAGTCAGCGGCGGCTGGTTCCTGCAGCGCGAGTCCGAGCCGGCCGGATCCGTCTATCAGCAGGCGCGCCTGTTCGACGACGTGCTCGCGCACGTCGCCGACTACTACGTCGACTCGCTCGACGAAAAGCAGCTCTACCAGATGGCGATCGACGGCATGCTCGACCAGCTCGGCGATCCCTATTCGGTCTTCCTGAAGCCCGAAGATTTCCGCCAGCTCTCCGAAGCGACGACGGGCAACTATTCAGGCCTCGGCATTCAGATCGATGTCCGCGACGGCTGGATCACCGTCGTCGCGCCGTTGCCCGAGACGCCGGCCGAGCGTGCCGGCATTCAGACGGGTGACCGCATTGTCCAGCTGGACG
>DAIQBJ010000233.1:0-4569 GCA_036781225.1 Gemmatimonadales bacterium | reverse complement strand
GGGGGGGACCTTCGAGCAAGAGAACTGGCGTGGCAAGCGGATTGGTGTTGTCACCGGCACGGCCATGGGGCCGCTGATGCCGCAGGTCGTCGCCGATCTGACAGCCGCGACGGGGGCGCAGTTCGAGATCCTGGCGCTCAAGAACACGCTGTTTGGCGAATCCGTGACCACGGCCGGCCTGCTGCCGGGCAAGGCCGTGCTCGAGGCTCTGCGCGAGCGGCGCGATCTCGATCTCGCGCTCCTGCCGGCCGAGTCTGTGAATGACGACCTGCTCTTCATGGACGACGTGGAAGCTCATGAGCTCGCAGCTCAACTACCGATGCCGATAAAGCTGTCGTATGACTTCGCCGATGCGTTGGTCGGTGAGGAAGTCGCCGCATGACCCTGACCGTCCCCACCGTCGCCATCATCGGCCGCCCCAACGTCGGCAAATCGACCCTGTTCAACCGGATCATCGGGCGTCGTCTGGCGATCGTGGATGCCCAACCTGGTGTCACGCGCGACCGGCATTTCGCGCCCGCCGAATGGAACGGCCGGCGCTTCTGGCTGGTCGATACCGGTGGTTTGGTCGTCGGATCGTCGGATCCGATGAATCGCGCGATCCGCGCGCAGGTCGAGCAGGCGATCGCGGACAGTGACGTCCTCCTGTTCGTGGTGGACATCCAGGACGGTATCCACCCCATGGACCTCGAGATCGCCCAGTATCTGCGCAAGGCGAAGCGGCCGGTGCTCCTCGTCGTGAATAAGGCGGACGATCTCCCCGACGAAACCCGCCACCTCTCGTTTTACGAGCTCGGGCTGGGCGATCCGTTTCCGGTCTCGGCGGCCGTCGGCAAGAACAGCGGTGACTTGCTGGATAAGGTCGCCTCGATCCTGCCGGAGTCGGCCGAATCGGCGGGCGACGAAGCCATCCATGTTGCCGTCGTCGGGCGTCCGAACGTCGGCAAATCGAGCCTCGTCAACCGGCTGCTCGGTCAGGAACGGTTGATCGTGCACGATGAGCCGGGCACGACCCGCGACGCGATCGACACGCAGTTCGAGTACCAGGGCCGCCAGCTGGTGTTCATCGACACCGCCGGGCTCCGGAAGCGGAGCAAGGTGGATGAAGACCTCGAGTTCTACTCGACGCTGCGCACGTCGCGCGCCATGGAACGCGCCGAAGTGTGCCTGCTCGTCGTCGATGCGAAGGACGGGATGCATGTGCAGGACCTGAAGATTGCCAACGACGCGTGGGATCGCGGCGCCGCGGTCATCATCGCCGTGAACAAGTGGGACCTGATCGAGGAAAAAGTCACGAACACGGCGCGCGACGGCGAGCGGGACATCAAGGCGCGCGCGCCATTCCTCGAGTTCATTCCGTTTTTCTACGTCTCGGCGAAGACCGGTCAGCGCGTTCCCAAGCTGCTCGACGCGATCATCTCCGTGGCGGATGAACGTCAAAAGCGCGTCCCCACGGCCGAAGTCAATCGTGTCCTGGAGCAGCTGCTTGCCCGCCAGCAGCCGCCGCAGCCGGTGGGTGAATCGGTCCGTCTGTTCTACGCCACCCAGGTCGGGACCGCGCCGCCGCGCTTTGCCGTCGTGGCGAACCGACCCGACGCGATCCCCGAGTCCTACACGCGCTATCTGCATAACGGCTTCCGCGAAGCGTGGGAGTTCACCGGCGCCCCGCTCACGATCAAGTTCCGGCGTAAGCGAGGCCGGCGCTGAACGCCGCCCCTCCGGTCCTGGCGATTCTTGCGGCGTATCTGCTCGGTGCCACGCCGACGAGCTACATCGCCGGCAAGCTGGGGCGGGGGATCGACCTGCGGGAACATGGCTCGAAAAATCTCGGCGCCACGAACGTCTACCGCATTTTGGGTTGGAAATACGCGATTCCCGTGGCCTTGATCGACATCGCCAAAGGCGCGATTCCGGTGCTGTTCTTCTCGGGCTGGGCAGGCGCCGACGCCAGGCCGTGGATCCCCGTGGCGTTGGGTGGCGCCGCGGTCCTCGGACACATGTTCTCGCCGTACGTGAGCTTCAGAGGGGGCAAAGGCGTGGCGACCGCCGCGGGGATGTTCCTCGCGCTCGCGCCGCTCGCCGTGCTGATCGCGATTCCGGTGTGGGGGATTTGTCTCTGGCTCACCGGCTATGTCTCGCTCAGCTCGATCATCGCCGTCCTGAGTGTCCCGTTGACGGTGGCGGTGTTGCAGCCCGATTCGCCGTACGTGTTATGGGCGAGCGTCGCGCTCGTCGCCCTGATCATCTTTGCCCATCGCAAGAACATCGTACGGTTACTCAACGGAACTGAGAATCGGTTTCGGACCAGAAGGACAGTGGGCCCATGAAGGTGGCGGTGGTCGGTGGTGGCGCCTGGGGCACCGCCCTCGCAGATCTGCTCGCGCGCAAGGGCGAGGACGTGACGCTCTGGGCGCGGGAGCCTGAAGTCATCGAAAGCGTGAACCGCCGTCACGTGAACGAGATGTTTCTTCCCAATGCATCGTTGGCGCCGGCGCTGCGTGCGGAGAGTGATCTCGCCAAGAGCGTAGCCGGTGCGGAGGTCGTCGTGTCGGCCGCGCCGTCCCATGCCGTTCGGCCCGTGATGCAGCAAGCGGCGGCAGCGCTGAAGGGCGCGAAGCCTCTGGTGATCAGCGCGTCCAAGGGCCTCGACCCCGACCGGTTGGAGCGGCCGTCGTGCGTCCTCGGTCAGGTGCTTCCGAAAGGGATCCCCGTCGCGGTGCTCTCGGGGCCGTCGTTCGCCCTGGAAGTGTTTCAGCGTCAGCCGACCGCCGTCGTGGCCGCGGCTGCTGACCACTCGGTCGCGCAGCGGGCTCAGCGGGTCTTTGCCACGAACTACTTCCGGGTCTACTCCTCCACCGACGTCGTCGGCGTGGAGCTCGGCGGCGCACTCAAGAACGTGATCGCCGTTGCCGCCGGCATCCTGGAGGGCCTGGGGCTCGGCTTCAATGCGCGCGCGGCGCTGATCACTCGCGGCCTCGCGGAGATCACGCGCCTGGGCGTGGCTCTCGGGGCGCAGCCGTTGACGTTCGCGGGGCTCGCGGGGATGGGCGATCTGATCCTCACCGCCACCGGCGCGCTGTCGCGCAACCGGACGCTGGGTGTCGCGCTGGGGCAGGGGAAGACGCTGGAACATGCACTCGCCGGGAAAACGGCTGTGGTCGAGGGCGTGAACACCACGCGCACGGCCGTGGCGCTGGGCGAGCGGGAAGGCGTCGAGCTGCCGATCGCGCGCGAGGTCGCCAACATCCTGTTCGAGCACAAGCCGGCACGGCAGGCGATCGCCGACCTCATGGAGCGCGAGCTGAAGGCCGAATGAGCGGCGCGCCCTCGCAACCGGTCCAGGAGTTCTTCTCGATCGGTGAGGTTTGCCAGCTCACCGATCTCAAGCCACACGTACTGCGGTATTGGGAAAGCCAGTTCCGTTTCTTGAATCCGGCAAAGAACCGCTCTGGTAATCGCGTGTATCAGCGGCGCGAGATCGAGCTGATCATGCTCGTGAAGCATCTGCTCTACACGGAGAAGTACACGATCGAAGGAGCCCGCCAGAAGATCGAGCAATACCGGCGCTCGGGCGAGCTCAAGCCGGAAGCGCGTCGCGCCCTCGCGACCGAAACGGTCAAAGAGCTTCGCGCCGAGCTGAAGTCGGTGCTCGGCATCCTCGAAGGGAGCTAGCCTGCAGGTCGTCGTGGTGATTCCGGCGTTCCAGGCTGCCGGCACGATCGATGGCGTGGTGGCTCGAGCGCGCGCTGCGCTACCAGCGGCCAGGATCGTCGTCGTGAACGATGGCTCGAGCGACGGTTCGTACTCGGCAGTCGCGGAAACGGTGCTGGCTCACGAGCAGAACCTTGGGAAAGGCGCCGCACTCCGCGACGGCATCCGGGAGGCTCTCCGGTCAGGTGCCTCGATCATTGTCACGGTGGATGCCGACGGCCAGCATCCCCCCGAGGAGATTCCGCGGCTGATACGTCCCATTGCCGAAACACAGGCCGATCTCGTACTCGGCGCGCGCCGGCGCAACGGCGGAATGCCGGTTTCGCGCCGCTTCACGAACTGGCTCTCGGCGAGCCTGGCGACACGCATCGGCGGTCAGAGGGTCCTCGACGCGCAGACCGGGTTTCGGGCGTTCACGCGGGAAGTCGCCGAGCGGGTACAGCCGGCTGGGAATCGCTATGAGTACGAGGCAGATTTCCTGCTCGATGCGCTGCGCGCGGGCTTTCGAGTGACATCGGTAGAGGTGCCCACGATCTACGGTGGGGCCGCGCGCAGTCATTTCCGCGCCTGGAGCGATACGTGGCGCATGGCGCGCGCGTTCGCGAAGCAGCTGCGCCGGTGAGCAATCCCACCGCCGATGCGCTACCACCTCCGATTCCTCCCAGGCGCGAAGGGGACGGCCTGCGCATCCTCGTCTCCAATGACGATGGCGTATTAGCGCCCGGGATCGCGCTGCTGGCCGATGTCTGTGCGACCGTTGGGCAAGTCACCGTCGTCGCACCGGACCGGGAACAGAGCGGGACGTCCCACTCACTGACGTTGCACCGGCCGTTGCGGGCGCATCGTCGCTCTGACGGC
>DAIQBJ010000232.1:0-4617 GCA_036781225.1 Gemmatimonadales bacterium | reverse complement strand
ACACGAGTCGCTGCTCGGCTTCGACGGACAGCGGCGTTCCCGAATCCCACAGCGATACCACGACGGAAGGCCCGGTCGCCACAGCATCCAGGCGCAGCTCGCGAGGGGGCTGGGAGGCCCGCAGCCGCCGCAGCGAGAAGTCGAGCAGCTTCGTCAGCATCTCCGTGAGCTGGGCCATGGGGCAGGCGACCATCGGCAGATCGGCCGGAACCGAGCGGACCAGCTTTACCCCGAGCTCGCGGAATGTCGACTCGCGTTCCGCCAACACACCGTTGATCACGACGGCCGGATCGCACGGCTCCGCAGCGCCCGCGGGATGGGCGGCGAGCTCGAGGAAGTGGCTGGTGATCTCGGCGGCGCGCCGGACCTCGCCATGCAGCAGCACCAGGGCGCGTGCGCGCTCCGGATCGAGCGGGCTGCCGTGCAGCAGATCGGCAAGCCCGCCGATCGCAGCCAGACGATTGTTCAGCGCGTTGAGGACGTTCGCCGAGCCTTCATCAAGGACGACGTGTTTGACTTCCGTTGGGCTCAGGCGGGGTTTGGGGGGCGGTGGGGGTGGTGTGGCGACGGGGCGAATGGGTGTTGGAGCCGGCCTCGGCTTGAGTCGTCCGAGCAGGTATCCAATCAGCGCGCCGACGGCCGCACCGAAACCGAACGCGACCCAGAGCTCCATGTCCCAAAACTATATGCCGCGCAGATTTGCGCGAGCATGGCCGCGTCACCCGCCCGCCGCGACCCCCGTCACGGTCGCCCGGACCGGGCGTTGCCGTCAAGCCAGCAGCCTCCGTATGTTTCTGCGCCCGCCCTGGTGGTGGAACTGGTAGACACGCTGTCTTGAGGGGGCAGTGCCGCAAGGCGTCTCGGTTCGAATCCGAGCCAGGGCATCCGCAGTCTCGGTGGTTCCTCTCGAAAACCTGTGGTGCAGTCGGTTAGCCGAAGCGCTTCGCGGCGCGCTCACGCGCCTTGCGAGCTTCCTCTTCACGGTTCCGTGGTGGCGCCTTGATGGTCAGCGTGTCGATCAAGCGCCGAGCGATCAGTGTCACGTCATCGACCGCTGCGTTGAACACCTGCTCGTTGGCGTGCGACGGGTGCGTCGTGCCGCTCAGTTTACGGACGAACTGTAACGCCGAGGCGCGGATCTCGTCGTCAGTCGCCGGCGGTGCGAAGTTCGCCAGCGTTTTGATGTTTCGACACATAACGGCTCCTCTGGATCGCAAGGGTCGTGCCCGAGTCTACCCCCTAAGTAGGCCTACCACAATGGGATTAGCGCGTGTCGATTTCCCTCCAGGTCATTCGTCGCTTCAGTGAACGCAGACCGACGGCGACTCAACTGAAAGTGAGACGACAATGCGATTCATCGTGATGGTCAAGGCCAACAAGGATTCCGAAGCCGGCATCCTGCCGACCCAGGAGATGCTGGCCGAGATGGGCAAGTTCAATGACGAGCTGGTCAAAGCAGGCGTGATGCTCGCGGGGGAAGGTTTGCAGGATTCGTCCAAGGGCGCGCGCATCACGTACTCCGGCAGCAAGCGCACGGTGCGTGACGGCCCGTTCACCGAGACGAAGGAGCTCGTTGCCGGCTTCTGGCTCTGGCAGGTGAAGAACAAAGCCGAGGCGTTGGAATGGGCCAAGCGGATTCCGTTCCAGGAGGGCGAGGTCGAGATCCGTCAGATCTTCGAGGCGGAGGATTTCGGGGAGGAATTCACCCCCGAATTGCGGCAGCAGGAAGAGCGGCAGCGCGCCGCGATTGAAAAGAACAAGCAACGCTCGAGGAAATAACCATGCGATTCATGACGATCGTGAAGTCCCGCGAGACCGGCGCGCAGCCGTCGCCGGCGCTCATCGAAAAGATCATGAAGCTCGGGGAAGAGGCGAGTAAGAAAGGCGTAATGGTCGAAATGGGCGGGCTCGGGCCGACGGCGCTCGGCGCGCGGGCCCGGCTTGCCAACGGCAAGATCACGATTACGGACGGACCGTTCACTGAAGCGAAGGAAGTCCTGGGCGGCTTCGCGATCTATGACGTGCCGTCCAAGAAGGACGCCCTCGAATGGACGCGCCGCTTCCTGGAAGCGCACATCGGGCTGTGGGATCAGGAGCTCGAGGTCGAAGTGCGGCAGATGATGGATGGCAATCCCTCCGAAGGTTGCTGAGGCGATCGATGCAGTCTGGCGGATCGAATCCGCCAGACTCATCGCCGGCCTGGCGCGCATGGTCGGCGACCTCGGGGTCGCCGAGGACTTGGCGCAGGACGCGCTCGTTGCCGCGCTCGAGCAGTGGCCCGCGTCGGGCGTACCGGACAATCCGGGCGCCTGGCTCATGGCGACGGCTAAACATCGGGCGATCGACCAGCTGCGCAGGCGTAAAATGCTCGACCGGAAGCACGAGCATCTGGGTCGCGAGCTGGCGTCGCGGCAGGTCAGTCCGGAATCGGACCTTGCCGAGGCGATCGACGACCACGTGGGCGACGACCTGCTGCGACTGATTTTCACGACCTGTCATCCGGTCCTCACGACGGAAGCGCGCGTCGCGCTCACGCTGCGACTGCTCGGTGGTCTCACCACCGATGAGATTGCGCGGGCGTTTCTGCAGCCCAAGACCGCGATCCAGCAGCGCATCGTGCGGGCAAAGCGGACCCTGGCGGCCGCGCGCGTGCCGTTCGAGGTGCCGGCCCGCGCCGAGTTGGCGGCGCGGTTGGGATCGGTCCTCGAGGTGATCTACCTCATTTTCAACGAGGGGTATTCCGCAACGGCGGGCGCCGACTGGGTGCGGCCGGCCCTCTGCGAAGACGCGCTGCGGCTGGTGCGCATTCTGGCCGAGCTCGCGCCCGACGAGCCGGAAGTCCACGGCTTGGTGGCGTTGCTCGAGATCCAGGCATCGCGCATCCGCGCCCGCGTGGGACCCGATGGCGAGCCCATCCTGCTGTTGCAGCAAGACCGCGGACGCTGGGATCACCTCTTGATCAGCCGCGGCCTCGCCGCGCTGGAACGCGCCGAAGCATTCGGTGGTGGCTATGGGCCGTACGCGTTGCAGGCGGCGATCGCGGCCTGCCACGCGCGCGCCCACACCCCCGAGGAGACGGATTGGACGCGCATCGTCGCGCTGTATGACGCGCTGGCGCAGCTCATGCCGTCTCCGGTCGTCGAGTTGAATCGCGCCGTCGCGCTGAGTATGGCGTTCGGTCCCGCTGCGGGGCTCGAAGTCATCGACGGGCTGCAAGGCGATCCGGCGCTCGCCGGTTATCATCTGTTGCCGAGCGTGCGCGGGGATCTTCTGGCCAAGCTGGGCCGTTTGGAGGAAGCGCGCGCCGAGCTGAAGCGTGCCGCCGAGCTGACGCAAAATGTCCGCGAGCGCAATCTGCTGCTCAAAAAAATGGAGGCATTGTGAAGAAGGAGTGGGCGCCCCAGCTCTTGAGCGTGCTGCGCATCATGCTGGCGTATCTGTTCATCCAGATCGGCACGGCAAAGTTGTTCGCTGTGCCGGCGGCCGTGATGCCGGGTGGCGGGACCGCGGCGGTCGGGTCGATGGCGTGGCTTGCCGGCATGATCGAAACCATTGGAGGGCCGTTCATCCTGCTCGGGCTGTTCACGCGGCCGGTGGCGTTCATTCTCGCCGGCGAAATGGCGGTCGCCTACTTTTACGGGCATGCGCGGATGGGGCATTGGCTCTGGCCGGCGATCAACATGGGCCAGACGGCCGTCATCTACTGCTTTCTCTTCCTCTATATCTCCGCGGCCGGCCCAGGACCATGGAGTCTCGATGCCCTGCGGGAACGGCGCCGCGGGTCGGTGGTGCCCGTCAGGTAAATGGCGGACGCGGCCGCTCCTGTCACGCCGAAGTCGCGCTACGACCGGTCCATCGTCGAGGGGCCGTTACGGTCCGCGGTCTGGAAGATCGCGTGGCCGACGATGGCGACGAACGCCATCGGTGGATTGCCGGGGCTCGTGGATCACGTGCTTGTCGGCAATCTGGTCGGCTACCAGGCCAACGCCGCAATCGGCGTGAGCTGGCAGATCCTCCTCGTCGTCATCGTCTTCCTCTCGTCGGTGTTCACGGGCATGAGTGTGCTCGTAGCCCGCTTCGCCGGCGCGGGCGAGCCGGACAAGGTCGATCGCGTCGTCTATCAGGCGTTTCTGACCGCGATCGGCATCTCCGTTGGTATTCTCGCGCCGGTCGGGTACTTCTTTGCGCCCCGGCTGCTCGATTTGGTGAACGCCGCCCCCGACGTGCAAGTACAGGCGCTGCCGTTTCTCCGGATCATGTTCGTTTTCTCGAGCGGCATGATGGTCTTCTTCATGCTGGGGGGCGCACTGCGCTCGGCGGGCGACGCACGGACGCCGATGGTGCTGGGCTTCGCCATGACGGGTCTGAACGTCGTGCTGAACATCGTGCTGATTCGCGGCCTGGGACCGATCCCGGCATTCGGCACCCGCGGCTCCGCGATGGGGACGTGCATCGCCGCCGGGCTGCTCGCGAGCTACGCGTTGTGGAAGCTGTGGACCGGCGCCTGGGTGGTGCGGTTCCCCCGCGGTTCCTCGCTCAGGCCCGACTGGGCGATCATTCGCGAGCTGTTCCGGTTTGGTTTGCCGACGGGGATTCAGGGCATCGCGATGAACATCG
>DAIQBJ010000231.1:0-4658 GCA_036781225.1 Gemmatimonadales bacterium | reverse complement strand
CGGGTCGGTCAACTTTCGGACGATCTCGTCGTCAATGGCCGCGAGCGGTTCGCGCGCGCCCGGAAAGAATCGCACTACCGTCGCAAAGCCATGGTCGAGCGTGCCGGCGCGCGACGGTCGCACGGTGAGTGGCTCGAATGCACCCGACAGCCGATTGTAGCGCCGAGCCTCGAGTCCCTTCCCGCGAATCGTCCACAGCTGATCCGAGAGATGCTGCTTGAGGAGCGGGATCTCGGTCTGCACGGCGAGGACGATGTCCGACAGGCGCGTCTCAGCGCCGCGATTCGGCGCAACGCCCGTGAGCACCCAGGCGCTGCGCTTCTGGTACATCAGCCCGCGCGTGCCGTCGAGCGGATCGACGAGCAGCCGCCAGCGACAGTCACCCTCACTCGCACCGTGCGGTAGGACAAGCGAGCCACCGGGGATGCCTTCGGCGATCAGACACAGCGGTTCCCGGTGTGCCAGCTGCGCGAGCCCGCGCACGAGCGCGTCCTCGCCCACGCGGTCTACGGCATAGATGGTGTCTCCCTCATCACCAGCTGTTGCCGCGAGTTGGTCGGCTGTTTGCCTGGCGCATGCATCGACTACGTCATCGCGGATGGACTCGTGGACCGACAGGATCGGCTCGAGCAGGCTCTCCGGGCCGGTCACGTCACTCCTCCTGGGTGTAATGGACGTGCGACACCGCCTGCAGCTCCGCGGCTTTTTCTTCGGGTGCCGTATCGTTCAAGAAATTGCCCCCCCCGATCTCCGGGCCGGCGAGGTACTTGAGGAGGCCGGGCTTGCGCAGCGGCGGGTGGATCTCGATATGGAAATGGAAACCGGGATACTCTCGGTCGGTCGGTGCCTGATGGAGCACCATGACGTATGGGAATGACATCCGCCACAAATTGTCGAGCCGAATCACCGTCTCGCGCAGCACGACGGCGAAGTCGCGGAGCTCCGCAGTGTTGAGGTCTGCGAGACTTGCGTGAGTCTCGCGTGGCGCGACATACGTTTCATACGGATAGCGCGCGAAATACGGGATGAACGACAGCGCCTGGTCGCGCCGCACCAGTAGCCGCCTACCGTCATCTTCCTCCGCCTGGATGATCTCCCGAAACAGCGGCCGGGCGTGCTGAGCCTCCGCTTCCAGTTCGATCGTCTTGAACACGAAATTCGTAGCGTAGATCTGGCAATGCGGGTGCGGATTGCTCACGCCCACGACGTCACCTTTGTTCTCGAACACGAGCACGTGCCGCACGTCTTCACGGGCGCCCAGCTCGCGGTATTGCACCTGAAGGACTTGCAGCAGCGCGAGCACTTCGGACTCCGGTAACTGCGAGAGTGTCACGTCGTGGCGCGGCGTGTAACACACAACGCGGGCGCTGCCGCTCGCGGCGCTACTCCGATAGACCGCCGCGGGAGGAGCAGGCGGCGCGCTTGGTGCTCCGGGACCAACGCACGGATGGTCGTTGTCGAACACGAAGACGCCGCTGTACCGCTCGTTACGCTGTCCTGAGCTGCGGGCGTTGCCGGGACACAGGTAGCACTCCGGGACGTAGGCCGGCAGGCGGGAGCGCGCGACGTCATCTACCCGCTCACCCTGCCAGGGCCGCTCGTTCCGGTGCGACGAGATGATGACCCACTCGCGCCGCAGCGGATGCCAGCGCTGTTCCCAGACCATCTGTGCTCCGTCCCCCCTCCCCCCTCTCCCAACGGGAGAGGGGGACAGGGGTGAGGATGTTTGACAACCTGTCAAAGCGAGCCGAGTATCGCCGGGATGATGCGAAGCGGCAAGGACGCGTATCAGCCCCGCCCGGAGCACCACTTCACCTTCGGGCTCTGGACCGTCGGCAATCCCGGACGCGACCCGTTCGGCGAGCCGGTCCGGCCGGCGCTTGCTCCCGTGGCGATCGTCCGCAAACTCGCCGAGCTCGGCGCCTACGGCGTCAATCTGCACGACAACGACCTCGTGCCGGCCGGCTCGAGCGCGGCGGAGCGCGACCGGATCGTGCGCGAGTTCAAGCAGGTGCTCGCCGACACGGGGCTCAAGGTCCCGATGGCCACGACGAATCTCTTCTCGGACCCGGCCTTCCGTGACGGTGCGTTCACGAGTCGCGACGCGCGCGTGCGCGCGTTTGCCCTCCAAAAGACCCTTGCGGCGATCGATCTCGGCGTGGAGCTCGGCGCCACCACCTACGTCTGCTGGGGTGGGAGAGAAGGCGTCGAAACCAACGCGGCCAAGGACCCGCGTACGGCCCTCGCGTGGTATCGCGACGCGATCAACTACTTGTGCGAGTACGTGCGGTCACAGCGCTATGAGCTGCGCGTTGCGCTCGAAGCAAAACCCAACGAGCCGCGTGGCGACATCTTCTTGCCGACCACTGGCCACATGTTGGCCTTCATCTATACGCTGGATCATCCGGAGATGGTGGGAGTCAACCCGGAAGTCGCGCACGAGCGGATGGCGGGGCTCGACTTTTCCCATGCCGTCGGCCAGGCGCTCGACGCGGGGAAGCTGTTCCACATCGACCTGAACGGCCAGCAGGTCGGGCGATTCGACCAGGATCTGCGCTTCGGCAGCGACGACCCCAAGGGCGCGTTCTTCCTCGTGAAGTTGCTCGAGGACGCCAAGTGGCCGGGGATGCGTCACTTCGATAGTCACGCCTACCGGACCGAAGATGAAAGCGGCGTCTGGGACTTCGCCGCCGGCAGCATGCGCACCTACCTGATCCTGAAAGAAAAAGTCGCGCGCTTCAATGCGGATCCCGAGATCCAGCAATTGCTGCGCGAGCTGGACGGAGGCCAGCAAGCGCGTGTCTCATTCAGCGAGCTCCGCAACACGACGTTCGACCTGGCGGCGCTGCGGTCGCGAGGCTACGCCTACGAACGGCTCGATCAGCTCACGATGGAGCTGCTGCTTGGGGTTCGGTAAGCGTGGCGGCTGATCTGTTTCTCGGCCTCGACATCGGTACCAGCAGTGTCAAAGCGATCCTGGTGAGTGCAGGCGGAGAAGTCGAAGCCGCTGCATCCGCGCCGCTGTCGCTCCAGACGCCCGAGCCGGGGTGGGCGGAACAGGATCCGGAGGCATGGTGGGCCGCGAGCGCCGGGGCGATTCGAGAGCTGCTGGCGCAACGTCCGCGCGCGAGCATCGCCGCCGTCGGGATCTCAGGCCAGATGCATTCGTCGGTTTTCCTCGACAAGACGGGGGCCGTGATTCGACCGGCGCTCCTCTGGTGCGACGGCCGCACGACGGCCGAATGCCGGGAAATCGAGAAACGTGCCGGCGGCGAGCAACACTTGCGCGCGTGGGTCTGCAACGCGGCACTCGAAGGTTTCACCCTGCCGAAGGTGCTGTGGCTCCGGAACCACGAACCGGCGGCGTTCGCGCGGCTTAGGGCCGTGCTCCTCGCCAAGGACTTCGTGCGATTGCGGCTCACCGGCGTGATGGCGACCGAGCCGTCGGATGCGTCGGGCACACTCATGTTCGACCCGGCGCATCTCCGTTGGAGTCGCGAGATGCTGGATGCCGTCGGGCTGTCTCCCGCTTTGCTTCCCGATGTCGGCGCCTCGGCGGGCGTGCTCGGACGCGTGAGTGACGGCGCCGCGAAGCTCACCGGGCTTCCCGCCGGAACACCAGTAGTGGGAGGTGGAGCGGACAACGCGTGCGGAGCGGCGGGCGTCGGCGCCGTCACGCCTGGCGAAGCGGTCGCGAGCTGGGGTACGTCGGGCACCGTGCTTGCGCCTACCGTCGAGCCACGAGTCGATCCAAAGCTGCGGGCTCATACTTTCTGTCACGTCGCGCCGGGAGTCTGGTACGTGATCGGTGTCGTCCTGTCCGCCGGCGGTGCGTTCGCCTGGTATCGAGATCAGTGCGCGCGCGAGCTACCGGAAGGGAGACGAGACGACATGTTGGTCGATGAAGCGCGAGGCATCGCGCCGGGCGCGGAAGGCGTGACCTTCCTTCCTTATCTACAGGGCGAGCGGACGCCGCATCGTGACGCATCGCTGCGCGCGGCGTTCACGGGGCTGAGCCTGGCGCACAGCCGCGCCCACATGACCCGCGCGGTACTCGAAGGCGTGTGCTTTGCCCTCCGCGACTCTGTGATGATTCTGAAAGACCTGGACCTGATGCCGAGCTCGCTGCTGTTGACCGGTGGTGGCACGAAGAGCGCGTTCATTCGCCAGATGCAGGCCGACATCTTCGGCGTGCCGGTCACCACCGTGAACCGTGAAGAAGGCGGCGCGTACGGGGCGGCGCTGCTCGCGGCGGTAGGAGCGGGAGCATTTCCGGATCTGCAGACCGCCGCACAGCGCACCCTGACGCGCCACCCCCCGACGCCCACGAACCAAGAGACCCACCGAACCTACGAGCACATCTATGATCGCTTTCGAGCCCCGCTTCGTCTGGCTGCGGCCCGCGGCTAGGCTGTGCGTCGCGCTCCTCCTCGCGACTGCGCCCATCTGCGCGGCCGCGCAGCAGGTCGACACGACGCTGTGGACACGCCTGCACTTCCGCTTTGTCGGCCCCGAAGGGAACCGGGCGATTGCGGCCGTTGGCGAGCCCGGCAACCCGCTCGTCGCCTACATCGGCGCCGCGTCGGGCGGGATCTGGAAGACCGAGGACGGTGGTGTGCACTGGCGCGCGGTGTTCGACAGCGAGCCGGCGCAGGCGA
>DAIQBJ010000230.1:0-4675 GCA_036781225.1 Gemmatimonadales bacterium | reverse complement strand
GGCATGATTCCGCCTTGCGCTCGTAGACCCAGCCGGAGCGGTGGAATGGCTCGCGAACGAACGTGGGGACCATCGCGGAGATCGAAGGGAGGCTACTCGACACCATAGGTCACTACCATCGTCCAGGTTGCTGGCTACGTCGGCGGGCGCTACTCTCCAGCGCGACTGAATCGGAGCCGGGACATGGAGCAGCCGCCGCTACTTGCCGACTTGAGGGACTTCGTGGCGCTTCACGGGCCCCACGGCGAACTGCGCGCCGTCGCCAGTCCTCCAACGCCGAACGGCTACCGCCTTGAAGTCGCCTGCCCGTGCCGTGTCGTCTTCGAGCGCTGGGTGCTTCCAGATGACGCCGCGATTGACATAGCGTTGCTCGCGCGGTGGAACTGATGCGAAGCGAGGCGATGTATCCGCGCTGCCTCGTCCCATGAGAACGTCTCGGTTCACCGATGTTGAAGCGTGCATTGCAGGCCGCTGTGTCGGTCCGAACTGTCCCTGTCTCTGCCATGTCGAGAGTCTGCGCCTCGCGCACTACAACGGGCACCTCGTGCGGCGGCGAGGGCGCATTCCCGGCGTGAGTCCACAGCGCAAGCCGAAGAAAAGTCGACGAGCCTGAGCGACGTCGCTGGAACAACCGGGACGTACAATCCACTTCGGGCGTGTCAGTCCGTCTTCGACGAGCGGCGCCGCCTCTCGAACGTGCTCGTCGTTGCGAGCCAGCTTCCGACGAAGTCGTGCGTATCGGGAAACAACAACCCAACCTGAATCAGCGCAATAATGGCGATGCCGCCTACGAGTTGGGCAATCTCCTTCCAGTTGAACCGCTCGGCGTTCATCGAGCCTCCTCCTTCTCTCGATGGGCCGTTGCAGACGGACGCTTTGCCACTCTACCATCGGTGCGCTATGCGCGTTGCTCGGTGACGATAGGCGAGCTCGTCGGTCCGCTCCTTGCGGTGGTCCCCGCGCTGCCCGCGCAGCACGGAAAACGCTCCGCTCGCCGACGCCACGCTTGCGGCTCTCATGTCCGCACTTCCACGCGAATGCGTGCCGGTGATGAGCGGTGTCTCCGCGCTGCTGGACAGTTAGTGAATACGTTCCCCGATCACGTTGAAGACCCAGCGCAAACTCGCGGTCAACCGATCGGCCGGCACGCGATGTTCCGCAATCAGTAGCTCGCGGTTCGTCTCCTCAGCCGCAACGACGTTGACCACACGCGTCGCTTTCGCGACATCGCCGCGGCAATCTCGAAGCTGCCGCGCTGAAGGGCCGCCCCATGGCCCCCTTTGGGTGTTTGAGATAGAGTAGGCGCCAGCGCGTCACGTGCCGTGAGCAACACTTGAGGCAGCTCGCGCTTAAAACCCGGGCGGCTGCCCCACAAGGTGACTTGTTAGAGGAAACGCAATGACGCTAGCGGACTTGGAAGCGAGTTTTGCTCATGTGTCAGCGGAGTGCACGCATCACAGAGATCAGGATCTTGGGATCGTCGCATGTGCGGAGGCGTTAGCGGCGGCGCGGTCAGGCAACTATGGTGTGGGCGCTGTGCTGGTCGACCCGAAAGGCGAAATAATTGAGCAGGGCCGAAACACCGTGTTTTTCCCACGCTTTCGAAGCGACTTGCATGCGGAAATGGTCACAATGAACGCCTTCGAGGAGCGGCACCCAGAGGTGAACGACATGCGCGGGTACACGCTCATGTCTTCTCTAGAACCATGCCCGATGTGCCTGGCGCGACTCCTCATGGCAGGCGTCCAAACAGTGAAGTTTCTCGCATATGACGAACTCGCGGGGATGGTAAATCAGAAGCATCAGTTTCCGATTGCATGGAAGCGGTTATGGCAGAGGCAGGAGTTCGTCCAGGCTGACGTGTCCGAGAGCTTGAAGCGGTTCGCCTTCGATGTCTTTTCTCTCAACCTTGAGACCTGCCGGCAGAAGTTGTTGTCGCGGTGAGACCTCGTCGACTTCGGAGCGGAATCCGGATTGACGCGCATCATAGGTGGCGCTACAGTCGGCCGCTACCCTACCCATCGCGCCGGGTTCCGGTCGGCGAAGGGAACCGGACCATGAGCGAACGCGCGGTGCGACACGTGAGGAAATTCTTGGGACAGCGGGTCCGGACCCTGCGCAAGCAGCGCGCTCTCAGCCAGGAGCGGCTGGGTGATCGCGCGGGCCTGTCGGGCAAGTTCATCGGCGAGGTCGAGCGCGGAGAGAAGTCGATCTCCATCGACAGCCTGTATCGGGTGTCGGTCGCGCTCGAGATCCCGCTGCGTGAGTTGACGGACGTGCGGGCCGACAAGCCATCCGCGGTGCCGAGCGAGGAGGCCGAAAAGATCTTTGTGCTCGTCTCCAGCCGGCGGCGGCGCGAAGACACCCGGAAGGCGTACGAGGTCCTCCAGGCGATCTTCGGTAAGGCGTCCTGAGCGGCGCCTCGCCCTCGCGAGCCACGTGAGCTGGAGCTCCAGCTCCTACACCATTGCTTCGACAACTGGCGCGGGATCGGCGACGTCGTAGCGGGAATGGCGCGGCAGGAGTACGACCTCGAGCTCCGGCGCTACAACGGGCGCGGCTGGCGCGCGATGTTCTTCCCGACTGGTTTCGAGCACTCGCTCACGTCCCATGCGGGCGCGGCATGGGCGAGGAGCCCGTGGGAAGTGGTACAGCGCGCTACTAGATACGAGCTCAGCAAGCAGACTGGCGAGACCGCGCCGCGAGATTGGCAAGAGACGGACGAGTCGCCTGCCGGAGCGAAGAGCGCGATGAGGCGGTGTGCTAGAGTCCGCCCACATGAAATCTCAAATCACATTGGCCCTCGTCGCGTTGCTGCCAGCGTGCACGCTATTCGCCGGTTCGGTGGTCTTGTTCTCAACAGAAAAGACGCTGCCCTCGCTTCTGCAACTTCTCGGCGCCGGATGTCTAATGATCGTCGTCTTGGCCCATGTCTGCGAAGCGCTAGGTCTATTCCCGTCGATGGGGTGGGGACGTGAATGGAGCGTCGGTCATTACCTCGATTTAGGCAGTGCCGTTGTCGGTCTCACCTCATTCCCGCTCGGCTATCTGCTCCACATGCTCAGAGCCTCGGCTCTGGCGACCTGACCGCCAGCGCCCGACTACTGTGAGGTTATCTGGGTGACGCCAGCATGGCGCCCGGTTGCCGGCCATGACTGACTCGCGCGACCGATCGGTCATAGCTTCGACGTTGATGATGTGCGCCTGCCTCGTCCTCGGCTTGCTGGCCGGAGGCATGCTGGTGATCGGAATCTCGTTCGTCAGCTTTTGGAAGAGCCTTACACCGAGCCAGTTTCAGGGGTGGTTCGGGTCCTATGCGCACCTCATCGGTCGGCTGATGATTCCTCTTGGCGTCGGAGGCGTCGCGGTCACCGTGGCTGCCGTCGTCGCGTGCTGGCGGGGGGCCGCGACATCCCGTCTGTGGCTCCTCATCGCAGCGTTTTCGGCCGCGGGCGTGATGGTCACGTACCCGATCTTTTTCGCGGCGACGAACGAGGCGTTCGAGCGTGGGGGCCTGTCAGATTCAGCGGTTCGCGCCTTGCTCGATCGCTGGGCGGCCTGGCACTGGGTTCGTACTGGACTTGGGATCGTTGGGTTCTTCGCGGCACTGAGAGCGCTTCAGCGGTCGTGACGCTCCGATGTGAACTAGGGGAGAAGCAGCCCGGCTCGGATTCGCCAACACGATCGGCCGCCTTGTCGACCGTTTAGCCGCGCGCTAGCATCGCGCCATCCGGGAGGTCGGAGCGATGAACCGCCGCGCCTTCGTCACTGGCCTTGGAGCTGTGCTCGCCGCGCCGCTCGGCGCCTGGGCGCAGCAGGCCGGCAAAGTCTATCGCGTGGGCTATCTCTCAGGGATCGCCGACCCTTCGGTGCCTCGGATAGAAACGTTTCGGCAAGCCATGGCCGCGTTGGGTTGGAAGGACCTCGGATTTGGATCAACGACGCGAGTCGCATGGCATTTGTCGTTCGCGAGCGGCGTGCCCGGAGCCTGAACGTCGCGCGCGCTGCCGGCAGGGCAGTCCCCGCGGCGCCGGCAGGGCGAGCGCCGCGCGAGTACCGCCGTCCGCGTACCGAACGGCGTTAGTCTTCCGGCAAGTAGCCGCGCCGGCTCCGCTCAGCCTCCCACAAAGCGTGGCATCCCATGTGAAATCGGATGGCCGCCCGGTTGTCGTTATACTGCGGCTCGTACTCGGTAAAAAGGATGGCCTTACCGCATGCCGCGCACAAGCGGCCGCTTCCGAGGCAGATCCAAATCTTCACGGGGGCGTCGAGCGGCAGTACGCCGGCGTTGACCTTCTTCCGCACTAGGTCGGCCAGCGATTTCGGCACTGGGTCCTCCCGGAGGAGGATGAACCTAGCCCCAGACGATGCGCGCCGCAACGTTATTCGACGCTACACGCGGAACCCGCATCGTGACCGCCTTCCGGTCGGTGCTTCACGGCACGTGCCTGCTCGACGGTAACCACCTGCCTGGCAATTCCGGAGCGCTCGTAACGCGCGGCTGCGACCCGCTGGAAGGGCCGTGGCTGGGAGAAATCACAGTGCGACGGGCGAGGGGGACTGACCGAATTTCGTGGCGCCGCCAAGAAATTACGTTCGGCCGCCGAAATTTCGTGGCGAAGCTTCCATATTTAGCACGTAATTGGGCATGTAGAGTCGGGCGCCGGGGGACCAA
>DAIQBJ010000229.1:0-4718 GCA_036781225.1 Gemmatimonadales bacterium | reverse complement strand
TGCTGCTCGACATCATGATGCCGAAGGTGGACGGGCTGCAGCTCCTCGAGCGCCTGAAACAGGACGAGCGCTACAAGGACTTACCTGTCCTCATGGTCTCGTCGATGCCACCGGAAGAAGCGACCGTGCGCGCGCTGGGGCTGGGCGCGGCCGATTTCATCTCGAAGCCGTTCCGCGTGCGCGAGCTGCTGGCGCGCGTGGACGCGCACATCCGGGTGGGACGCGCGCTGGCGCAGGCGCGCGAGGAAGCCCGCAGCCGCGCCGCGATGGTGGACATCCTCCACGAGGTCACAGACTCCCTCAAGCCCGACGAGATCTATCATATCCTCGTGCGCCGGGTGGCACGCGCGCTCAATATCTCGAAGTGCTCGATGGTGCTCGCCAAACCCGGCGACCAGCAGGGGGTCGTCGTCGCCGCCTACGAAAACCCCATGCTGCGCAACCTGCAGATCGAGCTGGGCCGCTATCCGGAGATTCGCAAAGCCGTCTCCACGGGCCGGCTGGTGCTGGTCGAGGACGTCGCCACCGATCCGTTGTACGAAGACGAGCGGCGCCGCTGGGAGCGCGAGGACATCAAAGTCCCGACGCGCTCCGCGGTGGCGCTGCCGTTCTGGATGAAGGATCAGCAGACCGGCGTCTTCTTCCTGCGCACCACCGGCGATGACCCGCCGCTCACCAAGGCCGATGCGCAGTTCTCCGAGACCGTCATCAAGACGGCGGTGTCGGCGATCGAAAAAGCGTACGACTTCGAGACCGCCGTCTCGGACAAGCAGCGGCTCGAGAAGCTGGCGGCGACGGATGCCCTCACCGGTCTCACCAACCGGCGGGCGCTCGCCGAAGCGCTCGCCCAGGAGCTGGATCGCGCGCGGCGTTACAACCTGGCACTCACGATCCTGCTCGCGGACATCGACCGGTTCAAGTCGATCAACGACACGCGCGGCCACATCGCCGGCGACTCCGTGCTGCGGCAGATCGGCGAGCTGCTCAGGCGCGAAGCGCGGTCGGTCGACATCGTGGCGCGCTACGGCGGTGAGGAGTTCGTCATCGTCATGCCCGAGACCGCCCCGCACGGCGCGGCGATCTTTGCCGAACGCCTGCGGCGGCGTGTGATGGCGCACGACTTCGCCGACCCGGGCGAGGATCCGCTGCACCTGACGGTCAGCATCGGGCTCGCGTCATTTCCCGACGACCGGGTGCACAGCGCCGACAGCTTCGTCTCCCTCGCCGATCAAGCCCTCTATCGCGCGAAGAACGAAGGGCGCAACTTGGTCCGGCAATGAACGAGCGCCGTTGTCCCAAGTGCGGATCCGTCTATTCGGACACGAGTGCGCGGTTCTGCCCGAGAGACGGCAGCCTGCTCGTGGAGATTCAGTCCAGAAAACCGGCTCCGCCCGCCCCGCGCGCCCCGCCCGCGTCGGGGAGCGGCGGGACCGGTGTCCGGACGCCGCTGCCGCCCGGCAAGGCCGTCGGCCTGGATCGTGCGTCGACACTCTCCAACCAGATCCTCGACGCGCGTTACGAAGTCCTGAAGAAGCTGGGCGAAGGCGGGATGTCGTATGTCTACCTCGCCCGAGAGGTTTCCTCGGGCGCAACGGTGGCGATCAAGGTGCTCTCCCCGCGGCTCGCGTCCGACAAGAGCTCCGTCGAGCGGCTGCGGCGCGAGGCCGGGCTCGCGATGCGGCTCGACCATCCGAATGTCTGCCGCATTCTGCGGCTGGGGGAATCGGAGGACGGCCTCATCTATCTCGTGATGCCGTTCCTGAAGGGCGAGCTGCTGTCCGACCGCGAGGTCCGCGGTGGGCCGATGGACATCCTCGCCGGCGTGCGGCTGTTGCAGCAGATGTGCGCGGGGCTCCATCACGCACACGAGCTGCAGATCGTGCACCGCGACCTGAAGCCCGAGAACGTGATGCTCGTGCGAGACGACGCGTCCAGCGCGGAGCGCGCGGTCGTGATGGATTTCGGGCTCGCCAAGGAGCGCCGCGCCGATCCCGCCATCGCCAAGCTCACGGCGACGGGCATCATTCTCGGGACCCCGGAGTTCATGAGCCCCGAGCAGATTCGCGGCAAGCCGCTCGATGCCCGCAGCGACATCTACGCGCTCGGCATCGTGGCGTTCGAGATGTTCAGCGGCAAGTTGCCGTTCCAGGGCCGCAACGCGCAGGAGATGATGATTGCCCGGCTGCGCAGCCAGCCCCAACCGATCCGCCATCTGCGGCCCGACGTGCCCGAGGTGGTGGAGAAGGCGCTCACCAAGGCGCTGCAAACGAATCCAGACGACCGCTTCGCGACGGCGATCGAGTTTGCCGACGCGCTGACGGGATCCGCCGCACCGTCGAGCGGATTCTTCGGCAAGCTGAAGGAAAGATTCTCCTGATGTGAAGCGGTTCCCCGCATTCGACCCACCGGAGTACGTCGACTGGAAGCCCGACCCCGCGCTCGTGCGGAGTTTCCGCGCTACGCTCGCAGCCAGTCCCGAGCGAGCGGCCGTTGTGCAGGCTCTCGCGCGCGAGGCAAAGCTCGAGTTGTATCGCGGTCTCTTGCGTGCCCGGCTGCATGATATCGAGCTGAAGCGCTGGGTTCGCACCGGCGTCATCTCCAAGGCCTGGCTCGGTACCGGAGAGGAAGCGACGACCGTCGGGCCCGTGCACGCCCTGGAGCGGGGCAAGGACATCGTCGCGCCGATGATTCGCAACGCCGCGGCCTGCTGTGAGATGGGGATGCCGATCGCCGACATGCTGCGCGCCTATCTCGCCACCGCCGATTCGCCCAGCGGCGGCCGCGACCTCCACGTCGGCTCGTTCAGCCACGGCGTGCTGCAGCCGATCTCCCACGTGGGGGACATGGTGCCGGTGATCGCCGGCATCGCGCTGACATTCAAGATCAAGCAAGAGCCTCGGGTGGCGCTCACCTGGGTCGGCGATGGCTCGACCAAGACCGCGTCGGCGCACGAGGGCACGAACTTCGCAGCGGTACAGCATGTCCCCGCCGTTTTCATCATCGAGAACAACCAGGTCGCCCTCGGCACGAAGCTCGAGCAACACCATCTGCCCGCCGATTTCAAGAACTGGCCTTCCAGCTATGGGGTGTGGGGCGCGGTGTTCGACGGCAACAACGTGCTCGATGCCTATGCGGCTACACGAATCGCCGTCGAGCGGTGTCGCGGTGGGAACGGGCCCGCGTTGCTCATTGCTGAAACGTTCCGCATGGGCGGCCACGCAACGCACGACGAACGCGAAGCGCGGGAAACGTTTCCCGCCGAGCTGTTTACCACTTGGGGCAAACGCGACCCGATCGGGCTGTATGAGGAGTACTTGAAGGAAGAGGGAGTGTCCGCGAAGGTCCTGGCGGAGTTGGAAGACGATGTCACTGAGGATGTGGAGCGTGCGGCCGCCGCCGCATTGGCGAGCCGCGAGCAAATGCCGGATGGACGTACCGCCCTCGAGGGAGTGTATGCGAGCCGCAATTAGTCTCATCGCGATCGCGGTAGCGTGCAGCAGCCCGCCGCAATCAGCGGGACAGGACCGCGCGCTGCGTGTCCCGGCCGGCTTTCACATTGCGATCTTTGCGGAGCGCCTCCCCGGCGTGCGGTATCTCACGCTCGGCCCGCCCCCGGGGAATGCGATCTACGCCTCGCAACCCGCTTCCGGGTTGATCGTGAAGCTGGCGGACACGAACCACGACGGCGTCGCGGATACCGTCGAGACGGTCGCGAGCGGCTTGCATGGTCCATTCGGAATCGCGTTCCGAGGGGACACGATGTACGTCGCGGAAGAGCGCGACGTGATCCGGTTCGATCCCGGTGCTCGCTCCCCCGTGACCGTCATCTCGGGAATCCCCGCGGGTGGTCACTCCACCCGCACGATCCTGTTCGGACCGGACGGCAAACTTTATCTGGCCGTCGGGTCGTCGTGTAATCTCTGCGATGAAGGCGATTCGCTGCGCGCGGCGGTCAGCCAGTTCAACCGTGACGGCACGGGCGGCCGGGTTTTCGCGAAGGGACTGCGCAATACCGTCGGCATGGCGTTCAATCCGACCACGGGCGAGTTGTGGGGCGGCAACAACGACCGTGACAACCTCGGCGACGACCTGCCGCCCGAGCACGTCAACATCATCAAGGATGGCCGCAATTACGGCTGGCCGCGCTGCTTTCTGCCGGGCAAACCCAATCCCGAGTACGGCTCCGCCGACTGCTCCAAGATCGAGCCGCCGGCGATCACGATTCAGGCGCACTCCGCCCCACTCGGGCTGGCGTTCTATACCGCCACCCAGTTCCCGCGCGACTATCGAGGCGACGCGTTCGTGACGCTGCACGGCTCGTGGAATCGCTCCGTGCCGACGGGTGCCAAGGTCGTGCGCGTAAAGGTCGACAGTGCGGGGCAGCAGGCGGTGGGCGTGGAGGACTTCATCGTCGGCTGGCAGTTACCGGATGGTTCGCGCTGGGGCCGGCCGGTGGGATTGCTCGTGTTACCGGACGGTTCGCTGCTCGTGAGTGATGACACCGGTGGAAAAATCTGGAGGGTGACATATGGACCGTAGGACGCTCGGACGGCCGGTCGGCCTGTTTGCTCTACTCGCGGTGGGAAGTGTCGCGCTCTTGGCCGTCCGGCCGTCAGGCCGTCGGGCCGACATTCATGCCGAGTATGTGAAGTTCCTCAGCGGCAAAGACACGCTCAGCGCCTACATCGCCTATCCGGAGCGCCCACAGCCGGCGCCGG
>DAIQBJ010000228.1:0-4720 GCA_036781225.1 Gemmatimonadales bacterium | reverse complement strand
CGCTCGACGTGCCCGGTCGCGATCAGCTGGGTCATCACGGTGCGGGCGAGGTTGATCGGGATTGCAAACCCGTACCCGGCATAGAACCCGGTCTCACTGGCGATGGCCGAATTGATGCCGATGACCTCGCCACGCACGTTCACGAGCGGCCCCCCCGAATTTCCGGGATTGATGGCCGCGTCCGTCTGAATGAAATCCTGAATCGCGTAGCGACTCTGATTCAGGCCCGCGAGCAGCCGGCCTTTGGCACTCACGATTCCCGCCGTCACCGTGAAGGTGAACGCCTCACCCAGCGGGTTACCGATCGCCAGCACCCAGTTGCCGATCTTGGTTGAATCCGCATCACCCAGGCGCACGGTAGGCAGCCCCGTCGCCTGGATCTTGATCACGGCGACGTCCGTGCTCGGGTCGGTGCCGACCGTTTTCGCGGTGAATTCGCGGTTGTCGTACAGCCGCACGATCACGCGATCGGCGCCCTGCACGACGTGATTGTTGGTGAGGATGTATCCGTCCGCGGAGACGATGAAGCCCGACCCCGAGCCCTGCTCGACCTGGGGGCGGCGCGGCACCTGGAAGAAATCCTCGAAGCCCGGCGGCAGGCGGCGGCTCGACACTCGTTCGCGCCGTTCCGACTTGATGAATACCACCGCCGGCTTCACATGGTCAGCGACCGAGGCGAAGGCCTCGCCGAGATCCACGGCAGCCTTGGCCTGAGGAACCGGACGGTTGGTATCCTGCAGCACCGTCCGGACCGCCGCCTCCCCGCGCGTTGGCAGCTTGAAGGCCGAGGCGAATGCGAGGCCGAGCGCAAACGCCATCGCCACCAACGCGCCGAATTTCAACCAGTCCCGCGTCTTCACCGACATCAGCGCCCCCTTTTAAGACTTCTTCGATTTATCGTCATCCACGATCTCATAATCAGCATCAACGACCTTTTCCTTGCCACCATCGCCGCTACCAGCGCCCTGACCCTCACCAGTCCCTGACGCTCCGGCCCCGGGCTCCGCCCCCGCCCCCGCCCCCGCTCCCCCGCCCTCGGCGCCGGCACCACGCGCTGCATACAGCGACGCGCCGGCTGCGGAGTAGGCCTGTTGCAGCTCGTCGAGGGCTTTGCTGATTTCGTCCGCGTTGCCGCTGCGCAGCGCCGCCTGTGCCGACTGAATCGCGGCGTCGAGCCGGGACTTGAGACCAGCCTCCAGCTTATCGACCCAGTCTTTGGACTCCTTGGTCACTTGGTACACCATGTTATCGAGGCGGTTACGTTGCTCGATCACATCCCGCCGCTTCTTGTCCTCGGCGGCATGCGCCTCGGCCTCCTTCACCATCTTGTCGATGTCCTTGTCGGCGAGACCGGACGAGGCCTCGATGCGGATCTTCTGCTCCTTGCCCGTCGCCTTGTCCTTGGCGGAGACGTGCAGGATCCCGTTGGCATCGATGTCGAACGTCACCTCGACCTGCGGCACGCCACGCGGAGCCGGGGGAATGCCCGTCAGCTGGAACTTGCCGATGGTGCGGTTGTCCTGCGCCATCTGCCGCTCGCCCTGCAGCACGTGGATCTCCACGGTGGTCTGATTGTCCTCGGCCGTCGAGAACACTTCCGACTTCTTGGTCGGGATCGTGGTGTTGCGCGGGATGAGGACCGTCGTCACCCCACCGAGCGTCTCGATGCCGAGCGACAGCGGCGTCACGTCGAGGAGTAGCACGTCCTTCACCTCGCCGGCGAGCACGCCCCCCTGAATCGCGGCGCCGATCGCGACCACTTCGTCCGGGTTCACACCCTTGTGCGGCTCTTTGCCGAAGAAGCTCTTGACGATCTCCTGGACCTTCGGCATGCGCGTCTGGCCGCCGACCAGGATCACTTCATTGATATCGCCCGGCTTCAGCCCCGCATCCGTCAGCGCCTGCTGCATCGGCGGCATCGTCCGCTTCACCAGGTCGTCCACCAGCTGTTCGAGCTTGGCGCGCGTGAGCGTGAGATTGAGATGCTTGGGTCCCGATTGATCGGCCGTGATGAAGGGGAGGTTGATTTCAGTCTGCATCACTGTCGACAGCTCCATCTTGGCCTTCTCAGCCGCTTCCTTGAGGCGCTGCAGGGCCATCGGGTCCTTCGACAGGTCGATCCCCTGCTCGCGCTTGAACTCCGCCACCAACCATTCGATGACGCGCGCGTCGAAATCGTCGCCACCCAAGTGCGTGTCGCCGTTGGTGCTCTTCACCTCGAAGACGCCTTCGGCGAGCTCGAGGATGGAGATGTCGTAGGTCCCGCCGCCCAGGTCGTAGACCGCGACTTTCTCTTCCTTCTTCTTGTCGAGCCCGTAGGCGAGCGCCGCCGCGGTCGGCTCGTTGATGATGCGGACGACGTCGAGTCCGGCAATCTTGCCGGCGTCCTTCGTCGCCTGCCGCTGGGAATCGTTGAAGTACGCCGGGACGGTGATGACGGCCTTTTCGACCTTGTGGCCGAGATAGTCTTCCGCGGTCTGGCGCATCTTCTGGAGGATCATCGCCGAGATCTCGGGGGGCGTATACTGCTTGCCCGTGATTTCCACGGCGGCCAGCCCGTTCTGACCGCGGACTACCTTGTAGGGAACGCGCTTGATCTCTTCTGAGACTTCCTCGTAGCGCCGCCCCATAAACCGCTTGATTGAGAAGACCGTGTTCTGCGGGTTCGTCACCGCCTGCCGTTTGGCCACCTGCCCAACCAGCCGTTCACCGTCCTTGGTGAAGGCGACGACCGAGGGGGTCGTCCGACCGCCTTCGGCGTTGGGGATGACGACGGGATCGCCACCTTCCATGACCGCCACCACGGAGTTGGTGGTCCCGAGGTCAATGCCGATGATCTTCTCAGCCATAACTTTCAGCTCCTGATAGGGATTTTGATGCGGATCCGGTGCCGGCGGTCGCAAGGGGCAAGCATCGTGCCCGTATTCGCTGCCAATAAGGCAGGCGGCTGGGCGGTTCAGCCGTTCGCCTGGGAATTATAACCGCCTCACCGCGGACCGCCTAAATTCCGCCTCATGTTTCCGTACAAGGACGAGAACCCCACCGAGAACCCAGCCGTCGTCACCGTCGCAATCATTCTCGCCAATGTCCTCGCCTTCATTCTTGTTCAAGGCGCCGGCGCTGCCGGCCCGCTCGCGCGCTCTGTCTGCGACTTCGGCCTGATTCCAGGAGAGATCCTGCACCAGGCGAGACCTGGGAGCGGTGTCGAGCTCGCTCCCGGTATGGTGTGCGTCGTGGGTGCGGTGCCGAAGTACTGGACCGTGATCACATCGATGTTCATGCACGGCGGGTGGCTGCATCTCATTGGCAACATGCTGTTTCTCTGGGTGTTCGGAAACAACATCGAAGATGCGACGGGGCATGGCAGATTCCTAATCTTTTACCTGTTGTGCGGCGTGGCAGCGGCCGCGACCCAGACGTTCGTCAGTCCGCATTCTGTGGTGCCGATGGTGGGGGCGTCCGGTGCCATCAGCGGTGTGTTGGGGGCCTACATCCTGTTGTACCCGCGCGTGCGCGTGCACACGTTGATCATCCTGCCGATATACATCACGTCCGTCGCGCTTCCGGCGTACGTGATGCTCGGCTACTGGATCATTCTGCAGGTGCTGAGCGGCTTATTCAGTCTCAGCGAGCTCGAGAAGGGTGGCGTGGCATTCTTCGCGCATATCGGGGGATTCGTGACGGGGCTGGTCCTCGTGCGGCTGTTCGCCTCGGAGGACGTGCTCCGGCGCCGACCCACCCCGCCGGCGAGCTATTACCGGTATCGGACGGAGTGAGGCCTATCCTTCCGCGTGATGCTTGATGGACTTCCCCTCGACGAGGAAGACGACGTCCTCCGCGATATTCGTCGCCAGATCGGCCACTCGCTCCAGATTCCTGCTGACCAGGAAGAGCTCCAGCGCGGTTCCGATGATGTGCGGATCTTCCATCATGTGGGTGAGCAAAATCCGGAACATGGACTGATGCAGCGCGTCGACGCTGTCGTCGCGGCGGCAGATCGCGCGACCGGCCTGCGCGTCGCCGCGCACGAATGCGTCGAGCGCATCGGCGAGCATCGTCCGTGCCTGCCGCGCCATCTCGAGTAGCTCCGGCTCGGGCACGATCGGCCGGCTGGCGAGCAGCCGCTCGGCCGATTGCGCGATGTTGACCGCGTGATCGCCCACCCGTTCGAGATCGTTGGCGATTTTCATCGCCGCCGTGAGAAACCGCAGATCGCGGGCCATCGGCTGTTGCGTCGCGAGCAGGCGGATCACGGTCTCTTCGACCTCCAACTCGAGATGGTCGACCTCCCGGTCGCCCTGAATGACCTGCGCGGCTTTTTCGCCATCTCGTTGCAGCACGGCCTCGACAGCCGCCGCGAGTGCCGCCTGCGCCTCGCCCGACATGTTCAGCAGGGCGACCTTGAGCTCCGAGAGCTCGTCGTGGAAATGACGGTGACCCGCTGCTTGAGCGTTCATATCAACCAAACCTTCCCGTGATGTAGGCCTCGGTCCGGTCGTCGGCCGGCCGCGTGAACAGCTGTTGTGTGCTGCCGAATTCGACCAGCCGCCCGAGGTAAAAGAAACCGGTGTAATCGGACACCCGCGCGGCCTGCTGCATGTTATGCGTGACGATGACGATCGTGTAGGTCCGCTTCAGCTCCACCAACAGCTCCTCGATTCGTTGTGTCGCGATCGGATCGAGCGCCGAGCACGGCTCGTCCATGAGCAACACCTCGGGC
>DAIQBJ010000227.1:0-4816 GCA_036781225.1 Gemmatimonadales bacterium | reverse complement strand
CCGGAGCGAGTCGCCGGCATCGGGATCGCTCACCACGCCACGGAGCACGACAGCGGGCTCAGCGCTCACACCGCCGGTCGCCAGAGCGGTCACTGAGTCGCCACCCAACTGCGCGAGGGATTCAGGCGCAAACGGCGCGCGCGGGCGGAACAACCGCAACGTGTAACTTCCCGTGTCGTGGCGCGCGACGCTCGCTGCTTCGAGGATGAAGGTCCCGCTGCGGGGCAGGCGCTGATAGCGCAAGCACGTCGTGCCGGGCAGGCCGGCGCAGCTGGTCCGCTCGATGAGCGGAACTCCTGCAGCGGCTGGGGGCGTCGCGGTCGTGTCGAGAATGAGATAGGGGGTGAACGTGCCCGCCGACAGCTCGATCGATACACTGTCGCCCGCCGACCCCAGGAAGCTGTACAAGTCAGCGAAGCTGGAGTCGCGGTGCGGTGCCACGCAGTCGGCGCTTGCGAGCGAGCCGAAAAGCTCGGAGTCGATCGCCAACGACTGGATGAGACACGGGTGGACAGTGAACTGCACCGGAATGCGGGCTTCGCCACCACCCGTCATCGCCGCTACGACGATCGTATCACGATAGATGCCTACACGGAGTCCCGTCGGATCGGCGCTGATTGCGAGCGCCCCGGGGGCGTCTCCGCTCGGCGCCGCCAGCCGGAGCCACGGGCTCCCTCGCGAGGACGCCGCCGTCCAGCCCAAGGCACCCGAAGCTCCGTTCGAGATTTGCAGGCTCATGACCCGAGCGGCCAAGCTGCCGACGGCGGCCGAGTCCTCCAGCAGCGTGGGAGTGACTTGGAGAATGCCGCCGGCCGGGGGCTGTAACAGCTTGTCGAACTTGCAAGTTGCTAGTGAGACAGAACCGCCAGCCACTGACAACAGCAGTAGCAGGCGGCGGATGGACGTCTGGTGAGCCATGGGCCGGCGTACCGTTGCAAGCGGCAAGCCAGTTGTCAGTCCGGTCGCGCAGCGTATCGTGTTGCTGAACTGTGAGTTACGCTGAGAACCTGACGCGCTGCCTGACCGTTCTCGGCGGCTGTGGCGGGTGCGTTACAGCTTCGCTCAGATGTCCCCTACCCCCGTCTTGAGCACCCCGATGCGGCGGAGCGCCCGTGGGCCTCGGCTAACACCTGGCCGAGCGCGGGTCCGACGGCACCGAAGGAAGCGAGGACGGCCACCCAGGACTAGAACGTGCTCACGCGGCCGCTCTTGATCCGACCCACCAGCCACTCGAGCCGCTGCCGCACGCCGTCGATCTCCGCACCAGTGAGGCCAAGCTGCAGCACATCCCCTCTGCGCCGCACGCCCCGGTGCCGATCGAGATTGGCGGTCCGGTCGACCGGGACGTACTGGCCGTCGCGCCGCTCGAACTGAGCGATCACCGCCAGCGCATCGATGAGATCCTCGGACCGAATGCGCTGCAGCCGCGCAGCCGTGGCCCAGCCAAGTCGTTTGACGCGCAGCGTGCTCCACTCGGTCCCGCGGTTGCTCTCGGGACTGTCGAAGGCGACACCGTTGTCCACCGCAAAGAGACGCGGGTGCTGCGAGTCCGACGAAATCAGGATGTTGCCGGCGTTGGCATCTAGGTGCCGGATGAGATAGGTGAGCACATTGAGATCGCCGAGATGGCGCGCGTACGCCGTATCCTGCTCGGCACGCTTCTTATCGAACACGCCCTTCGACGTCACGTCGAGCGTCCAGTACTGCAGCACGATAAGGACCGATCCAGCATCGCTGAATGTGGGCTCGCCTGCCGTCGTCGTGATGCGTTGGTAGTAATCGAGGTCGACCATGCGCGCGACTGTCGGCGGCACCACGTAGTCAGGCTCGTTGAGGAAGAGCTTTTGCACCGCGTAGGCCGCGATCTCATAGCGCGGCTGGTTGTTGAATGCCTCACCCCCCGGCGGTGCTTTTGCCAGCTTTACGTACATGTAGCTCGAGTCGGCGAAGTGCAGGAGGCCGTGACTCGTGCGATCTCCTTTGAACCTCGACCCCGCCTGCTGCACCACCGCGAACGACTGATCGCGTAGACGACCCTCGATCACGGCGACAGGCGCCGTGATGAACCTGTCCTGGCTGGCGAGGAGCGCGGGGGTCAACGTGAGTGCCACGAGCGACAGGTAGCAGGCGCGCATCAGACCTCCCCCAGCGGCGAGTAGGCGGGCGCGCGGGCGAGCAATGTGTCCACGCGATGCGCCAAGCCGCGCAGCAGGGCGACCGCCAGCTCCGGGGAGTCGACGAGTAGGTCCACCAGATCCGACCGCGATATCCTGAGCAGGGTCGCGGGACGCGTGACGATGGCGGTGAACATCGCCGGCCGCTCGCCGATCACACCCAGCGCGCCAAATCCTTCACCTGGTTTTGCGACCAATGGCGGTGCACCCGCCATCTGTAATGTGACTTCTCCCAGTGCGACCACGTGAACCGCGGTGGGCACCTCGTCCTCTCGCAGGAGCACCGTGCCGGCATCGACGTCTACTTCTTCCGCGATTCCGGCGAGCAGCGCCAGGTGATCGCTGCGCGCCTCCCGGAACACGTCAACACGCTGCACGAGAAGCACCTTGTCGATGTCGTCCATGGGCTCACTCCCGGTGTGGGGGCCGCGCGGCGCTGCCGTGGCGCAGCGCCGCACCCAGGGGTCAATATCCGTCGCCAGTGAATCGATCGCGCGTGTGGATGACTCGTCGGCGGCTCGCTTGGGTGCCGCGGCACCCGGCGCCTGCAGCACCGGCTCGAGTCGGGCGGAAAGGCTGCGCGGCAGTCCCTCCTCTAGCAGGTCGCGAGCGGCGTCCTGACGCTGCGCCGTCTCGCTCACGAGCGCGCGGTAACAGCCATCCATCACCGCCGGTGGGTAGAGCAGCGCCAGGTCGCGAAAAACATTCTCGCGCCGGCGCTGCCACGCATCTTCGACAGCGCGGCGGAGCAGGGCCGGGCCATCGGCCGGGAGCGCGTCACTTGCGGTGCGATAGCGGGCCGCTGCCTCCAGGTCATGGTCGAGCGCCGCGGTAGCCGGACGCTCGCCGATCGGGAGATGTGGAGCGCGCCGGTGGAGGCGGCTCAAGGCCGTGAGCGCAGCGCCCCTCAGCCGCGGGTGGGGCTCTGGCGCAGCGATGCACGCGAGCAAGGCATTCAGGGCGCGCCCATCGGTGACGCGGCCCAGCGCGCGCGCGGCGGCGCGGCGCGCCGAAATGTCGGCGGCGTGGTTACCCAGCACTGCCGCGAGATCGGGGATGCTACTCGGGTCTCCGTTTGACTGATCTCGGCGCGCCAGGAGATCGAGTGCAAACGCGGCACGATCCGGATCTCCCTCAGAGAGCGCGCTCTGGACTTGCGCGAGGCCGGCACCGCCGCGCAGTGATGCAGCCACGACGTCCAGCGTGGTGTCGCGCGTTGCAATCGCGCGCGCCAACGCGCGGACGTAGGCGCGGCGCAGCGCCCAGGCCAGCGCGAGCCAGGCCACGGACACGCCGGCCGCTGTCCACGCGAGCGCACCCGGGTCGGCAAAGGCGAGCACCAGGAAGATGGCGCCGGCCGACAGTGCCTTGGCCACGCTGTCCACGCCGACGTCGATCGCGGGCTTCGCACGGGCCTTGATGGCGGCGGGGACGGGCATGTACACGATCTCGCGGCCGGTGCGCTCCGCCGAATTCTGCAGCGTCGATTGCGTCGCTTTCGCCGTCGCGACGGCAGCCAGCCCTCCCCAGATCCCGACGACGACGTTTGTCGTCAGCATGGCCGCCGGCAGCATGAACAGCGCCGCGCCGACGCCCCACCGGGTCAGCAGCGGCTGGAGCACCGCGCTGGCAACGAGCGGCAACCACTGTGTGGCGGCGTTGAACTTTCCCTGGAACGCGCTGATGCGGTCCGTGTCCACCAGCGCGGCGGCGCTCCCCGTGTTGAACTGATAATCCACGAGCTGCTTCACTAACACCGTCAGCATCACGCTCACGGCGATGAGCCGGAGCTGGCGGTCGGCGACGACGTTGCGCCACCCGACCGCCGTTTCGGGCGCACGCCGGCGCACGCCCGCAGGCTCGGCGTCGTGCGGTTGGGGAGGAATGACGAGTGGGAGCCCCAGTGCGAATACCGCCGTGAGTGCTGCCGCGACGAGGAGCAGGCTGGGCACGCCCAGCGCCGTGACGAGAAAGCCTGTGATGAGACCACCCAGCGTCGCGCCGATCGACCCGCCGGCCACTATGAACGGATACGCGGTCTTGGCGCTGCGCCCGCTGACCAGCGGCTGCGTCGCGAGAAAGAATTGCGACACGAGTACGGCAGCGAAGAGGTCGTGCCAAGCGTAAAAGGCGATGCCGAACGCCGGCCCGCCCGGGAACAGTGCACGAAACAGGACGAGGTTGCTGACGAACCACAGCGCGACGCCCGAGGTGAGCCAGCGCGCCGAGATACGGGCGGCAAGCCGTCCGAACGGCACGAGGAACAGCACGACGCCCGCGCTGGCGAGATAAGCCTTGTAGAACCCGGCGGCCCCTAGCCCCTTCAGAGCCAGCGCATTCCGGATCGGCTGTAGCAGCCCGATTGCGCACACCAGCACCAGGTAGAGCGTCGCAAGGAGGAGCAGGCGCCCGCGCGGCATCGGGGGGAGCTATTCCCCCCGTTTCCAAGCGACTATTGACCCTTGGGGTAGTCACCTTGGGATATGCCTGGCGGCGGCTCCGGAGTCGATTCGGTCCCCCATGGCCATCGCCCGCTCGGTCAGGACATCGGCGATCGGCGTATCGCACGTGATGTTGCAAGGCATCGTCAAGGGTGGAGAGGCGGGCCTCGGTCCGACACGACCGACGCCGGACCCTGTACG
>DAIQBJ010000226.1:0-4856 GCA_036781225.1 Gemmatimonadales bacterium | reverse complement strand
CGTCTTCGGAATCGCGGTGGGCGGGCTCACGAGCGCGCTGCTGGGGGGCCCGCCACCGGCGACGGCCATGGGGACCACGGGGTTCACGCTGCAACACATCAGTCGCGCGACCATGCTCATGATCTCCCTGGGTGCCGGAATCTACGAGGAGCTGCTGTTTCGCGTGCTCCTCGTCGGATTTCTCGCCTGGGCAGCCAGCAAGGTGCTCGGCTGGCGACCGCTGATCGCCGGCATTGCGGCCACCGTGCTCGGCGCCCTCATCTTCTCCGCCTTCCATTACATCGGCCCGTTCGGCGATCGCTGGGACGTCTACTCCTTTGTCTTTCGGACCATCGCCGGGCTGTTTTTCAGTGGTCTCTATCTGGGACGTGGCTTTGGCATAACCGCTTGGACGCACGCGCTTTACGATGTTTTCCTGCTGCTCCGGTAAAGTTTTGTATTTTGGGGCGCATGAAATCTCCCCTCCGGAGTGTGAGTGTCCTGCTGGCGGTTGCTGTGCTGGTGGGCGCCTGCAGTAAGAAGCGGAACGCGCGTGCGGAAGTCGTGGAATGCAGCTCGATCTCGCTCGACGCCAAGGGCACGGCCCAGTGCCTCGTGCAGCTGCACCGTTGGAAAGTCGCCGAGGCGCAGCGCGCCGCCGATGAGCGTCAGCGCGAGCTCGATTCGCTCAAGGCCTGGCGCGAAGATTCGGCGTGGGGGATCGAGGCGGCGAAGCACAGGCGCGACCTGCAAAACTGCAACAAGGCTCCGGATCAGCTCGACAACTGTTTGCTGGTCGCGGGATGGCCGTTGTCGCGCGTGGAACGGACGAGCGACTCCCTGTGGAGGGCGCAGCTGCCGGAACATCACCGCGAGCTCCAGGCGTGCCAGAGCAAGCGGGATATGAATCTCTCGTCCTGCCTGACGCTCTACTACAAGTGGGATTCCGACCGGGCGATCGCGACGGCCGACTCGATCGCCAAGGTCCGGCTCGGCGGCCGACGCTAGGGCTGGCTGCTGAGGATGCGGAAGACCGCGCCGGCGCCCTGATCCGACGCGACATAGAGCGAGCCGTCCGGTCCCACCGCTAAGCCGGTCGGCCGGTAGCGCGCGCCATTGGGCGTCACATCCTGTCCCGCAAATCCGTCGGCGAATACTTCGGCCGGGCCGGTCGCAACGCCTCGAGCGATCGGTACGAACATCACCTTGTAACCGGCTTGCGGCAGCGGCGCGCGGTTCCACGAGCCGTGGAACGCGATGAACAGACCGCCGCGATACTTGAGCGGGAAGCTTCTGCTGTTGTAGAACGTCATCCCATCCGGCGCCCAGTGGCCGGGGAACGCGACGACCGGGCGCGGCGTCGCTTCGCACCGGCCCACCGTCTTCCCGTCCCCGCCGTATTCCGGCTGTACCACGTTCTGCCGGCGCCGCCAGTCGTAGTAGCAATATGGCCAGCCGTAGTCGCCGCCCGCCTCGAGCCGGAAGACCGCCTCGGCCGGCAGCTCGGCGCTCTGCGCGTCGGTGTAGAGTTTGGGCCAGTTGGCGGCGAGCTGATCGCGTCCATGCTGCGCCGCGAACACCGACCCGGTCCCGGGATCGACGGCGAGCGCGACGGCGTTGCGCAGGCCGGTAGCAAAGCGCTGCCCGTCGACCTGGGTTTGCCCGCCGTGGCGCGGATCAAACCGCCAGATGCCACCCGCGATGTCGAGCAACGGACAGGGATCCTTGCCGGGGGATTCCGGCGCGCGGTCCTGCACCTGACAGGAATTGGACGGGGCGCCGATGTTCACGTACAGCTGCCCATCCGAGCCGACCACGATGCTCTTCGCCGCGTGCTGGCGCTGGTTCGTGAGCCCGCGGACGACGGTATCGGGACCGCTGGGCGGCTCGAGCGCGCCGACCTGCCAATGCCAGCGCACGACCGCATCGTTCGTGGCGAAATAGAGGTATTCGCCGGCAAACGCGATCCCGGTCCCACCTCCAATGCCGAACGAGTGGACGATGTCTGCCTTGCCGTCGCCGGTCGTATCCCGCAGCAGCCGCACGCCACCCCGTGGCCCCGCGACAGCCACCAGCACATCGCCGTTCTCGAGCACGACCAGATGCCGCGACGGGCCGATCGACTCGGCAACGAGGAGTGCGCAGAAACCGGATGGCAGGGTCAAACCCACATTGTCCGGCGCGCACACCGGCTTGCCGGTGTGTGGCGTCGAGGCGATAAGCAAGGCGGCGAGCGCGGCAAAAACGAATCGCGTCATCGAGAGTATCCCGCTGGACGTGAGTTGCGGGAATATACAGCTTGATGCTCAGGATACGGTTCCCCCTCTCCTGAAAGGAGAGGGGGCCAGGGGGTGAGGACCAAGGAGGGGTCATGATGCCGTCGGTCAACGTCCTGTTGCTGGTTGTGCAAGCTGTAACACCGCCGTCCATCCCACCCCAGCTCGCGGCATACAAGCAGGAGGTCGCGCGCGACGTCGCCAGCCGGTCGCAGTTCACGCAGCAGATGGTGGATCAGATTTTCAGCTTCGCCGAGCTCGGCTTTCAGGAGACCGAGACGTCCCGATATCTCGTCGACCTGCTTCGCAAGAACGGGTTCACGGTGCGCGAGGGGATCGCCGGCATCCCGACCGCCTGGGTGGCGACTTGGGGACAGGGCAAGCCGGTCATCTCCCTCGGCTCCGACATCGACGACATCCCGCAGGCATCGCAAAAACCGGGAGTCGCGTGCCATGCGCCGATGATCGAAGGCGCGCCGGGGCACGGTGAGGGACACAACTCGGGACAGGCGGTCAACATCACGGCGGCTCTCGCCGTGAAGAAGATCATGGAGCGCGACCATCTCCCCGGCACGATCCAGATCTGGCCCGGCGTCGCGGAAGAGCTGGTGGGGACCAAGGCGTACTACGTCCGTGATGGATTGTTCAAGGACGTGGACCTCGTGCTGTTCTCCCACGTGGATGACAACCTCGCGACGTCCTGGGGCGACGTCTCCGGAAACGGCCTCGTGTCCGTGCTGTTCAGCTTCCAGGGCAAGAGCGCGCACGCCGCCGGCGCGCCGTGGCGGGGCCGGAGCGCGCTCGACGCCGTGGAGCTGATGGACATCGGCTGGAACTTCCGGCGCGAGCACCTGCGGCTGCAGCAGCGCTCGCACTACGTGATCCCCAATGGCGGCGATCAACCCAACGTCGTCCCGCCCACCGCTGCGGTCTGGTACTACCTGCGCGAGCTCGACTACCCGCACATCATGGAGCTGTACGCGCTCGCCGACACGATCGCCCACGCCGCCGCGATGATGACGAGCACCACGCTGCTGCCGCCACGCATTCTCGGCTCAGCGTGGCCCGGTCACTTCAACAAGGTGATCGCCCAGACGATGTACGAGAATATCAAGCAGGTCGGACTGCCGGAGTGGAGCGAGCCGGATCAGCGCCTCGCCAAAGCGCTCCAGCGGGAGCTCGGCGTTCCCGATTCCGGCCTGGCGACGACGCTCGACACCCTGCGGCCCGCCCTCAAGCCCACCGAGCGCACGGGCGGCGGATCGGACGACATCGGGGACGTGTCGTGGAACGTCCCCACGGTGACGCTCCGCTTCCCGTCGAACATCCCCGGATTGCCGGGCCACAACTGGGCCAACGCGATCTCAATGGCGACGCCCATCGCGCACAAGGGAGCGACCGCGGGCGCGAAAGTCATGGCCATGACGATGCTCGATTTCCTGATGCGGCCCGAGCTCGTGGCGCAGGCGTGGGACTACTTCCGCAACGTGCAAACGAAGGACATCAAGTACCAGCCGCTGATCCGGCCGCAAGACCGTCCGGCGATCGAGCTGAACCGCGACATCATGGCGAAATTCCGGCCGCAGATGCGCCGCTTGTACTATGATCCGTCGAAGTACAGGACGTACCTCGAACAACTGGGCATCACCTACCCCACGGAACGCGCCACCGATGGCAGCTGCGCCGGGAGTGCGAGCCCGTAACCGACGTCCCGAGTCCCAGGAACTATCGCCGGTCGAAGCCCACGCGCCGCAGCAAGTCCTGGAAGCGAGGGTCGTCGCGGAGCGACGCGTAAAACTTTTCCGTCTTCAGCCTGACCAGATCGGGATGACGCTGGCGGTACGCTGCCTCGAGCCATTCAAACGCACCGCTCGTGTCGCCTCCCGCAACAATCGCCAGCGCCACGGTCGGATGGTAAATCCCTCTGCGGGTCGCATCGACGCGCAGCTCTTGAATCATCCTGCGCCCCTCCGCCTCCCGGCCTGCCAGCATGAGCGCGCGGGCCAGCAACGCCTTCGGCCTGAGCGCCGGAGTGGTGAGCGCCACCGCGCGTTCGAAGGCGCTCACCGCCTCGTTCGGTCTCCCGGTCAGCTCGAGGACCTGGCCCAAGCCGTCGTAGCCAATCCAGAACGTGGGATCTCGCGCGATCTTCTCGCGGAACGCGGCCTCCGCCAGATCGTACCGACCCAATCGCAACAGCGACGTTCCGATCTCCACATCCTGAGCAAGGGGATCCAGCTCTTGCGCCCGGCGTTGCTCGCTCAACGATTCATCGAGCCGGCCCATGATCCCGAGGAAAAAGCCGTAAAACCGGTGCGTCGTGGGAAAATCGGGGTCGAGCTCGAGCGCGCGCTGGAATTCTTTTTCCGCCGCCGCCCAGTTCCACTCATAGATGTGCAGGTACGCGGCCAGAACCGTGTGGGCTTCCGCCAGCCCGTCGTCCAGCTCCACCGCTCGACGCGCTGCCGCCCCCATTCGCGCGCGCCCTTCCTCGGGGCGAATGTAGCCGAACAAGCCGAGGGGACCGTAGGCACTCGCCAGGCCCGCGTACGCGCGCGCGTAGAGCGAGTCCACCGCGATCGCTTGATTGAAGTACTCGAT
>DAIQBJ010000225.1:0-4865 GCA_036781225.1 Gemmatimonadales bacterium | reverse complement strand
AGCCTTGGGCGACGTCGAAGGTGCGTCGGCCGGTGAGCACGGCACCAAGTCCGGACGTGAGACCGCGAATGTGCTCAGCGCTCGACCCGGAGACCTTGAAAGTCATCGGGTCCGATCCTCCGGTGTGGACTTCGACGTCGCCCGAGGTGAAGTACCACTCGAACACTTCGGCCACGCCATCGTTGGGGTCGGCGACGTAGCCGTCGAGCGACATGGACATGATGGCGACAACCTTCGACATGGCGTGCTCCTTTCGAAGGATGGAGACTGCGTTCAGGGAGCTTCAGCAGCTGGCTGAACCAGGCAACCCCCAGTCAACTCGAAACGTGAACCAAACCGAGCAATAGAAAGAGGAGCGGGGGTGCTCCTTGAATGAGCGCGCCGCGCCGCATCTGCGGTGCCGACGCCGCCAAAACGATCGCCGCACCAAGCATGAAGAGACAATTCCACCTCACCAGGGTCAGTCCGGAACCTCGGTGCCCAGCCAGAACCAGCGCGAGGCCCGCGAACGTTCCGAGAGCAAGGAACAGATTGTAGAAGCCCTGATTGAACGCGAACAGTCTTGTAGCCTCCGCTTGCTCAGGGGTCTGGCGGAATCGTGCACGTACTCTCGGGCTGGTCCACCAGAGGCTTTCCATGCAGAAGATCAGGACGTGAACAACGCCGGCGAGCAGCGCCACTAGTAACATCACCGCCAGCATCAGAGGCATCCGACTCGCAAGACAGCGGATAGAATCGACCGGGCGCGCAGCCGCGTGTTACGGAAGGACAAAGTGAGGGTTTTCAATGAGCCCCACGATATTTCCGAACGGATCGGCAACGGTGGCAACTCGAATCCCCTCTCCGACATCCTGAACCGCAGAACGGACCGTTGCGCCCGCTTGCTTGAAATGCGCGAGCGCGGCGTCGGCATTAGCAACGCCCCAGTAAGCGACCGATCCACCCGGTCCAGGCTTCACTGCCTTGGCGTCTGGATCCAGACCGAGTTCGTATCCACCAATGTTAAAACCCACGTAGAACGGTTCATCGAAGTATGGTTGGACGCCGAAGACCGAACTGTACCATTCCTTCGCTCGCTTAAGGTCGGGAACATGATAGATCACGGTGCGCAGACCAAGGACCGCCGCCATGTTGGTTCTCGAGGATTAGGGAGGACGTCGACTAACGAAGTGCGCCTAAGCTGCGGCGCCGAGCTCGAACGCTCACAAACGCAAGTTTACCGCAGTTGACGGGCGCCGCCAGCAGGCGCGTGTTAGGCGGCCCCGCTCGAATCATGGGACACGATCGAGAGCGATGGCGCGTACTTGCCGGCCCGATGGCTCGTCCGTGAGGACGCCCGTCATGTGAGCAGCTCGCACTCGTAGCACGATCCGGATTCGGACGCGTGGCCCCTGGTACTCGGCCACCCACGTGCTATCCGCACGACGGAAGTCGAATTCGGCCATGAACTCTCGCACGCCATTAACGACCTTGTCCGCCCGAACTGTTACCGTATCTCGCCCAGTGCCCTTCTGCCGCGCGTCATAGATCACGTGTTCGTCTTTGCAAGCGGGGAAATTCGCCCTGTCTACACAAGTAGACGTCCCGCGCCAGGAGCCCAGGATGTCGACGTCTTGGAGGTACGGAGGGACCCACGTGAGGGACAGGACTAGGCCGGCGAACACCACAACGCGTCGCGTTCCCAAATGGGGCCGCCTAACGAATCGCGCCTAAGCTGCGGCGCCGATTAAGAACCTTCACAAATAAACGATTACCCCAGAGACCGGGCGCCGCCAGCTTCAGGCGCTTGTTCGGCCGCTCGCTATCGAAGGAAGGGCGTTCTCATGGTGTGATCCTCTGGCCGCACCCGGGACACGTCGTTGAGAACCTCCAAGAGCCTGGTCGGAGAGCGCGGCCGCAACGTGGGCACCGCCAATTACGCAGCGAGACGAACATCCAGAGTCCGAACCCCCCTAGCAATAGCCAGAGCCCGCGTTGGGTGATTCCGCCCTCCGCCAAAAGGATCCCTGCCCCGGAGGCTATGAGCACGAGGTCCGAGCGAAGCTGAAAGCGCCTCCGACGCCGGAATTCCGTCGCGACAGGGTCGTTGATGTCAGAGCTTGCTTTGTCGGACACTCTGGAGCGGCCTAACGGGGTGCGCCTAAGCTGCGGCGCGCTGAAGCTTCAGGCGCATGTTAGGCGGCGATGAAGACGGGACTCGGCCCCATTTGCGACCAATCCTCGCGACATAGACCGGGGTCATGCATTCAGTCCCGCTGTCGCGGGCGCTTAGATCTTGGAACCAGTGATTCTGTAAAGGCGATTCCGTAGCCAAATACCCACAGTCAGGATCGCTGGAACTGCAATCCAAGCGGGCCCGAGAAATCCCCAGGCGGCCACGGCCAGCGCCACGAAAGCGATTCGCCACAGCCAGCTCTGAACACCCAAGGCAAGGGCGATGATGAACAGCGGGATAACTAGAAAAAGGGCCATCCACCCTCCTGGTTGCGTGCCCTCCCACGATGGCCAGACTTCCTAGGTCGAAGCTGACGACCATTGATTCAACATTGGTTGCCAAGCCGGCCTGCGCAACCTAACCGAGAGGGATGTTGGATCTACCCCCGAGCACGGGCGCCGTCAGGGCTTCAGGCGCACGTTAGGCGGCACGCAAGCGCCCCAGGAGGCTTCCAAGTTTCCGCAGCGCCGCGGCAAGGCTGACGGTAATGAGCGTCCATACGACAGAGGACACCACAACCATTGTGAGGTAGTAACCCGCCCCGCCCAGAGCTCGGTGCGTCTCGAAGAGCCAGGCCTGCACAACGTAGCCGGGGCCGATCACGACAAACGCTGGAAGGTTGTCCATGTGTGTGACGGCCAGCACGGCGGCAATGCTCGATAGAGTGAACAGCGCCAAGACCAGGTATCGGAAGCGCATTCTCATCAACCGGCGACCGGAGAGTGGGATTCTTGTGAAGAACCGAGGACCGCGTGCCGCCTAACGGATCGCGCGTAAGCTGCGGCGCCACATTAGAACGTTCACAGACGCAATTCTACCGCCAGCGACGGGCGCCGCCAGCTTCAGCGCATGTTAGCCTGCACGGCCGGCACGAACCCGCTCTCAGCGTCGATCGTATACGACGACCGTGGTTAAAGCCACTCGAGTGATGGGATCGACGGAAACAATCATTAGCGAGCGCCCATCCTCGGAGCGAAGGGCACGATACCCAAACACGGGCCGCCCGTGCCAGCCGAATGTCCCGTCAAGCACGGAATCGCTCGACTCGCTCAATCGAACTTCATCAACCTCGGCGATACCAGAGACCGGAGCGGCCGCTCCGTCGAGCGTAGCAGCAAACTCGCCGACCACCGCGCGTCCGTCTGCCCGAACGCTGCGAATGATGCAGTGCACGCGCTCTCCACGAGGGCCGCAAGTGAACCCTTCGCGGCGCCTTCTGTCGACTCCCCTGCCGTAGTGGGTTCGCGCAAGGTTGAGCTCCCAGTTCCCGTCGAGGAGCGTAAGTGGTCCAAATCGCGTACCGACTGGCGCGGAGCGGGCACCCGAGGAGGACCCGCTAAACAGAACCAAGCCGATTGCAAGGACCTTCGCACGCATTTAAGTCGTGCAGCCTAACGGATGGGGTTTAAGCTGCGGCGCAGTGCTTTGGTTTTCACAAAGTGAAGACTACCACAGAAGAACGGCGCCGCCAGCTTCACGCGCATGTTAGGTGGCGCGCCCACTTGTGTCTTCACCAAATGCCAGAATCAAATCGTTGCAATCTCTCACCATGAACTCACGCTGACCGTAGCTGCGATCTTCGGGCCCATCCAGGATCTCGGCTCCCCGCGCGCGCAACTCCTCCGCTAACGCGTCCACGCCCACCACGTGGAAATACACATCATACGCCCCTTCGGCCCGCCCACTCCGGACCTCGGAACCCTCACCGCGATTGAAGAACACCTCCGTTTGGCCGCGTCTTACGATCGCGAACACCGGATTCGTGGGTGCAGCTGTCACTTGTGTACCATCCCAATAGCCCATGACGTCAAACCCTAACACGTCACGATAGTACGCCACCGTGCGAACGAGATCCGGCACGGTGAATTGGGGGGCCACTGAGACGAAATCAATACTCGCCGGAGCTGCGGGACGCACGGAGTTCTCCTTTTGGGGCGCGGCCACCTAACGAGATGCGCGTAAGCTGCGGCGCCACACTCTACGGTTCACGCAATTCTACCATAGACGACGGGCGCCATCAGCTTCAGGCGCATGTTAGGCAGCAACCGGCTCACGCTCGCCGCGATACGCCAGGCGCCCGGTTGCGATCACCAGAAAGATGACCAAACCCGCACCGAGCGCTGCAGCACACACCAACATCAGCGGCAGGCGCGCCGTCCGCATCCGTTCCCAATTGTTGAAGCGCAGGCGAATCCCATCAGCGTTTACCACTCTCGAGCCGGTCTCGTCTCGAATCCACAATTGCTGCGCCGTTAACCTGGCCGCGAGCGGCTTGTCTCCCACGTAGATCTCCACCCGATCGCGACTGTCACCAAGCGTGGAGGCCATCGCAGGAGGGGTCCACCAAATGTCCGAGCGTTTCGCGAGCTCGCTGTAGAGTGCAACAGCGGGGATAAACAACAAGGCGAGCGTCAGACCAGAATAAAACCACCGAAGCCGAGGCGGCTGCACACGAGTCCGGTCCGTCCCAGGAGCACGTAGCCGGGTTCCCCGGCGCGCTGACGCCGCGCGTAGGCGGAGGTCGCCTCGGCGGTGGCCGCGCCCGGCAGGCGGGCGCTCGCCAGCCCGGCCGGGGCGCGGCCGTCCGCGGGCTCGGCGTCCGCCGGGCCGGCCAGCGCCGCCGCGACCCCGGCCGGATCCGTGAGCGGAC
>DAIQBJ010000224.1:0-4959 GCA_036781225.1 Gemmatimonadales bacterium | reverse complement strand
GAAGCAGCCCCGGCTCGTGCAGGAGGTGCACGGAGACTACCTGCGCGCCGGCGCCGAGATTCTCGAGACCAACACGTTCGGCGCGAATCCGCTGAAGCTGAACAGCTACGGCCTTGCGGACGAGACGGAGAAGATCAACCGCGCGGCCGCCGAGCTGGCGCGCGCCGCTGCCGGAGGCCGCGCCAGCGTCCTCGGCGCGATCGGGCCACTCGGTATTCGCATCGAGCCCTTCGGCCCGACGTCCAAAGCGGAAGCGGAAGCGACCTTCGCCCGGCAGGTGAAGGGCCTGCTCGCTGGTGGTGTCGACGGTTTCATCCTCGAAACCTTCAGCGACACGGACGAGATCCACGCCGCGCTCCTGGCGGTGCGCGCGGCGTCCGATCTGCCCGTCGTCTGCCAGATGACCGTAGGAACGGACGGTCTCACGCACTACGGTACCGACCCGGAGACGTTCACCAAGCAGCTGACCGCGTGGGGTGCCGACGTCATCGGCGTGAATTGCTCGGTGGGCCCCGCGGGCGTGCTCGAAGCGGTCGAGACGATCGTCAAGGCGACGGACCGGCCGATCTCCGCGCAGCCGAACGCCGGCCTGCCGAAAGACGTCGGGGATCGCAAGATCTATCTCGCCTCCCCCGAGTACATGGCGAGCTATGCGCGGCGCATGATCGAGGCGGGCGCGCGCTTCGTCGGCGGCTGCTGCGGCTCGACGCCCGAGCATATCAAGAAGATCCGCGACTACGTCGCGAGCGTGGTGCCACGGCAGCCGAGCGTCGTCGTCTCGCGCACACAGGTGCAGGCGCCCGCGGGCGTCGTGCCGGTGCCGATCGCCGAGCGGTCGCGCTGGGGCGCGAAACTCGCCCGCGGCGAGCTCGTCACGAGCGTCGAAATCGTCCCGCCGAAAGGCGTCGATCCGACGCCGATGCTGGCGCAGTGCCGCGCGCTGAAGGCCGCCGGCGTCGATGCCGTCAATGTGCCCGACGGCCCGCGCGCGCAAAGCCGCATGGGGGTGTTGCCGTCGGCGATTCTCATCGAGCGCGAAGTCGGCATCGAAACGGTCATTCATTACTGTTGCCGCGACCGTAACCTGCTGGGGATGCTCTCCGACATCATCGGCGCGCACGCCGCGGGGCTGCGCAACATCCTCATCATCACGGGCGATCCGCCGAAGATGGGACCGTACCCGGAAGCGACCGCGGTATTCGACATCGACTCGATCGGTCTCACGAATCTGGTCTATCGCCTGAATCAGGGGCTCGATCCGGGCAACAATCCGCTTGGCGGCGCGACGAAATGGGTCATCGGCGTCGGCGTGAATCCCGGGGCCGGCGATCAGGATCGCGAGCTGTCGCGCTTCGCGTGGAAGGTCGATGCGGGGGCGGAGTTTGCGGTCACGCAGCCGGTGTTCGACGTGCGCCAGCTCGAAACCTTCTTGCAGAAAGTCGAGCAGTTCAGAACGCCCATTGTGGCGGGCATCTGGCCGCTCATCTCGCTGCGCAACGCCGAGTTTCTGGCCAACGAAGTCCCCGGCGTTTCGGTGCCCGAAGAAGTATTGGGGCGGATGCGGAAGGCGCAGGAGAAAGGAAAGGAGGCGGCGCTCGCCGAGGGTGTGGCGATCGCGCGCGACATGTTCGCACGCGTTAAGGGGCTCGTGCAGGGAGTGCAGGTGAGCGCGCCATTTGGCCGAGTCGAGGTGGCGCTGCAGGTGTTTCAGTGAACCGATCATGACAACTGAAGAATTCGCGATCGCGAGAAGCAAGCTGGGATGGAGCGACGATAGACTCGCGGCGGAGCTCCAGGTGTCGCCGAAGGCGGTACGCGGCTGGACGGACGGTACGCTGCGAATACCGAAGCCCGACGGTCAATGGATCGCCTGGCGTGCGGCGGTCGCGGAGCGACAGGCGGCGCTGGAAACGTCCGGTATCAGGGAGTGTGAATGGGTGAAGGCGTGGGAAGCAGAACCGCTGCCCAAACGCCCCGACGATCTGAAGGCGCATTTCAAACGAATCCATACCCACCTGGACCAATGCGCCCTCTGCCAGGAACGCGAGCGATTCATCCGCGATCGGTTCCCGCCGATGCCGGAACGCCCTGCCAGCGCGTCCGGCGTCGCCGCGTGGCGTCGCTTCCTCCAACGCTTCCCGGAGTGGACGCATCCCGTGTTCAACGGAGCGGCGATTATCACCGCTTTCGTCGCAATTCGAGTGCTGATCCTCCTACCGCGCCAGCGGTCGTGGGTGATGCTGGTCGCGCTCGTGGCGGGCGCTATCCTCGGCGCGATGGGTGGCCTGACGTACTCAGCGCTGCGGCCATACATCGTCGCCGGCGGCGCGCGGAAGATTCTGGCCTACCTGCTCGTGCTCGCGACGTACCTCACGTTGCCGGCGACGGTTGGAGCATACGGCGCTACCGGAAATGAACTGGTATTCAGCCCGACCGGCACGATCGTTTTCCTATCTCTGGAGGCGATCGTCGTCGTCCTCTGGCTGATTGGACGGCGAAAGACCACCTAGAAGGGCCAATGCCGGAGCTGCCCGACATCACGCTCTACCTCGAAGCGCTGGCCCCACGCATCGTGGGCCAGCCGCTCGAGCGCGCGCGCATCGTCAGCCCGTCACTGCTTCGGACCGTGGATCCGCCGCTCGCCGCCGCCGAAGGTCGGAAAGTCGTTGGTCTGCGCCGTATCGGAAAGCGCATCGTGTGGGAAATGGAAGGGAAGCTTTTTCTCGTCTTTCATCTCATGATCGCGGGCCGCTTCAAATGGCGCCCAGAGGGGACGAGCGCACCCGCAAAGGTCGGACTCGCGTCATTCGATTTTCCCACGGGCACGCTCCTGCTCACGGAAGCGAGCCCGAAGAAACGCGCCTCGCTGCATCTCGTGGCTGGCGAAGCCGGTCTGGCCGCCCACGATCCCGGCGGCTTGGACGTGTTTCGCGCTGATGTCGCCGCATTCAAGACTCGCCTGCAATCGGAGTCCCACACGCTGAAGCGCGCGCTCACCGATCCACACCTGTTCGACGGTATCGGCAACTGGCTATCGGATGAGATCCTCCACGCCGCGAAACTCTCCCCGTTTCAGCTCACGGGAAAATTGAGTGACGAAGAAATCGCCCGGCTGTACGAGGCCACGCGGGCAACCACGCAGGTGTGGATCGAGAGGCTGCGCGCCGAAACGGGGACGAAGTTTCCGGAGAAAGTGAGCGCGTTCAAGGAGGGCATGGCGGTGCACGGCCGCTACAAGGAGCCCTGCCCCGTGTGCGGCTCCCCGATCCAGCGCATCCGCTATGCCGACAACGAAGCCAATTACTGCGCGACGTGCCAGACGGGAGGGCGAGTGCTGGCCGACCGCTCGCTGTCTCGGCTCCTGAAAGCCGATTGGCCGCGGTCTTTGGAAGAGTGGGAAGCGAAGCTAGGCCGATGACGCTGCGTCGCGCGACGCCCGCCGATGCCGCGGCCGTCGGCCACATTCACGTGGAGTCGTGGAAAGTCGCCTACCGCGGCATCATGCCCGACGATGTCATCGCGCGCACCGACCTCGCGTACCGAACGCAGTTCTGGGCCGAGCGGATCGCCGATCCGGAATGGCCGGTGCTCTTGCTCGAAGAGAACGGAAAGAGCGTCGCCTTCTGTCAGATGGTGCCATCGAAGGATCCTGACGACGACCCCTCCCAGGTCGGACACATCACATCCATCCATGTGCTGCCGCAGCTGCGGGGCCGTGGCTACGGCCGGCTGCTCATGGATCACGTGCTGCGCGAATTTCAGCGGCGGGGCTTCACGCACGTCACGCTGTGGGTGCTGGAAGAAAATCGGAAGGCGCGTGCGTTTTATGAACGGTACGGATTCGCGCTGGACGGTGGAACGCGGAAATATCCGCGGACGAGTGTACCAGAAGTGCGTTACCGGATCCTTGTGGACCCGGGCTTCCACTCCCCTTAACCTCTCTGCAGACTTCTCTCTCCCCGAATTCCAAGGAGTCGTACGTGCGACTCGCCGTGTCAGCAGCTTGTCTCCTGATTGCGACCAATGCCACCACCGCCGCCCAGGGTTTCCCGCAGCCCTCTGGTTTCGCCGTCGACAATCCCGTCCTGACCCGCATCTGGGCGCTCGAGAACGACAGCTCGCAGTTGCCGCGCCTCGCCCAGGTGCTGTTTGACTCGCTCGGCCCGCGCCTCACGGCGTCGCCGGGAATGAGCGCCGCCCAGAACTGGCTGATCGCGACCTATACCGCGTGGGGAATCACCGCGCGCAAGGAGCAGTACGGCACGTGGCGCAGCTGGCGCCGCGGCAAGACCCACATCGATCTCGTCACGCCGCGCGCCCGTACGCTCGAGGGCACGATGCTCGCCTGGAGCCCGCCCACGCCCAAGGGGCGGCCCGTGCGCGCGCCGGTCGTCATTCTCCCCGACGTCGCCGACAGCTCAGGGTTCGTCGCATGGCTGCCGCAAGCCAAGGGCAAGTTCGTGCTCATCTCCTACCCGCAGCCGACCTGTCGGCCCGACGACAGTTGGGAGAAGTGGGCCACACAACCGACAGCCGACACGATGAAGGCACGGCGGACGGCGGCACAGCAAGCCTGGCAAACACGCCAGCAGCACACCGGCTACTGGGGAACCGGCGGGGTCGTTGCAGCCGCGACCCCCCTCACCCGACGCCTCGAGGCGGCGGGTGCCGCGGGAATCATCGGCAGCTTCTGGTCGCAGGGGTGGGGTGTACAAAAGGTTTTCGCCGCCTTCACCGATCGGGCGCCCGTCCTGGACGTCGCGTGCGAGGACTACGGCCTGCTCTATCGGCTCGCGGAGAACAAGCAGGCGCCCGTCATCGAGGTCACCGCCGAGTCACAAGCGCTGGGTGAAGTACCCGTGTTCAACGTCATCGGCGAAATGAAGGGCAGCGCGCTCCCCAACGAGTACGTGATGCTCTCGGCCCATTTCGATTCCTGGGACGGCGGCTCGGGCGCGA
>DAIQBJ010000223.1:0-4976 GCA_036781225.1 Gemmatimonadales bacterium | reverse complement strand
GGCTTCGCGCCCGTCGGTTAAGTTGTTGCGATGCAAGGAAAAGCCCTACCCGGCTTTCGCGATTTTTACCCTGAAGATCTGACCCTCCGAAACCACCTCTTTGCGACCTGGCGCAGCGTCGCCGGGCGCTATGGGTTCGAGGAGTACGATGGGCCGCCGCTCGAATCGCTCGAGATGTACACGAAAAAGAGCGGTGAGGAGATCGTGCAGCAGCTGTACACGTTTCGGGACAAGGGAGACCGGGAGGTTGCCCTGCGGCCCGAAATGACGCCCACGCTCGCGCGGATGGTGGCAGCCCGGGTGCAGGCGCTCAAAAAGCCCATCCGCTGGTTCTCGATCCCGCAGCTGTTTCGCTACGAGCGCCAGCAGCGCGGCCGATTGCGCGAACACTTCCAGCTGAACATGGACATCATCGGGGAGGCGTCGCCGCTGGCCGATGCCGAGCTGATGGCGGCCGCCGTGGACATCATGCGGGCGTTGGGCCTGGGGCCCAAGGATGTGCAGCTGCGCGTTTCGGACCGGCGTGTCTTGAAGTCGCTGCTCATGTCTCGCGGCGTGACCGAAGCGCAGCTCGCCACGGCCTTCGCGGTGATCGATCGCAGCGAGAGAGTCCCGAAAGACGTCTTAGAGGAGATGATGCGGGAAACGGGGTACGGGAAACGGGAAACGGCGGCGGTGTTTGATGTCGCCGGGCTTCGCGGGAAGGATGCGCTCGCGGCAGCCGGCGCAGCGGCTGAGCCGCTGGGTGAAGCGGTGCAGGCGCTGGAAGCGATGGGGCTCGGCGAATTTGTCGCGATCGACCTGACGATCGTGCGCGGCCTGGCCTACTACACCGGGATTGTCTTCGAGCTGTTCGACGCCCAGAAGACGCTGCGCGCGATCGCCGGGGGCGGCCGCTACGACGGCTTGCTCGACCTCCCTGCGCTGGGATTCGGCATGGGCGATGTTGTACTCGGCGAGCTCCTCAAGGAGCGCGGCGTAGCTCCCACGGCGTCGATCGAGCTCGGCGCCTTTTTAGTCGCGGTCGGGGGAGAGGACATGCCGACCATGCTGCGGCTCGCCCACGCGATGCGCGAGAAGGGTATCGCGGTCGAATACGGGCTGCGGCATGCGGGCGTGCGCAAGCAGCTCGAGTTGGCGTCGGCGCGCGGCGCGCCCCGCGCCGTGATTATCGGACCCGAGGAGCGGAAAGCGGGCCTCGCCGTGGTCCGCGACTTGAGAGCCGGCACCGAGGCCAAGGTACCGATCGACAAGCTTCTCAACGGGTATTTCGATTGATGGCACAGGCCAAACAGATCACACCACGCGCCAAGGATTTCAGCGAGTGGTACGGGGACGTCATCGCTCAGGCCGAGCTGGCGGACTATTCGCCGGTGCGGGGCTGCATGGTCATTCGCCCGCACGGCTATCGCATCTGGGAGCTGATGCAACGCGCCCTGGACGACATGTTCCGCGCGACGGGGCACCGGAACGCGTATTTCCCGCTGTTCATTCCGATGAGCTTCCTCGCCAAAGAAGCCGAGCACGTCGAAGGCTTTGCGAAGGAAGTCGCGCTCGTGACGCACACGCGGCTGCGCGCGACCGGCAAGGAGGGCAGCGGCGCGATCGCAATCGACCCCAGCTCAGCGCTCGAAGAGCCGCTCGTCGTTCGGCCGACGTCCGAAACGATCATCTACGCGATGTTCGCCAAGTGGATCCAGAGCTACCGGGATCTGCCCCTGCTCTTGAACCAGTGGGCGAACGTCGTGCGCTGGGAGCTCCGCACACGGTTGTTCCTGCGCACCACGGAATTCCTGTGGCAGGAAGGGCATACGGCGCACGTCGATGAGGCGGACGCCGAGCGCGAGGCGAAAACCATTCTCGGCATCTACCGCCGCTTTGCCGAGGAGTGGATGGCGATGCCCGTGATCACCGGCGTGAAGACGGAGAGCGAGAGGTTCGCCGGCGCCCTGCGCACGTACGCGATCGAAGCGCTGATGCAGGATAACAAGGCGCTGCAGTCGGGCACCTCGCACAACCTCGGCCAGAATTTCGCCAAGGCATTCGGCGTGCAATACCAGACTGCGGCCGGCGGTCTCGAGTACGTCTGGAATACGTCCTGGGGCGTGTCCACGCGATTGATCGGCGGGCTGATCATGACGCATTCGGACGACAATGGGCTGATTGCCCCACCGAAGCTTGCGCCCGTCCAGGTCGTGATCGTACCCATCTGGAAGAGTGACGATGAACAGCGCCAGGTGTCAGGGGTTGGGGATCAGGTGAAACGCGATCTCGAAACAACCGGGCTGCGTGTCGAGCTCGATACCCGCGAGAACATGAAGCCGGGCGCCAAGTACTTCGAATGGGAGGCACTGGGCGTACCGGTCAGGCTGGAAATCGGCCCCAGGGACCTCGCGAGCGGCCAGGCGGTGCTGGCGCGCCGCACCGGCGGCAAGACGCCCACACCCCTGCAGGGCATCGTCGCGGCGGTAACCGCCGCATTGGACGAAATCCAGGCTGCGCTATTCGCGGCTGCACGCGAGCGTCGCGAGAAGAATACGATTCGCGGGGCGACGAAGGCGCAGTTCATCGAGTTCATGCAGGGCAGCGGCGGATTTGCGTACGGTGGGTTCTGCGGCAAGCCATCCTGCGAGGCCGAGATCAAGCAGCAGACCAACGCGACGATTCGCGTGTTGCCCGATCCCGAGTTCCGCAGCGAGGAGGCCCCGCGCACCTGCATGTGGTGCGGCGCGCCCAGCGTCGCGGAGGCCGTGTGGGCGCTGGCGTACTAGGATTCGATCCGGGGTTGCTGCAGGCGATCGCGGATCGCATCGGGACGCCGGCGTACGTGTACAGCGCCAATCTGATTCGCGCACAGTACAACGCGCTGGCCGATGCACTGCACGGTATCCGGCATCGCATCTGCTACTCCGTCAAAGCCAACGGCAACCTCGGCGTGCTCCGCGTGCTCCAGCAGCTGGGGGCCGGCGCCGACATCGTGTCGGTGGGCGAGTTACGGCGCGTGCTGATGGCCAGGTTCGATCCGGACGGCATCGTCTTCTCCGGCGTGGGTAAGACCGCCACCGAGATCGCCGAAGCCATCCGGGCCGGCGTCGGCTTCATCAACGTCGAATCGACGAGTGAGCTGGACGCGCTCACCGCCGTCGCGAACGATCTCAGGAAGCTCGCGCGCGTCGGCATCCGGGTGAATCCGGATGTCGCCATCGAGTCGCATCTGTACATGAAGACCGGCGAGAAAACGGCGAAATTCGGCATTCCCTTCGATGAAGTGGTGGCCGTCGCCACCCGTATCGCCGCCGAGCCGAGGCTCGTGCTGCGCGGTCTCGCCATGCACATCGGCTCGCAGATTACCGATGTGACGCCGTACCATCGCGGCACGATCAAGTTGCTCGAGTTGGTGACGGCGATTCGCGCGTCCGGGATCAACACCCTAGAGGCGCTCGATGTCGGTGGCGGACTCGGCGTGCGCTACCACAACGAGAAGGCGCCGAGTCCGAAGGCGTTTGCCGAGGCCGTCGTCCCCGCGGTGAGCGCCGCCGGGCTGGGCCTGCTGTGCGAGCCGGGCCGCTACCTCGTCGCCAATGCCGGCGTCTTGTTGACGCGCGTGCTCTATCGCAAGCACGCGGGTGGGAAGGAGTACGTGATCGTGGACGCCGGCATGTCGGATTTCGTGCGGCCCAGCCATTACAACGCGCATCACGAGATCATTCCGTTGCGGGACGGCAAGCGGCCGGAAGAGACGGTGAACGTGGTCGGGCCCATCTGCGAGACCGGCGACTTCCTCGCCCTCGATCGCAAGCTCGTCTCGGTGGGTCCCGGCGAGGTCCTCGCCGTGCTCGGCACCGGCGCCTACGGATTCGTCATGGCCTCGACGTACAATCAACGACCGCGTGCGCCCGAAGTCGTGGTCGACGGCGATCGCTACTACGTCGCGCGGCAGCGGGAGACGCTGGACGACCTCGTGCGCGGCGAGACGGCCGAACCCACCACGTGGTACAAGGCGTGAACCGGATTCTCATCCTCGACTACGGCTCACAATTCACACAGCTGATTGCGCGCCGTATCCGGGAAGCGAGCGTGTACTGCGAGATCCATCCGGCATCCCGGGGTTCGGACCTCGCGTTCATCCGTCAATTCGACCCCAAGGGGATCATTCTCTCCGGCGGCCCGAGCTCCGTATTCGATGAGGATGCACCAACCGCCGACCCGGGGATTCTCGACCTCCCGATCCCCGTCCTGGGCATCTGTTACGGCATGCAGCTCATCGCCCGGCTCGCGGGAGGGAAGGTGGTGCCCTCCAACGAGCGCGAGTACGGTCGGGCGGAGATCGCGATCCGCGAGAACAAGGGCCTGTTTGCCGGATTCGAGCCGCATGCCACCGCCATCGTCTGGGCGAGCCATGGCGACCGCGTCGACCAACCACCGCCGCATTTCCGGGTGACCGCGACGAGTGCCAATGCACCGGTTGCCGGCATGCAGCACGACACGAAACCGATCTATGGTGTGCTGTTTCACCCCGAAGTGGCGCACACGCCACGCGGCGGCGAGATGCTGCACAACTTCCTGTTCGACATTTGCGGCTGCACGCCCGACTGGACACCGGGACACTTCATCGATCACGCAGTGGCGCGCATCCGGGAGCTGGTCGGGCCCGCCGGCCGGGCGATCTGCGGCCTGTCCGGCGGTGTCGACTCCGCCGTGGCCGCCGCGCTCGTCCATCGCGCCATCGGGAATCGTCTGACGTGCGTGTTTGTCGATCACGGCCTGCTGCGGCGCGGCGAGCGCGAGCAGGTCGAGCAGACGTTCCGCGCCCACCTCGGCATGGATCTGCGGGTGGTGGACGCGACCCACCGGTTTCTGCGCGAGCTCAAGGATGTCGAGGATCCTGAGGAGAAGCGCCGCCGCATCGGGCACACCTTCATCGACGTCTTCGAAGACGCTGAAGGTGTGCCCGATGCGGCGGATACCTGGTGCAG
>DAIQBJ010000222.1:1374-5006 GCA_036781225.1 Gemmatimonadales bacterium | reverse complement strand
GAAGTATTCTAGTACCCAGGAGCGGGGAGTCAAATTATTGAGCCAACAAGCTCGACAGTGGACCCAGATACTGCGGCCCATGTCACGCCCCCTCGATTGGGGAAGACAGAATTCGTGGTGAGGGACCAGTCATTACTTTCGGGCTTCAATAATCCTCTCCGTTCCTTCTGTAGTCGATCGGCCGGCTGCGTTAAGCAGATCCGGCCGGTCGTTTTTGTGTGAGCGTCTCCCAGAAGTAGCGCGGCGCGAGCAGTGCGCGTCCCCGCACCAGGAATCCCACCAGCAGGATCACGATCCACAGCGCATACGCGAGCGAGACTTCCTCCCGCAGGTGCGGCGCGAGGAACTGGACGATCCAGAGGACGAACAGGGCTGTCGCGTCGAACCAATCGAACTCCATGTTCGCGAGCACCACGATGCCGAGCGCAGTCTGGAGCACCGTGAGAATGATTTCCAGGCGTTGCGCGGCGTCGAAGTGAAACGGCGCCCAGACGCCGGTGTGCGTGAAGTGCGAGTAGCCGTACACCAGCGGAATCATGGCTGCGAGCACCGTCCACTGATTGATGTTGCTCGACACCATGTTCATGAGCGCCAGGGGCGCGTGAGTGACCCGGCGGGCCCACAGGAACGCGGAGACCTTCTCCGGGAATTCCGAGAGGAACGGCGCCACCCACTGCACGAGAATGAATTGGCTCACGCCCAGCAGCCCGGCGACCGCCAGCATCGACTCGAGGAAGGGATGTGCGGTGACGTAGAGCAGGAATCCCCCGGCGGCGAACAGGCCGCCGATGGCGAGCTTCCGCCGCAGGCCGCCCAGGCGGTAGGCCCACTGCGACACGCGGGGCGCGTCGCTGATCTCTTCCGCGCTGTGCGGCGGGTGGCGCAGCAAGACGACGAGATAGCCGACGTACAGCGCGAGCAGTATCACGGCATCGATCCAGCTCATCGTCTGCTTCCAGATGATCACGATGAAATACAGCAGCGGGGGGAGGAGCCCGATCACCTCGACGGCGTGCTCGCGCTGCAGCTTGATGGACGGCGTACGCTTCGGACTGCTCCGCCGGCCCGAGAAGGCGAACACGAAGTAGATCATCGGCCAGCCAAGTCCCAGCAGCAAGCGAATCGCCCCGGTCAGGTTCGCGATCGCGAGGTGCGAGCGCGTAGGGTCGCGTCCCGCATCCCAGGCGATGACCGCTTCGACGGCGAATTCAGGGATTGTCTGGAGCCACGCGAGGATCGCGAGGGCCAGGCCCTGGGAGATGAGGAACTGCGCCGCTTCCGCGCCCCAGGCGACGAGAAATGCGGACAACAGCATGCTGGGAAACGTCCACAGCGCCGCCAGCGCGGAGCCTCCCGTCTGCAAGGCCAGGAGGAGTAGCTTTAGGAATCGCACGGGGGTCCAATCTTACCATGGCACGAGACAAAATGAAGTCCGCGAGCCTGCACAGCTTCCACGAGACGCACACCGAACCGACGGAGGTGCGCATCCCGTTCCAAACGCTCGTGCACGAGATCCTCGAGCAGATCGGTGAAGATCCCACGCGCGAAGGTCTGCACCAGACGCCGGCGCGCGTCGAAGCGTCGCTCAAGTGGTTGACGCGCGGCTACGGCATGAACGTCGATGAAGTGATCGGCAATGCCCTGTTCGAGGAGGAGCACGAGAGCATGATTTGCGTGCGCGACATCGAGATCTACTCCATGTGCGAGCATCACATGCTGCCGTTCTTCGGGCGGGCGCACGTCGCGTATCTCCCTAATGGCAGGATCGTGGGACTCTCGAAGATCCCGCGCGTGGTCGAGGTGTTCGCGCGGCGGCTCCAGGTGCAGGAGCGGCTGACCGACCAGGTCGCCGAGGCGCTGTGCGCGGTGCTCAAGCCGCTCGGCGTCGGGGTCGTGATCGAGGCGTATCACCTCTGCATGATGATGCGCGGCGTCGAAAAGCAGAATTCCAAGACGGTGACCAGCGCGCTGCGCGGGGCGTTCCGGGACGACGCCAAGACGCGCGATGAATTTCTGAGACTCGTGCACGGCGGCAGCTTCGCGCTGTGAAGGTCGCGCTCGTGACGGGCGCATCGCGGGGCATCGGGCTGGCGGTCGCGGATGCGCTGCGAGCCTCGGGGATGCACGTGGTGCGCCTGGCCCGCAGCTTGCGCGAGGGGACATTCGAGCGTCGTACCGATATCGCGTGTGACCTCACGGATCCCGCAAGTGTGGAGCGTGCCGTGGGTCGGGTCGAACACGAGCCTGGCCTACCCGACATCATCGTGAACAACGCCGGCGTCTTCTTCATCAAGCCGCTCGCCGAGACGACGTACGAAGACTTCACGCGCACCGTCACGACGAATCTCACGGCCGCGTTTCTCATCGCTCGTGCCCTGGTGCCGAAGATGGTGCAGCGCGGCAGTGGCCATCTCGTCACGATCGGATCGATCTCCGACTACATCGGGTTTTCGGGCTCGACCGCCTATGCGGCCAGCAAGTTCGGCCTGCGCGGGATGCATGAGGTCATCCGCCAGGAGACCGCCAAGAGCGGCGTGCGGACGACGCTGATCTCCCCTGGTCCCGTGGACACCGGCATCTGGGACGCCGTGGATCCCGATGCGAAGCCGGGATTCACCAAGCGCAAGGACATGATGCGCGCCGAGGACGTAGCGGCCGCCGTGGTGTACGCGGTCACGCAGCCGGAGCGGATCGACGTTACGGAGATTCGTTTGCTTCCTACGATCTACTCGCCCCGCGGATGACCGGTCTTCTCTTGCTGCTCGCGCTTCAAGTCCCGCAGCTGCCCGACTCGAGCGGCTGGGGCGTGCACGTCTTGGCGACCGCGCGCGCGCCTGACAGCTCCATATGGGTCGGGACCTACGGCGAAGGGATCTTCGTCCTTCGTAAGGGAGCGGCGGATTGGGAGCGGATTCGGTCGTCGAACGACACCACGGCGCACTCGATCTCGTGGGATTTCGTGCACGCGTTTGCGTTCGGGCCACGCGGACAGGTGTGGTATGGCACGGTCGGAAACGGGTGGGGACTCTCGTCCGACGGTGGCAAGACCTGGAAGAACTGGGAGTTCCGTCAGCTCGGCCCGGAGTGGCAGTACGTCGCGCCGAATGGCATCGGCATCAACGGCGACACGGTCTATATCGCGACCGCCGACGGGATCAAAGTCACGTGGGACGACGGCGCGACGTGGTCGGTGATTACCGACTCCATCGGCGCCACGACAACGCACGACCCGGTCATCGGGACGATCCGGAGCCAGTACGTGAACGCGCTGTCGGTGGGGCCGGGGAGCAACCTTTGGATCGGGTATCTCCCGGGCATCGCGCACTCACCCGATGGCGGACGGGAGTGGCATGAGGGGTTCGCTCCGCCGCCCTGCGCGCGGCCGCCGTGCGCGAACCGGGCGCGGAGCTTCAACGTCGACGCCGGCGGCCGGTTCTGGATAAACACGGAGCAGGGCCTGTACCGGTTCGATCGGCGCTTCGATGGCTGGGCGAGTCCGGACTCGGTGCCGTGCCGGACGGGCAAGCCGTGCCGTGGTGGCGCGCGCATCGGAGACTCGCAGCCGCGCCAGTTCGGCACGCCGGTCGGCGACGCTGCCGGGGCATCCACACCGCGCCACACCTGGTTCCGCC
>DAIQBJ010000222.1:0-1364 GCA_036781225.1 Gemmatimonadales bacterium | reverse complement strand
CACTCACCGACCAGCCCTACATCGACCAGACGTACCGCTTTGGCTCGACCATGGGCGGCAACTTTCAGCCGCATCAGGGAGTCGAGTTCAACAACCCGGATGGGACTCCGGTGCACGCGATTGGTGATGGAGTCATTGTGCATTCGGGACCGGCGGAGCAGGGGGCGCTGACCGTCGCTATCAAACACGACCGCACACTGACCGCTGACGGAAAGTCACTGTACCTCTTTTCCGTCTACTACCACAACACCAAGCTGCTCAAACAAGTCGGCGAGCGCGTCAAAGCCGGGGATGTCATTGCGCTGGTGGGCAACACCGGACGCGCGACCAACGATCACCTGCACCTGGAAGTGCACGCGTCTCCATTCGACTCGACGCGTTTGATCGTCGACCCCGACGTGCGGTACCCACCCTACAACACGAATCCCGAACTGTGGATCGAGCCTCTCCCAGAAACGGGGATGATCGCCGGGCAGGTGTGGGACTCCGCGGGCCAGCCGGTTTATCAGGCGCGGATCTACGGTCTCGTCAAGCCCGAGCCGCGCGAAACGCCGTTTTCGTTCATCGAGACCTACGGCCCGCGCAACCATTCCGATCCTGTGTATCACGAGCACTTCGGCATCTCGGACGTGCCGCCGGGCGTTTATGTGCTGGGCGTCGCGATCGCTGGCAAGCGCGTGTATCGTCAGGTGAAGGTCGAAGCGGGAAAACTGACGTGGGTCGAGTTCAAACCATGATTCCCACGCACGACGCACCACGCACCACGCACGGCCGCTAATGCATATCGAGCTCACCGAGATGCTGAAGTGTCCCGAAGCCCATCGAGAGGAAATGCTGGTGCTCTCGACGGGCGAAGTGCGCGACCGCATGGTGCGCTCGGGTATCATCGGCTGTCCGGTATGTCGCAAGGAGTATCCCATCGCGCTGGGCGTCGTGAACTTCCGGCGCAGCAAGGAGCGCGTCGCGAGCGACCTGACCTCGGGCCCCCGCCCGGTGTACCGGCCGCCGTCGCCGTTGCCGTCCGCCGACGCCGCACGGCTGCAAGCGCTCCTCGAGCTGTCCGGGCCCGGCGGCTACGTCGTGCTGATCGGGTCCGCGGTCCGCCAGGCCCCGCGCCTCAGCAGCTTGATGGAGGGCATTCATTTCGTCGGGATCAACGCGCCGTCGGACATGGAGGAGCAGCCGACGCTGTCGCTGCTCTACGCGAACGAGCGCGTGCCGCTGCGGACGGCCATCGCCCGCGGCGTCGTCGTCGGCGCCGATCTCGCGACGTCGCCCTGGCTGGTGGAAGCGCATCGCGTCCTGCTGCGCGGCCGCCGGTTCGTGGTGGAAAACGAAGAGCCCGAACTGCCGATCGGGCTCGT
>DAIQBJ010000221.1:3691-5071 GCA_036781225.1 Gemmatimonadales bacterium | reverse complement strand
CGTGCGTTGGGTGACGACATGGTGGTGGCTGATCTGGACGCGTCTGTCCTGCCGACGTCATCCGGCAGGCGCTGGTTGCGAGCGCGCCGGCCCGATCTGTACGAGTCGCTGACGCGTCCCACGGGTCTGGAACAGGAGACCCGTCGCGTTCGCTTTGGCGAGTGAGCGCGTGACGAAGCGCCGCAATGTCGTCGTGCACATCGCCGCCAGTGCGGACGGGTTCATCGCGCGGCCGGATGGTGATCTCGAATGGTTGACCTCGCGCCCAGCCCCCGACGGGTTCTACGGCATGAACGCCTTCGTGCGGTCGATCGACACCAAGATTCTTGGCCGCAAGACCTACGAGGCAAGCCTCCGGCTGGGAGCGAAGTTCGAATCGAAGGATCGGCATATCGTCTTCTCCCGCCATGCAGCGCCGCCGGATACCCCGCCCCCGCCAGGCGTGGAGTTCGTGAGCGAGCCTATCGGTCCATTCGTGAGCCGCCTCCGCGCGCAACCCGGCAAGGATATCTGGCTGATGGGCGGTGGCGAGATCATCGCGTCCTTTCTTGACGAACACGCGATCGACGAGTTCGTCATCAGTGTGGTCCCGGTGTTCATTGGGGATGGCATTCCACTGCTGGCGCGGCGTCACCGCCACGTGCCATTGGATCTACACTCCACTGAGCGCTTCGCGGATGGTGTGGTGCAGCTGCATTACCGTGTTCTGGACCGTGCCTGAGGAAAACCGCTGACGTCCACGGTCCGCTGCGCTCAGAACGCCAGCCGCATCTCCACCCCCGTCCCGCTCGGCAGCGCACCCACCCGAATCTCCGACGGATAGGGGATGTTGTCCGGTCCACCCGGATGCAGGTCGATGATGAACAGCGCCGTCGTCGCGAACAGCGTCGCCTGCGCGGCGAACAGCCACTGATTCGCCTTGCGGTCGTGGTTGCGCGACAGCTGGTAGAGCGCCTCGGCGTCGCCCCGCACGTAGGCGCCGCTCGGGCCGACGGTGCACGCGTCGCGCGCTGACCGGCAGATCGTGAGGAGCGCGGTCCACTCGCGGCGTGATTGCTGATGCTCTTGCGCGGCGAGATAGGTCAGGTACGCCGCCCCCGCCGCGGTGAACCACTTGCCGTAATGGACGAGCGCGCCGCGAAACGTGTTGTGCGTGGAAGCCATGGGCGCGCTCGTGCGCTCCGCGACGGCATAGGCCGGCGTCGTGATGCGCTGGGCCGGCAGCGGCAGCGCCCCGGCGGCAAGCAGTGCCAAGACGATCGGGTATTGCTTCATCGGTACGTGTGAATATTGCCTCGCCCGGCGATCACTACCAACTGCCGGTCGCGCACGAGGGGTGGCTCCTCGATAGGGCCCGCGACCTGGGTGCGCCATTTGATG
>DAIQBJ010000221.1:0-3591 GCA_036781225.1 Gemmatimonadales bacterium | reverse complement strand
GCCATGACCGTCCCGTTCGTGGTCGCGAGATAGACGCGACGGCCGTCGCTGGCCGGCGTCGCGAGGACCGCGCCAGGGAGCGGCAAGTGCGCCTGCACGACCCCGGTTTCGCGGTTGAGCAGGTAGAGCGTGTCGGTCGTGGTCGTGACGACGAGCCCATACGGCGTGGCAACCGGACCCGCGCGGATCGCTCCCGGCAGCGCGCGGTGCCAGGCGACGCTGCCATGCTCGCTGTCGAGCCGGAGCACGACGCCCTCTTCGGTGCCAGCGTACAGCGCATCGCCATCGAACGTGAGGGGCGCCGCGACGCTGCCAACGTCTTTTTTCCAGAGCGTTTTGCCGTCGCGCAGCCTGAGGGCGTACACCCGGCCTTCCGGCTGCGCTTCCGTCGCGATGTAGAGCCGGTCTGCGTCGAGCAGAGGGCCGGCGCGGGCGGTGCCATCGAGCCGCGATCGCCACAGCACGTCGCCGCTGGCGCGATCGACGAGGACGACGTAGCGGTCCGCGGTGCCGGCCGCGATGATGGTCTCGCCGAGTGCCGGAGCGCCGCGGACGCCGCGGCCGAGCTCCACGTGCCACAAGGGCCGCGGGTCGGGGTTCAGGGTCTCTTGTGCGGCGGCGTCGTGGCGGGGGGTCCCGAGATAGGCGAGCCAGTTCGTTTCCTGACGGACCGGACCGTTTCTGACGACCGGCGCGCACCCGCTTGTGATCGCGTTGACACTGAAAAGGCCCGCCACTAGTATGCCGCGCCTATGCCGGATCGTTACTGGATCGATGAGCTGCCGCAACACGCCGGCGAAACCGTCGTGGTGCGTGGCTGGGTCGCGACGACGCGCTCGAGCGGCAAGATCGCGTTCGTCGTCGTGCGAGACGGGACCGGCTATCTGCAAGCAGTGCTCTCCAAGAAAGATGTCGCGCCCGAGGTCTGGGACGCGTTCGGGAAACTTACCCAGGAGACCTCGATCCAGGTCACCGGCAGCGTGCGCCCGGACGCGCGCGCGCCCGGCGGCGTCGAGCTGCAGACGTCGGATCTCACGATCCTCGGACTCAGTCCCGAATTCCCGATCACGCCGAAAGAGCATGGCATCGCGTTCCTGTTCGAGCACCGCCACCTGTGGCTGCGGTCCAAACAGCAGGTTGCGATCGCGCGCGTGCGCGCCGAAGTGGTGCAGGCGATCCGTGACTTTTTTTACGAGCGGCATTTCGCGCTGGTCGACACCCCGATTCTCACCGGCTCGATCGGCGAGCATGCCGGGACGCTCTTTTCGGTCGACTACTTCGACCTCGGCAAAGCGTACCTGGCGCAGACGGGACAGCTGTACGTCGAGGCGGCCGCAGCGGCGCTCGGCAAAGTCTACTGCTTCGGGCCTACGTTTCGCGCCGAGAAATCGAAGACGCGCCGGCACCTCACCGAGTTCTGGATGGTGGAGCCCGAGGTGGCCTGGAACGACTCCGCTGCCAACATGCGGTTGCAGGAAGACTTCGTGTCGTACATCGTGCGGCGCTGCCTGGAGCGCCGCAAAGCCGACCTCGCCGAGCTGGGCCGTGACCTTGCCCCGCTCGAGCGGGTCGTGCCTCCGTTCCACCGCATTTCCTACACGGACGCCGTCGAGAAACTACGGTCACTGGGTGGTGACATGGAGTGGGGTCGCGACTTGGGCGGGGAAGACGAAACGCTGCTCGCCAAGCAGTACGATCGGCCGGTGTTCGTCTACAACTACCCGAAGGCGGTGAAGGCCTTTTACATGAAGGAGAACCCCGCCGACCCGCGCACCGTGCTGAACAACGACTGCCTGGCGCCCGAGGGCTACGGCGAGATCATCGGCGGCAGCCAGCGCGAGGACGATTACGACAAGCTGCTGGCGCGCATTCGCGCCGAGGGATTGCCGGAGGAGTCGTACTCCTGGTATCTCGATCTGCGGAAGTACGGCACGTTCGTCCATGCGGGCTTTGGGCTCGGCGTCGAGCGCACCGTCGCGTGGATCTGCGGTATCCCGCACATTCGGGAAGCGATCGCGTTCCCGCGGACGCTGTACCGGTTGTGGCCTTGACAGTTTAGGGACTCGTTTTTAGAGTTCCCCTCGCTTCAAGGGAGTCGCGTCCCGCATTGGCTGCTCGAGGTGGCCACGGTGACGCGATTTTTGTTTTTAGGGAGATCGTCATGCTAGGCGCATTGTACCTCGATCGCATGGGACAGCCTGACGTCGGTAGGCCCGGATTCCGAGCCTGCCCGACCGCAGGTCCATCCAGCACGGGAGCAAAGCGATAGCGGAGACCCTTACAATCTCCTAAGCGCTTACGCCCCACCCGTGCCGGCCACGTGGTGGGGCGATGTGTTTTCGGCCCGGTCCGGGCGGGATGTCCGTGAAGGACCGCGACTCCCGAAGCGGACGGAACGTCTGGCCGGGCCGAAGTATCAAGGTCGCTCCTGTGCGCCCTGAGGTGCCGGCTCGGCTCCTGGCGTGATTGAAGACGTGTGTTTGGCCGAGCCGGCGTTTCAATGCACGGAATCTTGGCCGGGGTGGGCGCGCGGGGTCGTTGTCCCTCTCACCCCGGCCGGATCGGGACCATATGATGGAGAAAGAGCGCATGGAACACGTCGAGATCTTCGGACAGCACGAGGCGAACACGCTGGCGCAGCTTCAGGACGTCGCGAGCCGCGCCGAGCGTGCCGCGCTCATGGCCGACGGGCACCTCGGCTATGTCATGCCGATCGGCGGCGTCGCCGCGTACCGCGACAAGGTCTCTGTCGTGGGCGTGGGGTTCGACATTGCCTGCGGGAACGCCGCGATCCGCACCGACCTGACGCGGCCGCAGATCCAGGGTCGGCTGCGTGAGCTGGCCGACGAGATCCAGAGTTCGCTCTCGTTCGGAGTCGGTCTCAAGAACCGCGCTGAGGATCGCCCCAGCGACGATCCGCTGTTCGAGGACACGGCGTGGGACGCGGTGCCCGACCGCCACGAGCGCGACCGCCTGCGCGCCAAGGCGCGCGAGCAGCTCGGCACGGTCGGCAGCGGGAATCACTACGTGGACGTTTTTGCCGATGAGGACGACCACGTCTGGGTCGGCGTGCACTTCGGCTCGCGCGGCTTCGGCTTCGGCATCGCCCACGGATTTCTCGCGCTGTCGCAGAACAAGCAGTGGGGCGAGCGCGCGCCGGAGCGCGAAGCGCTGCTCGACGTGCACTCCCCGGTGGGGGACGCGTACTGGCAGCTCATGAATCTCGCGGGGCGCTATGCCTACGCGGGCCGCGAGTGGGTCGCGCGCAAGGTCGTCTCGATCCTCGGCGGGCGCGAGCTGGAGCTGGTGCACAACCATCACAACTTCGCGTGGATCGAAGAGCATGGCGGCGAGCGCCTGTACGTCGTGCGCAAGGGTGCGACGCCCGCGTTTCCGGGGCAGAAGGGCTTTGTGGGCGGCTCGATGGGCGACAACGCCGTGATTCTCCAGGGCGCGACGCCCGCGGATTCCGCAACGCGGGACCTGCAGGCGCGCGCGCTGTACTCGACCGTACACGGCGCCGGACGCGTCATGAGCCGGACCGCTGCGGCAGGGAAGCGGACTCGCAAGGGCAAGGTGCTGAAGGAAGGC
>DAIQBJ010000220.1:0-5088 GCA_036781225.1 Gemmatimonadales bacterium | reverse complement strand
TGCCCTGATGCTCCACCACGCCAATCACGCGGTACGGAATGCCCCCGATCCTCACATTGCGACCCAGTGGCGGCCGATCGATGAAGAGGCGTTTGGCGACGGCTTCCCCGAGCACGACGACGGGGACGCCGGAGCGGTTCTCTTCGCCCGTGAACGCTCGGCCCGTGGCGATGCGCAGATTCTTGATGTCGAAATAGCGCTCGCTGGCCGCCGTGAGCTCGACATCGCGCGCTTCCTTGCTCCCGAACGCCACGGTGACGTTGTCGCTCGATTGCCAGGCCGTCATCACCGGCACGCTGATGCCGGCCTCGACGGCCTCCGCATCGCTGAACCGGATGCGGGGGCGCCGCTGCCAGGCCCGCCACACCGAGTCCGGCACGTTGGGCGTGAAGATCGGCCGGCGGCGCAGCTGAAAGGTGTTCACGCCGAAAATCGTCTGCGCGAACTTCTCAGTCATGTAGCGATTGACGCCGTTGGCGATCGACCACGCGCCGATCAGCGACGCGACACCGATGAAGACGCCCAGCAGCGAAAAGCCGCTCTTCAGCTTCTGCGCCCGAATCGTCTGAATGGCGAGACGAAATGCTTCTAAAAAATGCACTCAGGCCGCCTGGCGCTGATCCGTGGCGACGAGCCCGTCCCGCAGCGTGATGACGCGCGCCGCGTGCGCGGCGATGTCGTGCTCGTGGGTCACCATCACGACCGTCTGTCCCTGGCGGTGCAGCTCGGCGAACACGCCCATGATTTCGGTGCTGGTCGTCGAGTCGAGGTTTCCCGTCGGCTCGTCGGCGAGCAGGATGGACGGCTCGTTCACCAGCGCGCGCGCGATCGCGACGCGCTGGCGCTGCCCGCCCGACAACTCATTCGGCTTGTGCTCCATGCGGTCGCCGAGGCCGACACGCTGCAGCGCCTGCGCCGCCCGGTCGCGGCGCTGGCGCGCGGCGACGCCGGCGTAAATCAGCGGCAGCTCGACGTTGTGCAGCGCGTCGGCCCGGGGCAGCAGGTTGAACGTCTGGAACACAAACCCGATCTCCTTGTTGCGAATGCGGGCCAGCTCGTCGTCCGCGAGGTCGCTGACCTTCTGGCCGTTCAACCAGTACTCGCCGCTCGTCGGCGTGTCGAGACACCCGACGAGATTCATGAGCGTCGATTTGCCGGATCCTGACGGTCCCATGACAGCCACGTACTCGTTCTGGCGGATCTGCACGCTGACGCCGCGCAACGCGCGGACCAGCTCCGACCCCATGTCGTACTCGCGCGTCAGTTTGTGCGTCAGGATGATGACCTCGGGGAGCGGCGTGTCGCCCGTGCGAAACTGCTGGACGGTGCTCACGAGCGCTTCCGATTCGTCGTGTCGCTCGACTCCTTGCTGGGACGGACCCGGGCGCCTTCCTTCAGATCGCGCACCGCCTGGTACGGGCCGGCCACGATCGTATCCCCCTGGCGGACACCGTCCACGACCTCGAAATGCTCTTCGCCGGCGATCCCGACCTTCACCGGCCGGAACGTCGCGATGCCGTTGTGGACGACGAACACGCCCTCCGATTCCTTTTTCTTTCCCGGCGCGACACCGCGCTTGCTGGTGTCCGGCGTCGCAGCCTCGGCCCGCGGCGGTCCGCCGGAGGATGCCGTCTTCTGCTCGGTCGAAATCGGCGTGTTCTCGCGCACCGTGAGTGCGATGATCGGGATCGCGAGCGTTTCCTTGCGCGTATCGGTCACGATCCGGGCGGTGGCGGAGAGATCGGGACGCACGGCAGCCGGTGGATTGGCGAGCGTGATCTCGACCTGATAGTCGACCGCACGGTCGTTCTGTCCGGTCGCCGCGGACGCCGCATTCAGGATGGCGCTGTTGGAGACCTTGGTGACCCGTCCGACGAACGTCGTGTCGGGGAATGCATCGATCGTGACTTCCACAGAGTCCCCGAGCTGCACCCGCACGACGTCCGTCTCATCGACCTGCACCGTCGTTTGAATCACGGACAGGTCGGAGATGGTGAGCAGCAGGCCGGTCTCGCGCGAGAACGTTCCCGGCACCGCGACTTCCCCTTCTTCCACGGCGAGGCGCGTAACGCGGCCGTCCATCGGGGCGACCAGGTGCGTCTTGGCCAGCTGATCGCGTGCCTCCTGCAACCCGGCGCGCGCCTGCTCGACCAGGTGCTGCGAGGCCGTGAGGTTCGCATCGGCAATGTCGAAGGCGGTTTGGGCCTGCTCGAGCTGCTCCTGAGAGATCAGGTTGGGATTCTGCTCCCGCAGCTCCTTGGTGCGCTGCAGCGCGCGCTGCGACTGATCGCGCGTCGCGCGCGCCTGCACCGCCTGCGCTTCGGCGGAGGACATCGCCGCATTGGCCCGCTGCATGTTGGCCTGGTAGATCGTCGCGTCGATCTGCAGGAGGAATTGTCCCTTTTGGACGAGATCGCCCTCGCGGACGGCGATGCGCGTAATCCGGCCGGTGATGTCGGCGCTGATGTCGACCTTCTTCTTCGGCTGGATCTTGCCGCTGGCGGTGACGGCGGCGACGAGATCGCGGCGACCAACGGTCTCAAAGCGCACCTCGACGCCTTTCTCCCGTTTGGCGCTGGCGCTGACCAGGATCAGCACCACGACCAGGACGCCGATCCCACCGCCGAGCAGCACTTTGTTTCGCTTGGACATGTCGAACTCGATCCTCTCGGGTTAACGCAAGCTACGGCCGACCGCCGCTTCGAGCGCGGCTACGGCCTTGTGATAATCGTACGTCGCGTTCACATACTCGCTCTCGGCACGCAGCGCCTGCACCTGGGAGTCCAACAGCTCAAAGAACGTCCCCGAACCGACGCGGTAGCGCTCCGTGGCGAGCTGCAGCTGCTCCGCCCCGGCCGTGCGGTTGGTATCTTGTATGCCGACGGCCTGATACGCGGCCTGCAGCACCAGGTAGGCCTGGCTGACATCAGTATGCACACCCAGCGCGCGCGCCCGCACCGATTCTTCGAGATCGTTATGATCCGCCCGCGCCTGCGATACCCGCAGCTCCTGGCCGAAACTCGTGAAGATCGGGAGGCTGACGGTCAGGCGCGCCTGGAAGGGCTGCTGCGTGAACTGGAATGGGAAAGCCGAGTTCGCGTCGCGCAGCGCCTTCTCATCGATCACCGGATTCCATAAGAATTGCCCGCAGCCCAGCGGCGACAACCCCGCGCCCACGCGAACCGAGTCGCTGGACAGGCAGCGTCCGTACTGGATGTTGGCGCTGTTCTCTGCGTTGGTGATCAACGGATCCACGTTCGTGAACTGTTGCGTAAAGCCGGACCAGCCGGCCGACAGGGCCACGACGGGACCCCACGCCGACGCCGTCGAGCGAACATTCCACGCGGCGGCGTCCTCCCGCGCCCGCAACGCCTTCAGCACGGGGTTCTGCTGCTCGGCCATCGTCAACAGCTCCTTCAGCTGCCATGGCGGGGCCTGCACGTTGAACGTGTCGGTCAGTTGTACTTCCGACACGTCAACCGGTGGCGTGACACCCATCTGCTCGAACAACCGCAGCTTTTCGACGCTGACCGCCGTCCGGGCCCGCAGCAATGCCACTTCGGCCTGACCGCGTGCCACCTGCGCCTGCCGGACATCGATCAGGGTGGCCTGGCCGACGCCATAGCGTGCGTTCGCAAGCTTGAGGAACTCTTCGTTGCGTTGGAGCGTCTTGCGCGCCAGGTCCGCCTGGGCGATTGCCTGAAGCACCGTGAGGTACTGTTGGGTTATGCCGGTGATGAGGGCATTCTCGGCGCCGGCGATATCCTGATCCGTCGCGCGCTGTTGGGCCTTTGCCAACCCCGGTTGCGACAACGTCGCGCCGGAGAGCTCATACGAGAGACCCAGCTCATAAAAGGAAGCGACGGTCGAGCCCGATTGGGAGAAACTTTGAGCCAGGAATGTTTGCGAGCCTGGACCGGTGTAGGTCATCCCACCCGATGCGCGGACGTTGGGAATCAACAGACTGGAATAGGCGTTGCGCACGCCCCACGCGGCCGGGCCCCTGTTGTTCTCGGCGCGCCGATATAGAGGATTGTTCTCCCGGGCGACCGCAATGGCGTCGGCGAGGGAAAGCGCCGCCGGCGGCTGGTGTATCGTCGCACTGGGGGGAGGCGCTGTGGGCTGTTGTGCTCCAACGGCAATGGGGGTGGCGCTAGCCGCTAATAGGCCAGCCACGATCATCGCGTGTCTCATGGTCGTCCTTGCAAGGATATGTCGTGAGGTCGGACCCCCTTACGCGACAGTGCTAAACGGGGTTTCGGCCTGCGACAAGAACCTAGTTCGGGGGACCGCAGCAGCAAAGGTCAGCCGCCTGCAACACGCTCCGCAACGAGGCGTCGGGAGGGTACTTCGACCTTCATCAGCCGGCCTGCGCTATCCAGCCACAGCTCGACCGTCTCGCCCGACTCACGGGTCACGGTGATGTGGCGGAGACGCGCCGGGTCGCGGTTCAGGGTGGTTGGGCTGACTCCCTGGTCCTGCACATGGACGATCTCGCGTTTGAGTGAACGCGGCAGAATGGCCGTCAGCTCGGTCGCTTGGGACGACGCGAGCCAGGCGGCGAACAGATAGAGGGCGAAGACCGAATCATCGAGGACGACCGTGCGCTGTCCCGTGGAAAACTCGCGGGCCCGTTCCGCGGCCTTGGCGACGGACCGGACGGTGAAGCGACCGCGACCCAGTTGTCCGAGGACGCGAGACGGCTGGCGCGGATCGGCAACGTCGTACTGGAGTGTGACCGGCATCGTGTCATCGTTGACTTCGAGAATGGGGGACAGAACGATCACGGGCCGCGCCCGGTCGTACCGGATCGTGGTTGCGAGGCTCCAGCCGGGAGCACCACCTGAGAGACGTCCCCGGCTGATCCGGAACGACTCTCGGGCAACCTCGAGCGTGTCCATGCGAACGAGAAGGACCCCCTCATCCACAGGGGTGGCCAGGGCGATGGGCTGCTGGAGCAGCGCGAGCACGAGCAACCCCGCCGTCACGCGGCTACCGCTCCCAAGACTCGCGTCGCGATACGATCATGAATCATCTTATACAGGCGCGCGCCCTTTTCTGTTTTTGTTAAGGAGACGCCGCCCACCG
>DAIQBJ010000219.1:0-5090 GCA_036781225.1 Gemmatimonadales bacterium | reverse complement strand
ACCATGGTGCCCGTGCGCCGGGCGCTGCGGCTGGTTATCGACGGCAAGGCCGAGGTCGTGGAGGCGGAGGGCACGCCAGTCCACTCGGAACGAATGGCGGTGCCCCGTCCCGCCGTTATCCGCCTGGTTCGCTTTGTCCACGTTCCTCGCCGCTTCCGCCGCCAAGTCACCAACACGTTCCTATTTGCGCGCGACAACTACCGCTGCCAGTTCTGCGGTCGGTCGCAACAGGAGCTGCGGCAGCGCGAGTGCCTCACCCGGGACCATTTGGTGCCGCTGTCGCGCGGGGGTACGAACGCCTGGACGAACGTCCTCACCGCCTGCTCGAGCTGCAACACCCGCAAGGGGAACCTGCTGCCCGAGGAGGTCGGGATGCATCCGCTGCACGTGCCCCATGAGCCGCATTTCGTGCATCTCTCGTGGGCCGTGCGCCGCCTCACGCGGACGCAGGCGAAGTACATCCGGCTCTTCTACGGAGCCGATGTGCTGGCGAGCCTCGAGGCACTGTGAGCAAGACGCCGTGGGTTGTGGCGGGTGCGGCCGCGGTCGCACTCGCCGGGGTGGTCTTCCTCACCCGGCCCGAGGCGGCACACGGTTCCATTCACCCCGATCCGCGTCCCGGCGTGACCGCCGACAAGATTCTTCCCGACGCATTCATCCCGCACAACCCCGGCGCGACCGAGGCGTACGCCGCGGCGCGGCGGGCGGCGGGCACGCTGGATGGCGTCTACTGCCACTGTGATTGCTCCAAGCACGCCGGTCATCGCTCGCTGCTCACCTGCTTCGAGTCGAACCACGGCGCCTACTGCGACATTTGCATGGGCGAGGCGACGCTGGCGAGTCAGATGGCAGGGCAGGGCCGGTCACTAGAGCAGATCCGCGCCGCTATCGATCGCCAATTCGGATCGTAGGACTCCGCGCTTCCAGTCGCTGACGCGGCAATCCTGCCAGCCGCACCAACACCCGTTGGGCCCCGCGCGCGAGCGCATCGCCGAAGTTCTCTCCGCCGGACACCGCCGGTCCCACATCGCCTGACAACCAGCGCGACAATTCCTGCAGGTCCGTGTCGTTGAGCGTCGTCACCTCGAGCCGCGCCACGAAGTAGAAGCGCTCGCCTGCCGAGCCGCTCGGGTGCATGGTGACGGTGTAGGGAATCTCCAACGCGGCTGCCAGCTCCTCCGATGTCGCATAGCGCGTGATACTCCCGCCCTGGCGAATCAACATGAAGTCGTCGGCCAGCGGATCGTTGCGTGCGACCGCGTCCCACGACACTTCGCGGATGTATTGATCGAACCAGCTGCTGCGCACGCGCCACAGCTCCAGCCGGTAATGCAGCCGCAACGGAAATCCCGAGCGCATCAATCCGACGAATTTGCCGTCGGCGAGCAGGCCGCTGCTGCGCACGCGCGGGACATTGCCTTGCGTCGTGACGGTGAGCGTGGGAGACTGCGCGGCGGCCGCGCTGGCGAGCGCCAGGCTGACCACCGCACCCCAGACGAGGCGCACTCTAGAACCGGTGCTCGAGCCTGGCCGTGAAACGCAGTCGTTCGCCGGTGGTTACCGCCTTCGCTATGTAGACGCCAAATCCGCCCCAATCCGCGCCGAGACCGACGTCGACGAGCCAGCTCGCGAGGCCCGGGAGCCGGCCGGCGGGCGTTTGCCCGGGGCGGTCGCCGACGAGCCACGCCTGGCCCGTGTTGGCGAAGACGACCAGATCGAGGCCCTCCAACCAGAACGGAGTTGCTCCCTCGTCCTTCGGCGCACTCGAGGGGTTGTAGCTCCAGTTGAGCTTCACGTGACCGCGGTACTCGGCCTGGAAAGCCAGCACGCGATCGCAGGCGGCGAGCTTCGAGCCGGCGAATGCCGGGTCGACGAAGTCTCTGTTGCACGCGGATTCGCGGAACGGCTCGCCGGGCATCGGCTCGGGACCGCCGAGTGACAGCCTGCGCTGCAGCGGTAACGGATCGCCGCCCATCCACCCGCCGCCCACCAGCCGCACATTGATCCGACCGGACGGACTGATGCGGGCGTAGTGGCGCACATCGACGAACATGCGATCGAACTGGTAGGAGCCATCCGTCGGGAGCGAATCACGGACCGCCGGCGGCACGGCGGCGTGCGGCACCACATCGGAGCTGCGCGAATTCTCGAACGAGAAGCGCGCCAGCCATCCCGCGGTCGGATCGGCGGCGTCGTTGCGCGTGTCGAGTGCGACCGTCGCCGCGATCGTGGTGAAATGCCCCTCGTCGATCGGCGGATTGAGCCGCCACACCTCGGAATTGCGGAATATCGTCCACGGATCCTGCGCGGCCACGCTCGTGTGCCATTCGCGCCGCGCTTCGAGCGAGAGTGCCAGCGGCCGCTCCGGCTGCGCGAAGACGCGCGCCGCCCACCCCTTGTTGAGGAAGTAGTCGCGGTAGTCGCGCGCGAACAGGAAGGAGCTCCACCCGACCTCGTTGCTGTGGAGTCCCCAATCCTCGACGGGCGACACCACATCGAACGCGCGCAGCGCGACCCCCACCGGACGCACCTCGCCCGAGCGCAGCTCGCTGCGGATCATGTACCCGAGGTCGCTGCGATTGTCGGAGAGATCGCCCGCCGACCGAAATACGCCGAGCGCGTCGATGCGGAGCCGGAAGCTCTGCTGCAGCTTCCAGTCGAAGACGGGGCCGAACACGATCGGCAACCCCTCGACGCGGTTGAACGTCCCGCCCGTGGAGATCGTCAGCGACGAGCGGGACTCCGCCGAACCCCACGACACCTGGGCGCCGAGACTGGGGAGCCGGCGGCGCAGATTGGGCGCGTATTCGATTTCATCGCCCTCGTTACGCAGGCGGTAGAGCAGGGGCTCGCGGTATTGCCGGAGCTCACCGCCCACCTTTGGACTGGACGTGGTGTCGACGGTGCCGCCCACGACGATCACGTCACCGCTCACCTCGGCGCCTGCCTCGAAAAACAGATCGCCGTTGATCACGACGAGCGTGCCCTGCACTCGGCCCGCGACGAACACGGGGCCGTTCCGCACGGCGACATTCCCGCGCCACTCATTGCCGTGCGGCAGGCGGGTGCGTCCTACCAGGCGCGTCGTCGCGGGATCGTTGTAGAACCGAATGACTTCATCCGACACGAGGCGCGGCAGCGCGCGGGCCTGCAGCGCGGCACTCGAGCTCTCGGGCTGGATGACGATGGTCGTATCCTGCACGGCGGCCAGGGCCAACAGCAAAGCGAGCATGGTCAGCTTTCGGTGGAGTCGAAGTAATTGCGCGGCGGCTCGATGCCGAGACGCCGCATCCGGCGGTACAGATTGGCACGATCGGTGAGCAGGCGCCGCGCGGCTTCGGCGACGTTGCCGCGCGAGACCGACAGTGCGCGGGCGATCAGCTCGCGCTCGTACTGGTCCAGCGTGTCCGACAGCGCGATATCGCGCCAGGGCGTCTCGCCGTCGGCGGTTGCGGCGGGGCGCGGCGCGATGCCGTCCTGCGGCAGCACGCGAGCGACATCTGCCGCCGTGACCAGTTCCGAAGCGGACAGAATCGCAAGGCGCTCGACGATATTCGCCAGCTCGCGGACGTTGCCCGGCCACGCGTAGGCGGCGAGCAGCGGGATCGCACCCGCATCGAACGTCACGGGACGGCCCAGCCGGGCGGCGCAGCGCGCGGCAAAATGGCGCACCAGCGGTGCGACGTCTTCGGGCCGCTCGCGCAGCGGCGGGATATGGATCGGCAGCACGTTGAGCCGAAACAGGAGATCCTCGCGGAACAGACTCTGCCGCACGGCGACCCTGAGGTCCTTGTTCGTCGCGGCGAGGACGCGGACGTTCACCGCGAAGGGTTTCTCGCCGCCGACGCGCTCCACGACGCCGCTCTCGAGCACACGCAGCAGCTTGGCCTGCGCTTCCGGCCCGAGATCGCCGACCTCATCGAGGAACAGCGTGCCACCGTCGGCCAGCTCGAAGCGGCCCTGGCGCCGTTCGGTGGCGCCGGTGAAGGCCCCGCGCTCGTGGCCGAACATCTCTGATTCGACGAGGTCGCGGGGCAGCGCGGCGCTGTTCACGGTCACGAACGGCTTGTTGCCGCGTGCGCTCTGGCGGTGAATCGCGGACGCCACCAGCTCCTTGCCGGTCCCCGATTCGCCGGTGATCAGGACGCGCGATTCGGTGGGTGCCACGCGCGCAATGAGTGCGCGTAGCTCCTCCATCGCGGTACTCGAGCCCACGAGCGGGTCGGCATGGCCGAGCTGTTCGTGCAGCCGCTTGTTCTCGGCGATGGTGCGGCCCAGCTCGAGCGCGCTGCGCAGCGTGACGACGACACCTTCGGGTGTCAGCGGCTTCTCGAGGAACTGGAAGGCGCCGAGCTTCATGGCGCGCACGGCATCGGCGAGATTCGCCTTGCCGCTCATCATGATCACGGGGACGTGCGGCGCGCGCTTGCGGATCTGCTCGAGCGTCGCGAGCCCGTCGGGGCCCGGCGGCATCATGAGGTCGAGCAGCACCACATCCGGCGAGTCCTCGACGACGCGCGTGAGCGCCGCGTTGCCGTCAGCGGCCTCGATGGTCTCGAATCCGTCCGACTGCAGTAATGCCCCCACCATGCGGCGGATGTTGGCTTCATCGTCGACGAGCAGGACGCGGGGGCTCATGAGGAGGCCCCGGATGGCGGAGGAAAGACGATCAGAAAGGTCGCTCCCCCGCCCGCAGTCTCGCTCACGCTGATCGTGCCCCGATGCGCTTCCAGCGTCACGCGCACCAGCGCGAGGCCGAGTCCCGTGCCATCGGCCTTCGTCGTGAAATACGGTTCGAACACGCGCTGGCGCAGATCTGCTGGGATGCCAGGTCCGTGGTCGGCGATCGTGATCGCAAGCGCATCGCTGTCGCCGGTGACCGTCACATCAATCACCCCGTGTCCCAGCATCGCTTCGGCCGCGTTGCGATAGAGATTGGCGAATGCGCGACGCAGCGGCTCGTAGTGGCCGAGGATCGTGCGCGCGCCGTTGGGCTTGGCATCGAACCGCGTCACGTTCTTCGCGGTCTGGATCGTCGCTCGACGCACGGGCTTCACGACGCGCATGTGCAGGCTCGCGGTGTCGCCGGT
>DAIQBJ010000218.1:0-5148 GCA_036781225.1 Gemmatimonadales bacterium | reverse complement strand
GCCGGATTCTCCCCGCCATCGGCCGGCTCGTGTCGAAACATAGAGACGCCTATACGTACCTGCCAGAGTCGGTGCTGGCGTTCCCCGAACCCGAGGCGCTGTCGCAGCATCTCGTCGCCGCGGGGTTCTCGCGCGTCGGCTTCGAGCGGCTGACGGGCGGCATCTGCGCGGTGCACTATGGCACTCGATAATCTCCGCGATTTCGTCGCCGCCATCGACAAGGCGGACGATCTGACGCGGGTGATGCATCCCGTGGCGGTCGACAAGGAAATCACCGAGATCGCCGACCGCTGCATGAAGTCGCCCGGCGGCGGACCGGCGCTCCTGTTCACTCAGCCCACGCTGCGCAGCGGCGGCCAGTCACAATTCCCAGTCGCGGTGAATCTCTTCGGGTCGGAGCGGCGCATGTCGCTCGCGCTCGGCGTCGAATGCCTCGATCACGTCGGGGCGCGGATCGCCGAGCTCCTCGCGATGAAGGTGCCGGAAGGATTGCTCGGCAAGCTCGCGATGCTGCCCCGTCTCGCCGAGATCGCCAAGTTCCCGCCCAAGACCGTCGGCCGGCCGCCCTGCCAGAGCACCGTCCTCAGGAATTCGGAAGTCGATCTCTCGCAGTTCCCGGTGCCGATCTGCTGGCCCGAGGACGGCGGCCCCTATATCACGTTGGGCGGGGTCGTGACACGAGACCCGGTGTCAGGTGTCAGGAACGTGGGCATGTATCGCGTGCAAGTGTTGGGGCGCAACGAGCTGGCGATGCATTGGCAACGCCATAAAGTCGGCGCGGCGCACTGGCGCGTGATGGCGGAGCGCGGTGAGACGATGCCCGTCGCGATCGCCCTCGGCGGCGACCCGGCGAGCATCTATGCCGCCTCGGCGCCACTGCCGCCGACGATCGATGAGTTTCTGTTCGCGGGATTCCTGCGCGGCGAGGGTGTGCACCTCGCGAAAGCCGTCACATCGGATCTCGAAGTCCCCGCCGAAGCGGAGATCGTGATCGAGGGTCAGATCGATCCCCGCGAGGATCTCGTGCTCGAAGGGCCATTCGGCGATCACACGGGATTCTATTCCCTCGCCGATTACTACCCGAAGGTTCACGTCACGGCGATCACGTATCGCCAGGATCCGATCTGGCCGCATACCATCGTCGGCCGGCCGCCAATGGAAGACTACTATTTGGGCCACGCCACCGAACGGATTTTCCTGCCGCTCTTGCGCCTGACCATCCCGGAGGTTGTCGATCTGCACATGCCGGCCGAGGGAATCTTTCACAACCTGGTGTTCGTGAGCATCGACAAGCAGTACCCGGGCCAGGCGTACAAGGTGATGAATGGACTGTGGGGGCAGGGACTGATGTCCCTCGCCAAAGTCATCGTGGTCGTCGACAAGGACGTCAACGTGCGCGACCCCAAGGAGGCCTGGTGGATCGCGCTCAATCACATCGATCCCGAACGCGACGTTCGCTTCACGATGGGACCGATCGACGTGCTCGATCACTCGAGCCGCGGCTTCACGTATGGCTCGAAGATGGGCATCGACGCGACGCGGAAATGGAAAGAAGAAGGGTTCACGCGCGAGTGGCCGAACAAGATCGTCATGGATCCGGCCACGAAGGAGAAGGTCGATGCGATGTGGAAGGATTTGGGCATCGACCTGTGAACCCCACGCACGACGCACCACGCGCCACGCACGAGGGCCAGACCCTCTCGGGCGAATCGCTCCTCATCCGTTACGTGAATCTCGTAAAGCTCCCCCACACAGTTTTCGCGCTGCCGTTCGCCCTGCTGGGGGTGATCGTGGCTTCGTACCGACAGCCGGTCACGTGGCGCGTGGCGATCCTGGTCGTTGTGGCCTTCACCGCCGCGCGGTTCGTCGCGATGGGATTCAATCGCATCGCCGATCGGCGGTTCGACGCGCGGAACCCGCGCACCCAGCAGCGCGAACTGCCGGCCGGCCGGCTGACGGTCAGCCAGGCGTGGGCCGCGGTGATCGCCGCGATGGTGCTGTTCCTCTGGGCCGCGTGGGCGCTGAACCCGCTGTGTGCCGAGCTCGCGCCGGTCGCGCTGATCTGGATCGCGACGTACAGCTACACGAAGCGCTTCACCGACTGGTCGCACCTGTGGTTGGGAGGCGCACTCGCGATCGCGCCGGTGGGTGGCTATGTCGCGGTCACCGGGGCATGGAGCGATCCCTGGTGGCTGCTGCTCGTGATTGCGGTCGCGGTGGCGTGCTGGGTGGCCGGCTTCGACATCTTCTATGCCCTGCAGGACGAGGCGTTCGACCGCGCCGAGGGCTTGCGGTCACTCGTGGTGCGGCTGGGGCCGGGGTGGGCGATCATTACGGCCAAGCTGCTGCACGGTGCAGCGATTGCCGCGTTGATCCTGTTCGGAAAGGGAGCCGGTCTGGGACTCCCCTACATGGCCGGCGTGGTCATCGCGATCGTGGTGATCGGGTGGGAGCATCGCCAGGTGAGACCGGACGATCTGTCGAAACTCAATGCCGCGTTTTTCACGGCCAACGGGGTTGTGAGCATCGTCGTCTTTCTGGGTGCACTCGTGGATCGAGTGCTATGACCAAACGGCGGCCCAAGGCGGGCGCAAGCCGCCCACCGCGCCGTGCCCCGCCGTTCCCCGCCGTTCCGCCACAGCGTCCGCCGGCGCACCCCAAACGCTCCCCCACGCCGAATCGCCGCGGACGCTAGGGTGTAGGCCTGTCTCCCAGCCCCGCCAGGTCGAGTAAGAAGGCATACTCGAACGCGACATCGCGCCAGCGTTTGTAGCGACCCGACGCACCGCCGTGCCCCGCCTCCATGTTCGTGCGCAGGATCAGGCGGTTCGTGTCGGTCTTCATGGCGCGTAGCTTGGCCGTCCATTTCGCCGGCTCGACATACAGCACCTGCGTATCGTACAGGCCGGCCGTGACGAGCAGATTCGGATATGCCTTCCGTTCGACGTTGTCGTAGGGTGAATACGACAACATGTACCGGTAGAAGGTGGAGTCGTGGGGATTGCCCCATTCGTCGTACTCACCGGTCGTCAACGGGATGGTCGAGTCCATCATCGTCGTGATGACATCGACGTAGGGCACACCGGCGATCACGCCTTTGAACAGCTCCGGCCGGAGGTTGACGACAGCGCCCATGAGCAAGCCGCCGGCACTGGCGCCGCGCGCGAACATCCGGTCGGGGGTCGTGAAGCCCCGGCGCACGAGGTCGTCGGCCACATCGATGAAATCGGTGAAGGTGTTTTTCTTCTGCAGTTGCCGGCCGTTTTCGTACCACGCCCGGCCCATTTCGGACCCGCCGCGAATGTGCGCGATTGCAAATACGAAACCCCTGTCGAGCAGGGACAGCCGATCCGACGAGAATGTCGGATCGGTGCTCGCCCCGTACGATCCATAGCCCGTCAGCAGCAAGGGGGCCGGCCGGGCGATGTCTTTGCGATAGACGACCGAGACCGGCACTCGAGCCCCGTCGCGCGCGGTCGTGTACAGACGCTCCGTCACGTAGTTCGCCGGATCGAAGCCGCCCAAGATGGAATCGCGCTTGAGCAGTGTCTTCTGCCGCGTGCGCATGTCGTAGTCGTAGGTGGACGACGGCGTCGTCAACGACGTGTAGACATACCGCAGCAGCGGCGTGGCGAATTCGCGATTGACGCTGACGTAGGCGAGGTAGGCAGGCTCGCCGAAATCGAGGTAGTACTCAGCACGGCCCCCCGCCCCCCCGCCGCTGCTCCAGGGCCGCACGCGCAGCTGCACCAGACCGTCCTTACGCTCGCTCAACACCAGGTAGTCTTTGAAGAACTCGAAGCCCTCGAGCAGCACATCCGGGCGATGTGCAATGACTTCTTCCCAGTTGTCGCGACCGGGCCGCGCCACCGGCGTGCGCATGAGGCGGAAATTCTTGGCGTGGTCGTTCGACAGGATGTAGAAATACGTGCCGAAGTGGTCGGCGTAGTATTCGTGACCGCGCGTTCGCGGAATGAGCACGCGAACGGCCGCATCGGGTTGGTCCGCGCGAACGTAATGGTACTCGGTCGCCATCGTTTGCTCGGACTGAACCATGATGTACGCCCGGGACTTGGTTTTGAACACTGACGTGTAATACGTCTCGTCTTTGTCCTCATAGACCAATTGATCGGCCGATGCGGGCGTGCCGAGCTTGTGACGGTAGATCTGACAGGGTCGCACCGTGACGGAGTCGGGCTTCGTGTAGAACAGGGTGCGGTTGTCCTCGGCCCACGCGATACCGCCGATCGCGCGCGGGACGATGTCGGGCAGCAATTCGCCGCTGCGCAGATTCTTGAAGCGAATCGAGCTCACGCGCCCACCTGTCGTGTCCACGGCAAACGCGAGCAGATCCTCCGCAGAGCTGACTTCCCAGGCCCTGATCAGGAACGTCGGCTTCCCTTCGGCCAGCGCGTTGGCATCGATGAGAATCTCTTCGGGCGCGTTCAGCGAGCCGCGCTTGCGCGCGTAGATGGGGTAGTTCTTCCCTTCCACGAGGCGGGTGTAATAGAAGTAGTTGCCCTGGCGAAATGGCACCGACTGGTCATTCTGGAGCACGCGGCCCTTGAGCTCGTCGTAGAGCCGGTTCTGCAACGCCTCAGTATGCGCCATGACTGCCTTGGTGTAGGCGTTCTCGTCCTCGAGGTACTTGATCACCTCGGGGTTGCTTCGCTCGCGCAGCCAGTAGTAGGAGTCGGTTCGAACGGTGCCGTGCTCGTCGAAGCGATGGGGGCGAACAGCCGCAACGGGCGGCGTGAGCGCTGGTGCACTAGTAGACGGTGCGGGTGCCTGCTGCGCGACGACGACAGCGGGGACGAAGGCCGCGAGGGCCAGGAATCGCGTATGCGAGATCATGAGATCGAATTAACGCTATGTTTCCGGCCGTGACCACCCCGGCAAATCCCATCGTCCTCGCCATTACCGGAGCCTCGGGCGCGCCCTACGCCGTGCGCCTCCTGGAAGTACTCGCGAACTACCAAGTGCCGACGTGGCTACTTATCTCGACCCATGGCTGGCGCCTCCTCGCCGAAGAGTGCGGGATCAAGGACGAGGCCGGTCTGAGGATGGCAACAGGTGGCGAATGGTCGAGCGTCCGGGTCTTCAACGACGGGGATCGCGGCGCGGAGCCCGCGTCCGGCTCGGTGCAGA
>DAIQBJ010000217.1:0-5156 GCA_036781225.1 Gemmatimonadales bacterium | reverse complement strand
ACTCTCCCGAGGACTCGTCGGACGTTCGTGTCGACGGTGGGTACTGGTTTCTCGTATGCGAAGCAGGCGACTGCGCCAGCTGTGTACCGTCCGACACCGGGCAACTGCTGCAACTCCTCAGGCTTGTCGGAGATCCGGCCGGCGTGTGTCGCCCTGACCACGCGGGCGAGCTTATGAAGATTCCTGGCCCGTGCGTAGTAGCCGAGTCCGTCCCACTCCTCCATCACGGCCTTGGCGCGCGCGCCCGCGAGTCGTTCGATTGTCGGGAAACGCGCCATGAAACGGGGGAAGTATTCGAGCACGCGGCTGACCTGTGTCTGCTGCAGCATGAACTCCGAGACGAGAATGGCATACGGATTGCGCGTGGAACGCCACGGCAGATCGCGGCCGTTGCGCTTGTACCAGGCTAAGAGCTTGCGCGTGAAGCTCATAGCTACACAAGATAAGGGGCCATGAGACCAATCACCGCCGCCCTCGACCTGCGGCGATACGTCGGGCGGTGGTCGCTGCGAAGCGCCAGCCACGCGGGGCGCTTCTTTTTTATGCTCCTCGACCTGGTGCGCGGCATCCTGGAATGGCGCGTCTGGGTTCCCCGCACCATCGACCAGACGACGTCCGTCGGCTACGGCAGCCTGTTTATCGTGCTGCTGGTGGCGGGCTTTGCGGGCGCCGTGACCAGCCTGCAGGCGGGCTACCAGTTTACCGGCCAGCTGCCTCTCTACGTCGCCGGCGGAGTCATCTCGGAGTCGATGATTCTCGAGTTGGGCCCCGTCCTGACGGGGCTCATCCTGGCGGGCCGGATCGGGGCGCGCTACGCGGCGGAGCTCGGCAGTATGCGGGTGACCGAGCAAATCGACGCGCTCGAGAGCCTGGGCCGCTCTCCCGTCACCCACCTGCTGCTACCGCGGATTCTGGCCGGCCTGTTCGCGATTCCGGTGCTTGTCATGCTCGCGAACGCCTTCGGCATCGTGGTCGGGTACATCACGGCCCAGTCGTCGCTCGGCCTGACGTACGCCGACTTCGAGTTCGGGTCTCGTTACTTCTTCAGGCCGCTCGACTTGTGGTACTCCCTGATCAAATCGTACGCCTTCGCCGGGGCCGTCACGATCATCCCCTGCTACGTCGGCTTCAACACCCAGCAGGGGGCCGAGGGGGTTGGGCGGTCGACGACCCAGGCCGTGGTGGCATCGTCCGTGGCAGTGCTTATGCTCGATACGATTCTGACCAAGCTCATCCTGGGGACCGCGAAGTGAGCATCGAGCTGAAGAAGGTCTCCAAACGCTTCGTAGACAACGTCGTGCTCGACGGCGTCGACTTTTTTGTCGCCGAAGGGGAGACCGTGGCGTTGTTGGGCCCATCGGGGGTCGGTAAGAGTGTGCTGCTCAAGCACATCATCGGCCGATCAAGCCCGATTCTGGCGAAGTGTGGGTAGATGGCCAGCTCGTGCCGACGCTCGGCCGCACGGCGCTCGCCGCGCTGCGCAGCCGTATCGGCTACGTCTTTCAGAACGGGGCCCTGTTCGACTCGATGGACGTGTTCGAGAACATCCGCCTCGGCATCACGGACGAGATGCAATACGACGACAAGGACTACTGCATCGAGCGTGTGAAAGAATGCTTGCGGCTGGTGAACCTGGGGGAGGACGTCGGTCGCAAGTACCCCTCCGAGCTATCCGGCGGCATGCGCAAGCGCGTGGGCATCGCGCGGGCGATCGCCGGAAAGCCGGTATACTTGCTGTACGACGAACCGACCTCGGGACTCGATCCGGTGAACGCGGATGTAATCGATTCCCTGATCGAACGGCTGCAGCAGGAGATTGGCGTGACGAGCGTGGTGGTAACCCATGACGTGCGCGGATCGTTTCGAGTGGCCGACCGCATCGCGCTGCTGGCGCAGGCCAAGATCCGCGCGGTCGGGACAGCGGAGGAGATCATTGCGTCCAAGGATCCGGTGGTGCAGCAATTCCTGGAGCGCGATCTCGAGATGGCGGTGATTCAAGCTGGTCGTTTGATATTCGAGACTCCGGCGCGGAGACGCTCTGGAGGATTTGACCTCGGAGGAGCGCCGTAGTGGACCTCACGTACAAGCAGGAAGTCGGGGTCGGGGCGTTTGTGCTCGTCGGGGTCGCGGTGTTCCTGGCGGGCATGTTCTGGCTCACCGGTCGATCCCTGCATCCCACCGGGATGTCGCAGGACGTGATGTTCGAGAGCGTCGCCGGGCTGAAGCAGGGTGACCCCGTGCTCGTGTCCGGCGTGAAAAAGGGTCGCGTCGCCCGTGTGGCGCTCGAGCGCGTGCACAGCGTGCGCGTCACGATCGAAATCGCCAAGGACGTGCGGCCGCACATCGACGCCAGCGCGGCGGTCGCGGCACTCGATCTCTTCGGCGCCAAATTCATCGACTACAGTCCCGGCACGCCCGAGAAAGAGCTGTTGCCATCGGGCCGCGTGCTGACCGGCGCGAATCAGCCCGATATCACGGATGTGGCGCAGGGTGTGGCGAACCGCGCCAACGAGCTCATGGAAAATGCCGCGAACATCGTCTCCGATCGTCTGGGCGAGGACATCCATAACACGCTGATCGTCACACAGCGCGCGATGGCCGCGCTCGCGAACGCGCCCGAAGGCCCGTTCGTCAAGCAGACGACCCGCACCCTGCAGGCCACCGAGCGCGTGATGCAGCGCGTGGATTCGATGCTCTCAGCCGGAACCGGACGCAACATCGATTCGATCGCCGCCAATCTGAATAAGCTGACGAACGAGCTTGCTCGAACGACGACCTCCATCGATACCCTGCTGCAGCGGATCAACCGCGGCCAGGGGACGCTGGGCCGGATGGCGTCGGACACGATGATGTACGCCAATCTGCGCGACCTCTCGGCCTCGCTGACGGCACTACTGAACGATCTCCGGGAGCATCCCGACAAGTACATGAAGCCGGGGCTGGTGAGGGTGAAGATGTTCTAACCGTTTATATTCGCCCTCCATGCTCACCGTCACTTTCCTGGGCACCTCCGCCGCCCGCCCTACAGTTGAACGCAACGTCTCCGGCCTCGCCATCCATCGCGAAGGCGAGACGCTGCTGTTCGAATGTGGCGAGGGGACCCAGCGCCAGATGATGCGCTACGGGGTGAGCTTCGCCCTGTCCGAAATCTTCTTTACCCACTTTCACGCCGATCACTTCCTCGGGGTGATCGGGCTGATTCGCACGTTAGGGCTCCAGGGCCGGCCCGAGCCGCTGTTTCTCTACGGTCCCAAAGGGGCCAAAAAGGTCCTGAGCACCGCCCTTCAGCTCGGGGTGGAACGCGTGCCGTTCCCGATTGAGATCACCGAGGTGAAGGGGGGCGACACCGTGCGCCGCGCGGGCGGCAATGCGCGCGACGGCTACGACATTGACGCGTTTCCCACCGAGCACGGCGGCGGGCCGTCGCTCGGCTACGTCCTGAAGGAGCACGTGCGTCGTGGGCGATTCGACGTCGAGAAGGCAAAGGCCGCAGGCGTACCGGAGGGACCGCTGTGGGGCAAGCTCTCGAAGGGCGAACCGATCGAGCTGGAGGACGGGCGGCGGTTCACGGCCGACGGGTTCGTCGGCCCGGCGAGGGCGGGCCGGCTCGTCGTGTTCACGGGTGACACGCGCCCGTGTGCGGCGACCGTCGACGCCGCCTCGGGCGCCGACCTGCTGGTTCACGAAGCAACATTCGGCGAGGAAGAGCGCGATCGCGCGCGCGACACCGGTCACTCGACCGCGAAAGAAGCTGCGCAAGTCGCGCTCGCCGCGAAAGCGAAAAAACTCGTGCTGTCGCACGTTTCGGCTCGCTACTCGATCAGCGCGGACGAGCTGGCTCGCGAGGCGCGCGAAGTGTTTCCGAATGCAAGCGTCGCGAAGGATGGACTGGAGGTCGACGTTCCATTTGCCGAGTGAAACGCGTGCGGTGACTGTGGCGTGAGGGGCCGGGTCGTCACGTAACACACTCAGTGAGGACGTATGACGACCCGGTTCGTTTTCATCGGCCTGCTCATCGCTGCGTCGCCCGTCGCGGCACAGCAGCTTCAGCCCCAACAACCGCAGCGCTGGATTCTCGGCGCGAACGTCGGCGGCAGCTCCTCGGGCACGGATCTCCAATCGACCGCAGATTGGAAGACCGGCTTTTCGGCTGGCGCAAACCTCGCGTATCGCCTCGAGCCGAAATTTGCCGTGCGCGCCGATGCGAACTATGCGAAGAACGACCTCTCCACGACCGGCACGACTCCCACCACGACGACGTTCGACAAGACGTCGCTCATGGGCAACGCGGTGTGGGACTTCAAGGGACGTGAGAACAAGCTCTCACCCTACGTGCTCGGCGGTCTGGGTGCGGTCAAGGTGAAGGACAAGACGTTGTCAGAGTCGTTTTCGCAGTTCGGCGGCGATGTCGGGCTGGGCGCCGATTACAATCTCGGCCGGCTCGGGCTCAGGGCAGAAGGCCGAGACGTGATTTATAAATTCGACCACTTCGGCTATAACAAGACCCAAAATGACTTTATGTGGCAGGGCGGCTTGACGATAGGTCTCTGACCGGGCGGGACTCATGACGGCGATTATATTCAGCGCCTCATGGGTCCCGTTTCCTTTACCTACTCCGGTACCGTTCCCGCACCGATCGACAAAGTCTTCGCGCTCATCTCAAATCCGGCACGCATGCCGGAATGGCTGCCGCGCTGCGTCGACGTGAAAGCCACGACGCACGAAAAATCGCCGGGCAAGGGCGCCCGCTACAAACTCACGTTCCAGCGCGACATGCATCAGCACGAGTCGGTCATCGAGATTATCGATTTCTCTCCACCCCACACGTTCGGGTGGGTCGAGATCTATCACCGCGCCGGCTCCAAGACGTTTTTCGGGCTCGGCTTCGAAGGTGGCTCCACCAAGGTCACGTTCAAGCACATCTGGGTGCCCAATGGCTTCCGCTCCTGGCTCAACGGCCAGTTTTACCGTCGCCGAAACGCGCATCGGATGTTCGATGGGTTGATCAACAATCTGCGAAAGGCATTGATTCGCTAGCTCAGCGCTGGCAGAGTTGCTTGGAGAATAGAGTGGGTGGGGTTATTTTCCGGGCCCGTCATGCGGGGCTGTAGCTCAGCTGGGAGAGCGCCTGGATCGCACCCAGGAGGTCAGGGGTT
>DAIQBJ010000216.1:0-5195 GCA_036781225.1 Gemmatimonadales bacterium | reverse complement strand
TAGGCGGAAAGCTTGGTGGCGAGCCTGGTCCCTATCGCAATCCCGCCTTCCACGCCCGGCTGCGTCGTGTGGAACGTCAGGTCGCCCTTTGTGAAGTAGTGCGGCAGACTCGTTACGGCGCGGAGGCCGGTATCGGCTTCGACACCGATCACCGCCACTCCCTCGGCGTAATCGTGCCCCGCGGAGATGAGGCCCTGGGTCAGGACGAACGGCGCGGCGGCCACCACCCCCGGGGTGCGCTGCACTTTGCCGAGCACGGTGCTCCAATCGTCGAGCCGCAGCCCCTCGCCATAGGTGAGGATGCGGAGATGGGGATTCACGACGAGAATCTTCTCGCGCAGGTCGTTCTGCATCCCGTTCATGACGCCGAGCACGATCACCAGGGCCATGACGCCGACGGTCACGCCGCCCACCGCGATGACCGTAATTAAGGAAAGGAGCCGCGACGACCGGCGGCTGCGCAGGTAGCGCATGGCGATGCGCAGATCGAGCGGATTCGGCCAGTTGCTGGCCAGCACGGCGAGCGCCCCGAGCGTCGCGATCACGAACAGGGCCTTCAGGACGTCGAGGACCGTGATGGAGATCGTCATTCGGGCCGCAGCATCGGAAAGAGGATCACATCACGAATGTTCGTCTGGTCGGCGAGGATCATGGTGAACCGGTCGACGCCCAGGCCGACGCCGCCCGCGGGCGGCATGCCGTACTCCAGCGCGCGCAGGTAGTCCTCGTCCAGCTGCTGTGCTTCGGTGTCCCCCGCCGCGCGGAAGGCCGCTTGCTGCTCGAAGCGGCGCCGCTGCTCATCGGGGTCGTTGAGCTCGCTGAACGCATTGGCGAGCTCGCGGTGCTGCACGAACAGCTCCCAGCGCTCGACCTTGGTCGGGTCACCGCGCTTCGGCTTCGCGAGCGGCGAGAGCGCCACGGGATAGTCGAAGACGAACGTCGGCTGCACCAGCTTCGGCTCGACGGAGGTCTTGAAGACCTCATCGACGAGCTTCGGCCCGCTGAGCGCAGCGATCTCGTCCGGCGGTGCGTTGTGGCGCTTCAGCACGGCGCGCAGCTCCGCGTCGCTGGTACGGGCGAGATCGACGCCGGCGTGCTCGCGCACCAGCGCGTAATAATCCTTGCGCGCGAACGGCCGCTCGAACGAGAGCGTCGCGCCGTGGCGCTCCAGCACGCTGCTCTTGAACAAGTCGAGCACGAGACTCGATAGCATTGCTTCCGTCAGTTCGGCCATGTCGTTGTAGTCTGCGTACGCCTGATACCACTCCGCCATCGTGAACTCGGGATTGTGAAAGCGCGACAATCCTTCGTTGCGAAAGTCGTGGCCGATCTCGTACACCTTCTCGAGACCGCCCACGATACAGCGCTTCAGGTACAGCTCATCCGCGATGCGGAGATAGAACGTGGTGTCGAGGGCCTCGTACTGCGTCTTGAACGGCGATGCCGTCGCGCCGCCGTACAGCGGCTGCAACACCGGCGTCTCCACCTCCAAGTACCCCTTGCTGTCGAGGAACGCCCGAATCCCTTGCACAATCCGGGTGCGCAACCGGAACACTTCCCGCACGTCGGCATGCACCGCGAGATCGGCGTACCGCTGCCGGTAGCGTAACTCCGGGTCGGTCAGTTCGCCGTGTTTTACGCCACTCGCGTCTTCCTTGCCGAGCGGCAGCGGCCTGAGCGCCTTGGCCAGCAACGTAAAGCGACCGACGCGCACGGTGATTTCGCCGGTTCGGGTTTTCATCAGGCGCCCCTCGACCCCGATGTGATCCCCCAGGTCGAGCAGCTCGATCAGGCCGTAGAGATCCGTCCCCAGCTCATCGCCCTTGAAATAGAGCTGGATCCTGCCGCTGGCGTCCTCCAGATGCGCGAAGGTGGTTTTGCCGTGAGGCCGCAGCGCCACCAGGCGACCCGCCAGGCGGTGCTCGGTCGCGTCGGTGTCATCCCGGTACGCCCCGAGCACCTGCTTGGCGGTGGCGCTGCGCTCAAAGCGGTACGCGAACGGGGCAACGCCTCGCTCGATCAGCTCCTTCAGCTTCTCGCGGCGCGCGGCTTCGACGAAACCGGTCATTACGCGGCCTTGCTCCCGAAGCGCCTCAGGAACGCTTCGATGAATGGATCGAGATCGCCGTCCATGACCTTGTGCACGTCACTCACTTTCAGCTCGGTCCGGTGATCGTTGACCATCGTGTAAGGCTGGAACACGTATGAGCGAATCTGATTGCCCCACGCGATGTCCGTCTTCTGCTTGTCCACTTCCGCCTTCTTGGCGTCGCGCTCGGCGACCGCGCGCTCGTACAGCCGCGCTTTGAGCATCTTCATCGCCGTCGCCTTGTTCTTGCCCTGGCTGCGTTCCTGCTGGCACGATACGACGATCCCCGTCGGCAAGTGTGTGATCCGCACCGCAGACGATGTCTTGTTGACGTGTTGCCCGCCCTTGCCCGACGCCCGAAACACGTCGATCCGCAGATCATCGTCCTTGATCTCGATCTCGATCTCGTCGTCGACCTCGGGATAGACGAAGACCGACGCGAACGAGGTGTGCCGGCGTGACTGCGAGTCGAACGGCGAGATACGCACCAGGCGATGGACGCCCTTCTCCGCCTTCAGGAGGCCAAAGGCATATCGGCCGCGAATCTCGATCTCGGCAGATTTGATGCCCGCCTCTTCACCCGGGAGGATGTCGAGCACGTTCACGGCGAAGCCATGCCGCTCCGCCCAGCGCGTGTACATGCGGACCAGCATCTCGGCCCAGTCTTGTGACTCGGTGCCGCCGGCACCCGGATGAATGGTGAGCAGCGCATCGCGCCCATCATCCGGTCCCTGCAACATGTTCTGCATCTCGAGCGACTCGAGCCGGCCGGCGATTTCATCCGCCTCGGTCTCGAGCGAGCGTTGTAAGGCGAGATCGACGTGGGATTCGGCTTCCAGCAGCTCGTTGAGCTCTCGGCCCTCATCCACCCGCTTGCGCAGCGCGTGGTACGGCTCGAGCCACCCTTTCAGCGATTTGACCTCGGCGACGGTCTGGCGGGCGCGCTCCGCGTTGGCCCATAACGATCCGTCGGCCATCTTGTGCTCCAGCTCCGCGAGGCGCGCGGTTTTCCCCTCCACGTCAAAGAAAGCCCCGGAGCTCGGTGAGTCGACGATCGAAATCGGCAAAACGGTCAGTGAGAGCCATTAGAACAGCGTCTTCCCCCCTGCGAGAATTTCGTTCAGAGCCTCGGTCCAGTACGGCGTGCTCTGCGCCATCTCCTGGCCGACCTGCTCGACGTACTCCTGCCAGCTCTTGTCGATTTCATCCTTGAAGAGCTGTGGCAGCGTGCCATCGCGAATGCCCTGCTGCCGCTTCTCAGGATGATAGACGAGCATGTCCGAGATCAGGGCCCGCGCCAGGCGTCGGGCCTTCTGCTTCGGGTCCTGAACCATAAACGGATTGACCGGACGCAGTGGACCGGTGCTGCGCCTGCCGGGCGGGGAGGTAGGGGCCGGTGAAACCTGGGCTGCCGGGGGGGCCGGGGGAGCCGGGGGAGCCGGGGGGGCCGCCGGAGTCGCGGTCGACGGCGCGGCCTGCGGCCGCAGTGGAGGCGGCTGCGGTGGCGATTGAATTGGTGGCGCGGGAGTCGCTGACGCCACCGGCGGCACGGGAGCCGACGCGGGTGCCCGAGGCGCGGATGGCGCCGGACGCGGGGGCGTGGCGGTGGGGGCGGTCGCTGCGGGCCTCGCGGCGAACGGGTTGCGGCTCGACGGGGGTGCCGCAGGCCTGGCCGGCGCTGCCGCGACGGACGGCGCTGCGGGCCGCGCCGCTGGTGGCGCTGACGGTGTCGCGGGCCGCGCGATCGGCGACGGCGCAGAAGCCGGCGCAGCCGGAGCGGGTGCGGGCGTTCGGGCTGTCGCGGGTGCCGGGGCGCGCGGGGCCGGGGCGGGGGCCGGCGCGAGTGGCGGAGACGCGGGCGTCAGGGGTCGCGGGGGTGCCGGCGGTGGCGGCGGTGGCGGCGACATCGCGGGCCGTGAAGATGCGGTCGCGGGTGTCGCACTGGCAGGCGCCACGCGCGCAGCCGCTCCATCCCCGCTGACGGCGAAAATGTTGTTGCACACGCTGCAGCGCGCGCGGATGCCACTCGCGGGGACCTTGGTCGGGTCCACGCGATAGACCGTTTGGCACGATGGACAGTTGACGTTCACGCGCTACGCCTCGCTGTCTCCGCTTTCCTCGTCGTTCCCTTCCCTATCATGACGACGATCGACCACAAATACCGAGCCCGCCTGCGTCTTCGCGTAGCTTTTCATTTCGGTCGCCAGCTCACTCACCTGGGCGGGGTGCGCAAAGCGGCGGTGTTTGTTGGTGACGACGCCGATCGACAGCGTCATGAGCGGCACGCGATGCAGTTGCCCGCGCCGATCCTTGCCGAAGTAGTAGCCCGCGCGTCGATCCTGCTCGTTGTACTGATAGGGCACGAGCGTGTCGAACACCTCCAGCACCTCGGTGCAAACCGCCTGAATGCTCTCGATCGGGATGACTACTATAAAGTCATCGCCGCCGATATGCCCGACGAAGCCGTCGTGTCCAACCATCCCCCGCACCACGTCGTGCAAAATGCGGGAGAGCAAATAGATCACCCGATCGCCGTCGTAATAGCTGTAGCGATCGTTGTACTCCTTGAAGTGATCCAGATCGGCGTAGCAGACCGCAAACAGCTCGCCGCGCTCCATGCGCCGGCGCACTTCGCGTTCGATCTCGGTCGTGCCCGGGAGTCGAGTCGAAGGGTTTACCGCAACATCCCGCTCGGCGCGTGTGACCAGAGCGTCGAGGCGGCCGGCCTGCTCCCCCGGCTCGAACAGCGGCGTGATGACTTCATCGGCGCCGGCGGCAAACCAGCGACGGACCGCATCGGTCGCGTGACGATTGATCACCACGGCGAGCGGAACAATGGCCGTGTAGGCATCGCCTTTGAGCCGGGAGCAGAGCTCCATCCCCTCTTCGCCGGCACTATCGGCGTCCACGACCACCAGCGTGGGAAGAGAGCGCAGCACCCGTTCTTCCACGGCCGCCGCATGGGGAATGGTGATCACGGGAACCCCTCTCCCGTTGACCCAGGCGGTCACGAAGTCAGGTACGGACCGACCAGCCGGCGAAAAGAAGAGAATGGCTTGGCGCGACCGCACCTTACTCCTCTCGTAAGGGTAGAAACCGCCTAAAC
>DAIQBJ010000215.1:0-5264 GCA_036781225.1 Gemmatimonadales bacterium | reverse complement strand
TATCGGCGTGTCGCTCGCGGAGCCACTGTTCGTAGAAGTAGAGTTCTGGCTGCATCGCCGTCACTCCTCTCACATCTAATGTCGCCGAGAGTCTCCAAGAGTTCGTTTCTGGCCACGACGCTATCGTCTCTCGTCGATCGTTGCGCGCACCTGAAGAGTTCCTGACAGAAGCGTAAGGATCCGTCGAGATTGGTACCTCAATCTCAGCCCTCTCCGTCGCGTGTCTCGTCGAGCGGGTCGTCGCGAAGCCCTTCGTCGTCACGACCTTCATTGCATCGCGCTCTTTCCTGGCGATGGACTCGGGACCGCAGAAATGACGGCTGAGGACACGCTGGCCAGTGCCTCGCCCTGAGCGAGGCCGCGACATTCCGTGGCGGCGATGTCGCGCGGATCCTCGGCGCTGTCCGGGTCACCCGCCGACTACCGGAGGCGCATTACCGTCGACAACGGCACGGAGTTCACGTCGAAAGCGCTCGAACACTGGGCTACTGGAACAGAGTCCAACTCGACTTCAGTCGGCCGGGGAAGCCCGTCGACAAGGCGTTCATCGAAGTGTTCGGCACGTTTCGACGTGAGCGTTTAGCGTCGCATTGGTTTCTCAGACTCGACGATCTGCAGCGCACGCTCCAGACGTTGCAAGACGACTACAACAACCAGCGGCTGCTCAGCGGCTTAGCGGACGTCCCGCGGCCAAAATTTCGCGCGGGCGGCGGCAGTGCCTTGGGCCGTCGCCAGATCGAATTTCACCGGCGCAGTGGACTAGATTCTGGGAGGAGCGACCAACCGCCAAGAACTGGTCCCTTCAGCGCGGCTCCCTCGTCGCATATGACACGAATGTCAGGAACTCTTCAGTGGCATCTCTTCCGACACCCCTCATGATCACGGCCATGAGCGCATCTCACGAAGGAGGTCGACGTCATGAAGCGTATCGCCGTAACGGTCGCGGTCGCCGCTCTCGTGGTCACGGCAAGTGCATTGAGCGGGCTGATCCCCTCGGCTGGCCTGCTCAACGGTGTGTGGGCGGACGACGAGGCGAAAGGAGCTCCCGAGCGACGCGACGAGAAAGTGTCGTTGGACCAGGTCCCGCTCCCGGTGAAGGCGACGATCGAGCGCGAGAGCGCCGGTGGCCAGGTGACCGGCATCTCGCGGGCCACGGAGCGTGGCGAGGCCGCCTACGCGGTGAAGATCGCAAAAGACGGCCAAAAGATGACGATGTACGTCAAGGCGGACGGCACGGTCCTCAGCCGAGGAGGCGCTGACGACGACGATGACGACTAGAGTCGGCGCCGGGGCCATCGCCCCGGCGCCCCTACTATCTGTCGCCATCCGCGGCATCACGGCTGTGAGCCGAAGAAGCTCAGTTCCTATCACTTGGACTATGGCGCAGTGGCGAGAAATATGTCGATGCCTTCATGCAGCACATCCACTGGACGAACGTGTCTCGGCCCCAGCAGCAGCATGCGCGATAGGGCAGGGGTACCTTCCCGAACTCTGCGATGGACCGCCGGACCCTGTCTGGCGCGATCTGGAGCGGCTCAGTGAGCGGGTGGGTGAGCTGTCAAAGAGCGTTCCAACAGTCGTGTTCTGTGCCTGCGGCTTTCATGTCGCATGCAAGACCGCCGTCGCGCTCCGTGATGCCGGATTCGACCCCAAGTACATGAAGGGCGGCCACTCTGCCTGGAAGGTGATCGGAGGCCCGTAAAGCTCCATCGCCATGGGGAAGAAGGAGGACCGAATCATGCTGTCTTCACTGCCGAGTTCTTGCCGGCGTAGCGCGACGACCGCGGCGCTGGCACTCGCCATCGCCGGGTGTGGACGCCCCGGGACGATCGACCATCCGACGGTGAGTGGCCGGCGCGTCCAGGCTACCGACGTCGTCGCGCACGCGGCGCCGCTTCGTGTGCGCGCGTACGAGCTCAGATTTTCCGACGCGTCGAAAGCCGACGTCCAGGCGCGTCGTGCCGCGCTAGTGGTCGAGTTCGCGGGTAGCGACGGGTACGCGCGCGGCTTCGTGGAGTGGGGCAGGGCGGGTGAACCGCCGTCGACCTATCTCGCCGACGGCTGGGCGCGACAGCGGGAGTCTGTCGCGTCGCCGCTCACGGTGTTCGAACTGGCCCTACACTACGTCGAGGTTTCAGGCGGCCAGGGACCGACGGCCGTACGCGGACGACCGACGCCGCTCGCAGTGCGGGTTGTCGTAGACGAGGCGACGGGCGACGCCACACTTACGAGAGAACGGTGACCGGGCAGGGTTCACGGCGGCTGCCGCCTGCCGATAGGCTAGGTCGATTAAGGTGATACGACTACGAAAGGCGAGTGTGCCGCATTCTCGGCAACGCGCTCACACCGGCCAGACGGTCGGCATCACCGTCGCAAGCGATCGCGCGATGCTGGCATTGACGCTGCGCGCTGAAGTGATCGAAGCCGCGCGGTGATGTCGCGGTGCTGAGTTTATGGACCCGAACCGAGCTTTTGAGAGCTGCATGTTTTAGTCGCGTCGACTTCTTCGGAACTAAACAATGCGTAACTTACGCGGACCCCTTAGCGAAAACGTGATCGCGACTCAAACACGGGTTCGAATCCCGTTGGAGAGTCCGGTTCCTGCCCTCCCAACTTAGGATGCGGTCACACTTGATGCTTACCCGAGAAGCCTCCACACTTTCCGTGAAGTTTCCGGGTTGGCCATACCACAGCGGGTGACAGCAGCCGAAACGGGGCTAGCTAGTTCTCGGTTCTTGTAGGCGCTTGTGGTCGTATGTGGCTGCTACAGGTGCCCTCATAACCCAAAGGTCGTCGGTTCAAATCCGACCCCCGCAACCATGAACGACGAGGGGTTAGCGGACGTTGAAGCCGCTAACCCCTTTCGTTACCCAAACTTCACCCAGGAATTGAAAACAGCTCAGGTTAGCTCTCTCAATTCCGTCGTCGCGCTCTCCAGCCAGTACGTCATCCCCATCTCGCGGTACATCGTCATCGCGGCAGTGAGATGCAGCGCCGGCTCACGCTTGCCCGTGCGCCAATGAAGCTTTCCGAGGCCGAGGTGGCAGTGGGCGACGAGCGGGAGCATGCCGCGCGGCTCGGCCAAGGCGAGCGCCTCACGGTAATAGCGTTCGGCGCTTTCTTCATCGATACGATCGGGATGGGTCGCGATGTCGCCGAGCAGGTGTAGCGCATATGCCCACCAACCGAGGCTGAGATGAGGATGTTCGACCGCGCGCTCGACCATCTGCTGCGCCTCGCTGAGCCGACCGAGCACCAAACACGTACGCCCCAGCGCGTGGTATTCGCGAAGGCCGACGATTCCCCTCGCCGAGTGGCGCTCGGCCAGCAGCCCGCCCTCCCGCAGCCGGTTCACCGCCTCGCTCGTCTCGCCGATCTGGGCTAGCACCCACGCGGAGCGGGCAACTGCGAGCGGAAGCTGGAGAACGACATTCCCGTTCCGGAACACTGAGACCGCGTGCTCGATTAGGTCCCGCGCCCTTCCCCAGTCGCCCTTGGTGAGGTGAAAAGAGGCTGCAGTACCGTAGGCGAAACCGATGTAGCGAGCATTATCGGTCCGCTCGGCGAGTTGAATGGCCTCGGCTTCGTATGCGGCCCCCTCGACGAACCTGCCGAGATCGGCGAGGCTGAGAACCAGAAAACCGAGAGTGCTGATAGCTAATGGGATTTCCCAGAAGGCCGAGTATTGCGGTACAGCTTGTACATTGCGGGGTGGTTCGCTGCGTCTTGGATCGTCCACCCCTGGACCCGGTGTCTTAAGAATCTCAGCGTGTCTCTGGGAACCTGTGAGGGGCCTGGGGTGTACAAACGTATTTCCCGCCGGCACGAGCTTCCGCGCACGGCGAAGCTCTGTTGCCGTGGTCTCATCGATCCGGTTGGTTGGAAATGCCCCGAGATTGTCGCGGACTAACTCGACCACCGCCCTGGAGTCGCCCCGGTAGTAATGTGCCTGTGCGAGATTGCGGGTCGCGCGGATTTTGAGCATGCGATCTCCCAGCCGTTGTGCGATCGCCAGGGCGCGGGTCCCGGCAATACACGCTTCGTCCAGTTCGCCGAGGTCCGCGAGGGAGCTCGGCATAAGCGCCAAGACTTGGCCTCGTCGGCTGTCGTCGTTGAGGCGCTCGGCGAGCGCTTCGGCCTCGCGCAGCGGCTGCAGTGATGACCGGACTTCACCGAGGTTCAACAGCACCCAATACAGCTCGGTGCGGATGTAGAGACCTTGCTCTAACGTCAACCGGCTCTCCGGCATCTCCTGTAGCACGCCGAGCGCTTGCTGGAACCAGGCCAGGGCTTCCCGCAGTGCCGAGCGGGCCGTCGCCCTGAGCCCGGCCTGGGCGAGATAGGGCACGGCCTTCTCGCCCAACTCGCCTCGCACGGCGTGGTAAGCGAGCTGCTCAACATGCTCACCGAGACGATCCGGGTGGACCGTCTCGATCATGTCAGGCACGTCATAGACGTCCTCGAGGGCCGCAACCACGCGGGCGTGGAGCAATCTGCGGCGCGTGGGGAGGAGCCGGCCGTAGGCTACCTCGCGGAACCGGTCATGAGTGAAGTCAAATCGCTCGTCGATGCTGTGAAGGATTTGCATTCGTACGAGCGTCTCCACCGCGGTGGCGGCGTCCGCGTCTCCAACGTCGGCCGCCCGCTGCAACACCCGAAATTCAACGTCGCGTCCGATCACGGCCGCCGTCCCGAGCAGGTGCTGGCCCGTATCGCTCAGCCGCTCAAACCGGCCGACAATCAGCTCTTGGACTTTCTGAGGCAACGCCGGAAGATTTGGAGGGGTGGATTGTCGCGCGGTGGCGAGCACCTCGCGCAGACTCTCGACAATCACGAAAGGGTTCCCTTCACTCAGCATCCAGATCCGGTCTTCGAGCCGCGTAAGGGTCGCCTCGTCGGCGCTGCTCCTTTCAGCGAGACTACGGACGAACACGCGCGTGTGCTGCTGTGACAGTGGCGCCAAGGGGAACCGCACTAGCCGCTCATCCGTAGAGAGTTCAGCGAGCATCCGACGGACGGGGGAGGAGTCGTCGAGCTCTTCCTCGCGGGCGGTGCCGACGAGGAGGATCCGACGGCCCTCGAGGCGGCGTGCGAGGAAGGAAAAGAGGCGGACACTCATCTCGTCGGCCCAGTGGAGATCCTCGAGCACGAGCAACAACGGCCGGCGCGCCGCCAGCGATTTCACGAGCTCGGTCATAGCGTCGAACAGGCGCAGCGCCTCGATCGGCCCTGAAGGCAACGGCCATTCCGGCGGCCGTAGCTCC
>DAIQBJ010000214.1:0-5304 GCA_036781225.1 Gemmatimonadales bacterium | reverse complement strand
GGGTACCACCGTGCGTTTTATCAATGTCTCGGGCGGGCCGCACAACATCGCCTTCTGGCAAGATTCGATTCCGGCGGGCGCCGCCGCGGCGCTCAACGCCGGCATGAAGAACACTGTCGACAATCTGTCGGTCGCTGTTCTGACGCAGGCCAACGAGACCTACGACGTGTCGTTCGCCAATGCGCCGAAGGGGAGCTACAAGGGTTACTGCGTGCCTCACCTGACGCTGGGCATGCACATAGCGATCAAGGTCGAGTAGCCATTGTCGTTAACGAAAGCGGCTCTGGAGAAACTCCGGAGCCGCTTTCTGCTGTTAAATTCGCGTCGATGACGACCGGCACCCGCGGCGCCCGGGAAAGTCTTGCCGACCGCCTGCGGTCAGGCCCACTACCCGTCCACGACGCGATTCACATTTGTCGGCTGCTGCTCTCGGCCGTCGAAGCCGCGCACGCGCGGGGCAGGGCCCACGGGTCGATCAGTGTGGGGGCCATTGTCCTCGACGGGGATCGCCCGGTGCTGGGGGCAGTCGATCCGGCTGCGCCCGATACGCCGGCCGATGACGTGTACGCGGTTGCGATGGTCCTGTACGAGGCGATCAGCGGACGGCCCTGGGAGCCGAACATGGCGCCCGGCGCGGCCGATTGGTCCCGGATCCCGCGACGGCTGCGGCGCGTACTGCGCAAAGCGTTGAGCCCGGTTGCCGAGCGCCGCTGGCCTGACGCCTCCGCCTTTCAGCGGGCGCTCTGGGTGCCCCGGCCGCAGGACCCGATCTGGCCCGCGGTCGTCGTGCTGGTGCTGGCGGCGGCGATCATCGGGGCCATCGTGTTGTGCAAGCCGCTCGGCCTGTGCTGGGAACGGGAGCCGCCGGCAGAGACGCGTTAATCCCGTTTCCTTTTGCCGTGTTGCAGGGCATTGAGTTCTGGAGTACATCTGTTGCCGACGATCCACGCCTTGCCCTAGGGGGACGCGGGATGCCTCGACGAATGTTCATCGCACTCGCCGCGCTGCGTCTGGTCGCTCCGGCCTTCGTCGCATGGAGCGCCGTGCCGTCGCCGCACCTCAAGTTGCCACGCGCCGTCAGCGCGGCGCCCCAAGCCACCATCACCGCCGACCAGAAGCGCGAAGAGCTCGTCCTCGAATTGCCGGCAGCCGATCTGCCCGCGGGAACAGTCGTCGAACCGCCGGCATCGCTGGCGGAGTTTCCCGTGAACGGTTCGCTCTACGCGTTCCACGCCGAGGTGGTGGACGAGCACGGTCGGCGTCTGCCCAATGAGTTTCTCCACCATATGAACGTGATGAGCCCGACCGAGCGCGAGCTGTTCCTGCCGATTGGCCGGCGCGTGTTGGCGTCGGGAAGAGAAACCGGGGAAGTGCGGTTTCCCTGGATCCTGTTTGGCGCGCGGGTTCAGGCGGGCGACCAGGTTTTGGCGAACGCCATGCTGCATAATCCGTCCAGCGTGAGTTATCACGGTGTACGAGTTCGCGTCGTGTTGAGCTACGTGCCCGACGGACGACCGTGGCCCTTCTTTTCAGTGCTTCCCTGGCAGCTCGATGTCGGTTTCCCGGTGGGCGACAAGGCGTTCGATCTGCCGCCCGGCCGCAGTGAGCGGTCGTATGAAGGAAGCCCTGCGGTAGCCGGCAAGCTGGTGGTGATCGGTGCGCACATGCACGACTACGGCCGGGCGATCGAGCTGTGGGACGCGACAACGGAGAAACTGCTCTGGCACGGCGAGCCAGCCCAGACAACGGCGGGCGAGTCCGGAGCCGTCCCCCCCACGAAGTTCTGGGGCCTCACGGGACTCGGACTGCGGATCACGCCCGAGCATCGTTACCGTGTCCGCGTGATGTATGACAATCCCACCCAGCAGACGATTTCGGCCGGTGGGATGGGTGTCGTCGGCGGGCTGTTCATCGCCGACCGCAACGCCGCGTGGCCGGCGACGAACCCGGATGACTCACTCTATCAGCAGGACCTGCGGCATTTCATGCGCGTGGGAAAACCGGTGACCACGGCGATGCCGATGAGTCACATGCACATGCACTAAGCGCTGCGGCCGGACTCCACTCCGTAATCGCCGATCGTCACCCGCCGGGGCTCGCTTGCCTCGGCGGTTTGCATTAGGCCGAGCATCAGCGCCGCCACCATCAGCCCTGCCAGCGCGTCGGCGGCATAGTGGAATTGTCCGTAGACGACGGCGAGGATGAGGCCGGCCGTGAACGGCAGCAGCGCGAGTCCGGCGGGCCGCCAGTAGCGGAGCGCCATGCCCGTCGCGACCACCGAGGCGGCGACGTGCGACGAGGGGAACGCGGCGCCCCAGGAATCGCCGCGGTCGAGCAGCCAGGCGGCGAACCGGGCGGGCCACACCTCGGTGGCGGCATTGTGCGCGCTATCGAATGCGTAGCGTGGGCCGGCGACGGGGAAGAAGATGAACACGATGTAGCACAGGTAGAACGTTGCCATCACCGCGAAGATCGTGTGCCGCGACGCGTCGCGCCGGCCGCTCATCCACAGCGCGAGTGGCGATGCATAGAGGATTGGGTAATACGCGAGGTAGCACGCGTGCAGCCCCCACGACAGCACGACACTCGGTGATTCGCGGATCCAGCGATAGGAGATCTGCGAGCCGAACACCCATGTCTCGAGGCGCTGGATCATGAGATCGTTCTGAAAGCCGGCGCTCAGCGTGAGGATGCCGATTTCGCCGTAGAGCGCCGGCAGCAGCACCATCGGATACCAGTCGCCCAGAAAGCGGCCCAGCGGGCCGGCTCTGCGCGCCCCGGGCGCGAGCAGGACAAGCGCGCCGATCAGCATGTGTGCGCCGAGTAGCCACGGCCAGCCTGGGACGGCTATTCCGCGCGCGGAATAGAGCAGGGCGCCCGTCGCGGTCACGAGGTAGGCCCCGGTGGCGAGATCGATGGCTGTGAAGTCGCGCCACAGCGTCTCGCCGCCGCCCCAATTCCGGCCGGTTACAGCCATCCCACCTCCCGATACCAGTTTGCGGCGCGGCGCAGCCCGTCCTCCAGCTCGATTGCGGCGCGCCAGCCGGTATCCCGCATCAGGGCATCGCTCCGGCACGTCCACGCGGGGGCAAGGTATTCATTGCCCTTGTCGGGCGACAACAAGGTGGGGCGCCCGCTGATCCGCGCAAGGCCCCCGATCGCCAGCAACACCCCGCGCGCCACCAGCGGCGGGACTCCGATGATCCGTGGCGTCTTTCCGAGCGCGCGACCGGTTGCCAGCGCGAGTGCACGGCTGGTGATGGGCGTCGGGTGCGTGGCGAAATAAACATGGCCGGCCGCCGCGGGCGAAGTGGCCGCCGCGATCAGCGCTCGCGCGAGATCCTCGGCATGAATGACCGAGAGTTCCTGTGATCCGTCACCGAAGAGGGGTACAAAACCGCGTTGGGCCAGCTGAAAGATCTTGAGTGTGCCCCGGTCCCATTCGCCGTATACCAGAGGCGGCCGGACGATCGTCCAGGGGACTGGCATGGCTTGAACGAGCACCTCTCCTGCCAGCTTCGAGCGCCCGTAATTGGTGACCGGGCCGGGCCGTCTGGATTCATCGACGGGATGGCCGGGCTCCGTTGGGCCGGCGACCGCGAGTGAGGAGACGAGCACAAGCCGGCGCGCGCCGCCGTCTCGAGCCGCCTCGAGGACGTTCGCCGTGCCGTCGCGGTTCGTGGCCATATAGTCATCGGCGTTCCGCGCGGCGACCTTCCCGGCGACGTGGTACACCACGTCCACGCCCGCGCAGCCCTCGCGCAGGACGGCCTCGTCACCGAGATCGCCTTTGACCAGCCGGACGTCCTTGCCCCAGCCGAGCGCCTCGGCGAGCGCGGGCCGGCGCACGAGCGCGGTGACCGAGTCTCCACGCGCGCGCAACGCCTTGACCAGGTGGGCACCGACGAAGCCGGTGCCGCCGGTCACGAACGCTTTCACAGGCCCTTGTCGTAGATGCGGAAGGTTTTCGAGACGCGGAAGCCGAGCTGCTGCGCGGCGGTGTTCATCAGGAAGTTGTCTTCGAGGATCCACCCGGCCTCGCCTCGCGGCATCCCGTGTTTCACCGAGTTCTCCCAGATCCGATGGTACAGGACCGCGTCAATGCCGCGGCCCCGAAACTCGGGTATCACGCCGAGCAGCAGGATTCGCGCGCGATGAATTTTCCGCGATGCCCAGAGGATCTTGAGAATGCCGGGGAACATCCGCCCCGAGCGGTTGTGCAGCAGCGCGAGGTTGAAATCGGGCAATCCCACGGCGAATCCGACCACCTCATCGGCCCGTTCCGCGAAAATCACGAGGTCCGGCACGACGATCGGCTTGAGCTGGCCGGCCAGATGATCGATCTCGGCGTCCGTCAGCGGCACGAAGCCCCAGTTTCGCTCCCACGCGCTGTTGTAGAGCTGCTTGATCAATTCGACTTCGGCGGCGAAGCGTTTCTTGGTGAGCGTCCGGAGACGGATCCCCGAATGCCGGAGCGCTCGCTCTCCCAGCCGGCGGAATCGCTCAGGCGCCGCTGCGGGACCGCCGCCATCGTACGCGAGGAGGTCCTTGGCCTTGATAAAACCGTAGCGATCGTGCAGCTGCTCGTAGTATGTGAAGTTGTAGGGCATCATCAGCGAGGGCGGCGTGCCGTTGTTGGCAATCAGCAAGCCGCACTCATCGTTGATGGACGGGCTCATCGGCCCGCGCATCGTGTCGCAGCCCTTGGCGCGCAGCCAGCCGGCCGCCGTATCGAACAAGGCGTTCGCGACACTCTGATCGTCGATCGATTCGAAGAATCCGTAGAATCCGATGCGATCGTTGTGCTCCTTATTGTGCATGTCATTCTTGATCGCCGCGATTCGACCGACCGTCCGGCCGTCAGGTCGCCGGGCCGTCCAGTATTGCGCTTCGGCATGCTCGAAGAACGGATTCTTGCCGGGGGTGAGCAGCGTGCGCACGTCTCGACGCAGCTGCGGTACCCACAGCGGATCGTCGCGGTAGTGGTCGTACGGGAAGGCGATGAAACGATCGAGACCGCGCCCGTCGGAGACGGGCACGATCTCCACTGCGGTCAGATGACCCCCAGCTCTTTCCCGAGGCGCCCGAAGACGTCGAGGGCGAGGTCGATCTGGTCGGCCGTGTGGGTCGCCATCAGGCTGGTGCGCAGGCGGCACTGGGACGGCGGCACCGCGGGCGGCACCACGGGGTTCGTGAACACGCCGGCGTCGAACAGCTGGCGCCAGAACATGAAGGTCTTGTCGAGCGGGCCGATCAGCACCGGCACGATCGGCGTCTCGGTGGGCCCGATGTCGAAGCCGAGTG
>DAIQBJ010000213.1:0-5322 GCA_036781225.1 Gemmatimonadales bacterium | reverse complement strand
GAAGAGCTGGAAGAGGAGGAAGCGTGAGACGTCCCGCCAAGACCTGTCCCGTGTGCGAGTCCGGCGCACGCGTGCTCGATTATAAAGACGACCGGACGCTGGGCCGCTTCCTCACGGAGCGCGGCAAGATTCTGCCGAGCCGCCTGTCCGGCATGTGCGCGCGCCATCAGCGCCAGCTCGCGACCGCGATCAAACGCGCCCGCCAGCTCGCGTTGATCCCCTACATCAAGGGACACACCGCCTAGCGTGGCAGCGCGCCCGTCGTGGTCGCGCCTGATTGCGGCGACGCTCGCGTTTGTCGTGTGGGCGCCGGCCAGCCTGGTAGGCCTGCCGTGCGCGGCGTTGCTGTTGATCGCGCCGCAGCAGGCATTAGCCGACTCGCCAGCACAACGCGAGCGACCGGGGGGCTCGCACGTCCTGGCGGGCTTCATCGGGGCGTTCAGTGTGGCGTTGCTGGTGCTCATGGCGACGGGCGGCAGCCGCCTCGCCGCCGTCACAAGCACCTACATCGTGCTCGTGACCGCGGCGTTCGTCTGTTTCGTGTTGCTCCGCCCCGAGGAGCCGCTCCTGAGTCGCGCGCTCCGGTCCATCGCCGTGGCGGGACTCGCGACCGCGGCGCTGATTCAGATCATGTGGGGCCATGTGTTCCATGGCAGCGACGCGTGGAGCTTACTCGGCTGGGAGGCGACGCGTCAGGCGAGCCTCGCCATCCGCTATGTGGTGGAGCTGAGCCCGCCGCAATGGGTGCCCAGCGCATTCGCTATGCACGAGCCGGCGGTGCGATTCGCCAGCGTCACCTGGCCCGGTATGCTTGCGCTGCAGACGCTGGCCGGCCTGGCGCTCGCGTGGCAGCTGCATTTGCGCTTGACGTCGCTGCCGCTCGGAGCGCCGCTCGCGCGTTTCAGGGATTTCGCAATCGGCGACGGCTGGGTCTGGGGCATCGTGGCGTGGATCGCCGTGTTGATCCTGCCCGTGTCGAGCGCGCTGCACGTTGCCGGCACGAACGTGGGCCTCGTGGCCGGAACGCTCTATGTGCTGCGCGGCGTCGCGATCGTCATCGCGTTCGCGGACGCATTCGGCATCTCGGCGGTGGCGCTGGTTATCGTCGCCGCCGCGGCGGCGGCACTCGCGGTTCCGTTGATCTTTATCGTGCCCGGGCTCTGCACGCTCGGGATTACCGATACGTGGTATCAGTACCGGCGGCGGCTTGCCGAGGGGATCCAACACAAACTGAGGAAGTAAGTCGATGGAAATCATTCTGCGGGAAGACGTGCAACATCTAGGCAAGGTCGGGGAAGTCGTGAAGGTGAAGGACGGCTACGCCCGCAATTACCTGCTCCCCAAGGGGCTCGCCTACCCGGCGACCGAGGCAAACAAGAAGAAGATCGCCTACGAGGGCGAGCGCCTCGCCAAACAGCGTGCGGAGGAGAAGTCCGCGGCCGAAACGGAAGCGACGAAGCTCGCCGACGTGCAGCTCACATTCGCGGTCAAGGTGGGCGAGGAGGAGAAGCTCTACGGCTCCGTCACCGCGAGCGACATCCAGCGCAAACTCGAAGAGCTCGGCATCCACGTCGACAAGCGCAAGATCGATTTGCACGAGCCGATCCGTGAGCTGGGCGACTTTCAAGTCGGCATCAAGATCCATCCCGACGTCCGGCCGCAGGTGCGGGTTACGGTGGTGAAGGAGTAGCGCAAACGGCCGGCTCCATCGCCATCAGCTACGTCGACGGTCCCCGGTTCCGCCGCTCGCTCCTCGCGGCGGCGGACTGGGTAGCGGCGGGGCGCGACGAGCTGAATCGGATCAACGTCTTTCCCGTCCCAGACGGCGATACCGGGACGAACATGTGCCTCACTTTGCGCGCCGTGGCGCGTGCGCTCCGTGATCCTGGGACGGACAAGACGGGCGAGACGGACGCCGCGCGGCTTTCCCTGCCTTTCGTAGCCGAGACCATGGCCCAGGCCAGCGTGCGCGGCGCGCGCGGCAACTCCGGGATGATGCTCTCCCAGTTCCTGCTCGGATTTCGCGAAGGTATCGGCGATCGGCTGCGCGCCGGTGCGGCCGAGCTCGCCCACGCCATCGGGATCGGGTTCGAGCGGCTGCGCGGATCGCTCGATGAGCCCGTGGAAGGCACGATCCTCACGGTGGCGCGCGAGGCCGCCGCTGAAGCCGGCCGCGCGCGCGACGAGCGCGATCTCCGCGTGTTCATGCGCCGCATCGTCGACCGCGCGGAAGTCGCGCTGCAGCGCACGCCCGAGCTGCTCGCCGCTCTGAAGAACGCCGGCGTGGTCGATGCGGGCGCGAAGGGCTTCGTCCGCCTGCTCGACGGCGTCAAGCGCTTGATGGAAGAAGGACAGATCGCCGAAGGCGCGGTCGACCGGCTCGGCGCGGAGTCCAACGCCGCCGCGACCGCGGAGGTCGAAGTCGATCGCGACTACCGCTACTGCACAGAGCTGATGGTACGTTCCGGCTCGCACCCTCTCCCCGACCCCGCCGAGGTGCGGCGCGCCTTGCGGGCTCACGGCGCGTCGATTGTCGTGCTCTCCACGGGCGAGCTGCTGAAGGCGCATGTGCATACCGACGCGCCGGACGCCGTGTTTCAGCTCGCGAGCAGCTGGGGCACCCTCGAGTCCACCAAGGCGGATGACATGCGGGCCCAGCACCAGGCGCTGCAGCCACGTCGCCCGATCGCATTCGTGAGCGACACCGCCTGCGATTTGCCGGATGAGCTGGTGTTGCAATATGACATCAAGCTTGTACCGACCCAGCTGATCGTGGACGAGCGGCCCTACCGGGACCGCCTCGAGCTGACGTCGGCTGAGTTCTTCCAGCGCCTGCGCGCCGGGCACGATGCCACGACCTCGCAGCCCACCCCCCAGGCCTTCACTGACGCATTTCGCGATGCCGCTCGTGCAGGAGACCATGTGATCGCCGTCATCCTCTCGAGTGCCCTCTCGGGCACCTTCGGGAATGCGGAGGCTGCTGCGCGCCGCTACGACGCAGGCCGGGTTACGGTCGTGGATAGCCGCAACGTGACGCTGGGAGAAGGCCTGCTGGTGGTGCGTGGCGTAGAGCTTGCTGCAGTAGGCTGGGGCGCCGACGCGATCATCAAGGAGCTGCAGCGAGTGCGTGCTCAGTCAGGCGGGTTCTTCACCGTGGATACATTCGAGCGACTGGTTCGGTCCGGTCGCCTGGGGCGCGGTCGTGCCTGGCTCGGCACCAAGCTGAACCTGAAGCCGGTGATGGCACTCACTATGGAAGGCAAGATCGAGCCGGTCGGACGAGTCCGCGGGAAGGAGGCGGCCCGGCGCCGCATCGTGGAGCAGCTGGATCGCGCGCTCACCCCACGCCCACGGGCCCTGCGTCTGGGCATCGCGCACGGCGACATACCGGAGTTCGCCGAAACGCTGCGCGCCGAGCTCGTGGCGCGGTACCGCCCGATGCAGTGTCTGGTGACTCCGATCACCCCGGTCATCGCGGCGCACGCCGGCATCGGCGCGTGGGGCGTCTTTTACCAGAACGAGGACTGAATAAACCCCGAAACAATGGGCCATGGCTGAACACGGGACGTCCGGCGTGCTCTCACGGGTCGTCGACGCCCTGCTGGACCGCAAGGCGGTGGACCCCGTGGTACTAGACCTGCGGGGGTTATGCGGGGCCACCGACTACTTCGTGATCGTGTCCGGAACCTCGGATGCACACGTGCGGGGGATGGCGGAGTACCTCGTTAGTGCACTCGCGCCCTCGGGAATCGAGCCGCATCATGTGGAAGGGTTGGCGCAGGGGCGTTGGGTGCTCCTCGACTACGTCGATTTTGTGGTGCACGTATTTCACCCCGAGCTGCGGGACTTTTACCAGCTCGAACGGTTGTGGGGCGACGCCCCTGTCGTCGCCGCTGGTGATGCAGATGGAACAGGCGCGGGAGGGTAGGCAGCTATGCGACGTGGCATAGGCAGTATACCGGTGGTTGCGGCGTTGCTGGTGGGCGCGCAGCCGGGAGCGGCGCAGTACTTCGGCCAAAACAAGGTCCAGTACCGCGCGTTCGACTTCAAGTCGATCCAGACCGAACACTTCGACATCTATTATTACTCGGATGAACGCGGTGGCGCGCTCGATGCCGCGCGCATGGCGGAGCGCGCGTATGCGCGGCTGTCCCGGATTCTCCACCACCAGTTCCAGAGCCGCAAGCCGATCATCCTGTACGCTTCGCAGGCGGATTTCCAGCAGACGAACGTGGTCGACGCCTCGGGCGAAGGGCTCGGCGGTGTCACGGAATTCTTCAAGCACCGCGCCGTGATGCCCTTCACGGGCTCGTACGCGGAATTCGAGCACGTGCTGCAGCACGAAATGGTGCACCAGTTCCAGTACGACATCTACAGCCGCGGCCGCCCCGGCGCCGGTGTGGGGACGTTGATGAGCGTGAATCCGCCGCTCTGGTTCATGGAGGGCATGGCGGAGTATCTGTCCCGCGGCCCGATCGACCCCGAAACCGCGATGTGGTTGCGCGACGCCGCGCTCGAGGGCCATCTGCCTTCGATCGAGGAGCTGACGCTCGACCCCTATATCTTCCCGTACCGCTACGGGCACGCGTTGTTTGCCTATATCGGCGAGAAGTGGGGCGACGAAGTCATCGGGGAGATTCTGCAGACCTCGGCGAGCTCCGGGATCGAAGCCGCGGTCAAGCGCGCCACGGGTCGCACCCTGGAGGATCTCTCCGCTGATTGGCGCGATGCGATCCAGACGACCTTCCTGCCGCAGCTCGGCGATCACTACCGCGCGCGCCGTATCGCGCAACCGGTGCTGACGCAGCGCCGGTCACGCGGCCGCATCTTCCTCGCGCCGGCGCTGACGCCGGACGGGAAGGATATCGCCTTCTTCGGTGATGAAGGGACGTTCTTCGTCGATCTCTGGCTCGCCGATGCGGAGACTGGACGGGTCAAGCAGCGTCTCGTGAAGTCCACGATCAACAACAATTACGAGAGCCTGCGCTTCATCAATTCCGCCGGGTCGTTTTCTCCCGACGGCCGCTACTTTGCCATCGCGGCAAAGCACAAGGATCGCGATGATCTCGTGATCATCGATGCGAAAAAAGGGCGCGAAGCCGGCCGCATCCGTGTCCCGCTCAACGGCATCCAGACGCCGCGCTGGTCACCCGACGGCACGCAGCTCGTCTTCACCGGCTTCAATAACGGCTTCACCGATCTCTACATCATCAACCGCGACGGCAGCGGGTTGATGCGGCTTACCGCCGACAAGTACGCCGACTTGCATCCGTCGTGGTCGCCGGATGGCAACCTGATCGCGTTCGTCACGGATCGCGGTCC
>DAIQBJ010000212.1:0-5342 GCA_036781225.1 Gemmatimonadales bacterium | reverse complement strand
TCGAGGCGCACAAGCAGATCGTGCTGACCTCCGACCGGCCGCCGAAGGAGATTCCAGGCCTCGAGGACCGGCTGATCTCGCGGTTCGAGTGGGGTATGGTGGCCGACATCGGCCATCCCGATCTCGAGCACCGCATCGCCATCCTCCGGAAGAAAGCCGAGCAGGATCATCTCGAGCTGACGATTCCCGACGACGTGCTTCGCTTCATCGCGGAGCACATCCGCTCCAGCGTGCGCGAGCTCGAGGGCTGCATCATCAAGCTGCTGCTCTTCGCGTCGCTCAAGAACCGCGAGGTCACGATCGAGCTGGCCCGCGAAGCGCTCTCGGACAAGATCCGCCAGGGCGAAGAAGGGTCGGGCTACGGGAGCAGCCAGTCGGCGCCAAGCGTCGACCGCGTCCAGGAGGTCGTAGCGCGGCGCTGGGGCGTGACGCCGGAAGGCCTGCGCTCCAAGGCGCGGACGAAGACGCTCACGATTCCGCGGCAGGTGGCGATGTACCTCGCTCGCGACATGCTGGGCATGCAGCTCGTCGAGATCGGCCAGGCGTTTGGCGGCCGCGATCACTCCACGGTCATCCACAGCGTGGACAAGGTCGAACGGCAGATGATGCGCGACCGGACGTTCAAAGAGCGCGTCGAAATGGCGCGGCAGGAGTTGTCCGCACTGTAACCAACAGGCGGCGTGGGGAAAACGGCGCGCGATGTGGGGCAGTGGGGAAACGCGCCCGAGTATCCGCAAAGCGCCAACAGTGCCAACAGTGCACCAACATCATGTGACGTACGACAGATGATTCACTGGTTGCGCTTTAGCGACATCGCCCACATATCCCCGATGTCTACTACTACTACTAGTATTTCTATATTAGTGAAGCAGTAGTAAGACTTTCCCCAATTGGAGACGGCGCCGGCGTCATGAAGTTCACGATTACGCGCGAGCAACTACAGGAAGGACTGGCGGCGGTCGCCGCTGCCATTCCAGCAAAGACCACCCTCCCGGTCCTGGCGAACGTCCTCGTCGAAGCCTCGAAGCAAGGCGGGGGCTTGCGACTGTCCGGGACCGATCTCGACATCGCGGTGAGCACGACGGTCCCGGCCGAGGTCGATGCGGACGGCGCAGTGACGCTGCCGGCCAAGAAGCTCGTCGACATCGCGCGCGAGCTCCCCTCGGGTCCGGTACGGATCACGGCCGCGGGCGAAGCGCGCGTCTCGATCGAGTCCGGGCGATCGAAGTTCAAACTGCTCGGCCTGCCGCGCGAAGAGTTTCCGTCGTTCCCCGCGGTCAAGTTCGATAAGGCATGGAAAGCGGCAGCCGGTGTCGTGCACAAACTCGTTGGTCACGTGTCGTTCGCGGCCTCGACGGAAGAGAGCCGCCCCATCTTGAATGGCGTGCTGTGGGAGCTGCGGCCGGACCGGATGCGCATGGTGGCGACCAACGGCCATCGGCTCGCCAAGATGGATGTGCCGGCCACGGGTGGATCCACGGCCGATCTCATCGTGCCGCCGAAGGCGCTCGAACAGATCCGCAGGCTCTACGCCGCCGACGCCGAGATCGAGCTCGCCAAGAGCGACAACCATATCGGCTTCCGCGCGGGCGGCACGCTCGTGTTCTCGCGGCTGATCGAAGGCCCGTATCCCAATTATGAGCAGGTGATCCCGCGTGAGAACGACAAGCAGGCGACGGCTGACAAGTCGGCCATGGCGGCGGCACTGCGGCGCATGAGCGTGGTCGCGAGCGACCAGACGCACCGCATTCGTCTCGCGTTCTCGGGTGGCAACGTCAAGTTCTCCGTGCAGACGCCCGACCTGGGCGAAGCCCAGGACGAGCTCTCAGTCACGTATGAGGGCGAGCCGCTCGAGATCGGGTTCAACGCGATGTACCTGCTCGAGATCCTGAAGTACATGCCGACCGACGAAGTGCGCTTCACCTTCAAAGCACCGGAGCGCGCGGCAACCATCGAGCCGGTGGGCTGGAACGATCCAGCGTCCTACATGGCCCTGGTGATGCCGCTACGGCTTGTGGACTAGCGAGTCCGCCAGGGAATCTGTCAGCGAATCGGTTAGCGAATCGATTAGGGAATCCAGCGGAATCACGGGCAGTATCGGAGGAGGCTCGATCACCGGCACATCGGGGATCGAGTCTTCTGCTATTGGCGGGACAGGAGTCTTGCCGCCGTAGTACCGCGCCAGAATCAGATCCCGCCGCGCGAACATCCGGTCGGGCCGATACGCCGGATTGGACGTGCGGGGCTGCGGCAGGGTCGCGGCCAGCGCCGCGGCCTGGGCCGCGGTGAGTCGAGCGGGCGCCACACCATAGTACGCTTCACTCGCCGCCTGCATGCCCCATACCCCCGGTCCCAGCTCCGCGACGTTCAGGTACAACCCCATGATGCGATTCTTGCTGAGCGCGAGCTCGAGACGGACCGCGGTCACGCCTTCCTTCAGCTTCCGAAGGATGGAGCGCGAGGGAGAGAGGTACAGATTCTTCGCGAGCTGTTGCGTGATCGTGCTCGCGCCACGATGCCCGCCCGCGGCCCACGCGTCGTGCAACTCGATGAAATCGATGCCGTGATGCGTTTTGAATCGCGAGTCCTCGGCGATGATGACCATGCGCTCGACGACGGGCGGGACGGGCGAGACAGCCGAGGCGACCTGGCGCGTCGTGCGACAGGCGTCGTGTAACCGCATCATGGCGGTGCAGCGCGGCTCATGATCGCGCCACCAGATGGGCGGTGGCCACACCGCGAACAACCACGCGACAAAGAGGGCGCTCGCGACTAGCAGAACGCGGCCCGCACTTCTAGCTTTTGGCACCGCCATGGATCTTGAAGCCCTCCAACCGCGCCTGCAACAAGCGCTTGCCCAGGAATTTACCCTTGGACCCCTGCTGGGTGAGGGGGGCTTTGCCGCCGTGTTCCGGGCGCATGACAACGTCTTGAAGCGTGATGTCGCCGTGAAGGTCCTGGATGTGGAGCTGGCGCCGTCGCCCACTGTCGCCGCGCGCTTCCTGCGCGAGGCGCAGACCGTCGCGCGGCTCGAGCATCCGCACATCGTGCCGATTTACAAGGTCGGACGGCAGCAAGAGATCTTTTACATCATCATGCGGTGCATCGACGGCCCGTCCTTGCGCCAGCTCCTCGAAACTCAAAGGAGGCTGTCGGTCGGGGACGCCGCCCGCATCGCCCGGCAAGTCGCCGACGCGCTCGCCTACGCGCACACTCACGAAATCGTCCACCGCGACATCAAGCCCGACAACATCCTGCTCGACAAGAGCGGGCACGTACTGGTAACCGACTTCGGCATCGCGAAGGCGGCGCAGGACGCGCATGACGCGGCGAAGCCCAGCTCGAAGTCGCTGACCAGCGAGGGGGTGATCGTCGGGACGCCGGAGTACATGAGTCCCGAACAGGCATCGGGGGATCCGCTGGACGGCCGCTCCGACATCTACTCCCTGGGTGTTGTGCTCTATCACATGCTCTCCGGCTCGCCGCCGTTCCAGGGTCCGTCCTCCGCCTCGATTCTTGCTCAGCAGATCACCGAGGCGCCCGAACCGATTCGCAGCCACCGCCCCGATGTCCCGGAGGAGATGGCGGTGGTGCTGGACCGAATGATGGAGAAGAGTCGCGACAAGCGGTTCCAGATGGCCAGCGAGGTCAGCCGTGCACTCGTGGGCGCGCTGCCCACAGCGGCGAGCGACCGGGTGCGCGTGCCGCTGCGCCGCCGGCTCCGGTTGATGTTCTACAAGTCCCTCGTCGGCATCGGCGTCGCCGGATGCCTGCTGTTCATCGCCTTCGCAGGCGGCGCCGCGGCGGTAGCCTACTATGTCTTCAGCAAGCCCCCGCGAATCGCCGCGCAGCGTCCTATTGCGGACAGCCTGGCGCAACGGTTGCGGAGCCGTCGGGCCCTCGTCAGCGGTGATGCCGTGGAGTACGTCTATCAGCCCGCGGGCCAGGAGGACACCACGCTGTTGCTGCTCACGCGGCGCCGCCTCGCCGTCGTCACGCCGCGACAAGTGCGCTCATACCTGCGCGACAGTATCCGGACCGATTTCGATCTCGACTTCCGTGGCGGGTTGGCGTTCCGGCTCGCGATTTACGGCAAGCGACCCAGTGAGCTGGCGGACACCGTGTTCCGCAATCTCTCGTTCCGCGACATGGTGACGCTCGCCCCGCGACTCAACGATCTCAATCGGGATGCGGCAGGACGTCGCATCCGCATTCGGAACCGCGCCGGGCGAATCTAGCGGCGTCCCGGTCTCGGTTGCCGGCTGGAGACGCCGTAGAGACTCACTGCGTCAACGTTCGAGACATCCCCGGGTGTCGTCGTGATCAAGCCGATCCGGTCTTGATCACCGATCGACAGGCCGAATGCAAAGGCACCGCGACGCAGGTTCCCATCGGTATCGAGTCGCGCAAGAATCCCGAGCGGCCACTTGCCCGTGCCGGACGTCCAGCTCAGGCCGAATGCATACGCGCTCAAGCCCAAGGTATACGTCGAGCTCGAATCGGGTACCGCGCGCGCGTCCGTCGAAAAGCGCAACGCTGACACGGGCCGCCACGTGAGCCCCGGAAGCAGCGTGAAATGCTGCTCGATCCCGCGGACGATGGGCTGCCCGATATTGACCCCGACGAGGCCCACCGTCAGCGACGGCACGGCGAGGTACGTCACGCCGATGTCCCAGCCCGTCCCCTTTCCACCCCCACCGGCGTAGCGCGCGAGGGCGAACCCGACGCCAAGCCCACCCGACCCTCCTGCGAACCCCAGGCGGTAGGTATTGCCGTGCACGCCGTCGTCGAGCACGTCGTGCTGCCAGCCGAACGCGAGACCGCGCGCGTTAAAGCCGGCATTCACTTGCCGCAGCTTGCCGGTCGATCCCGGATCGCCAACAGAGGCCTCGGCATAAACCGAGGCTTCACGTTGCACGCCGAGCCCTGCGGGATTGACCCAGATGGCGCGGACGTCTTTGACATCCGTGGTAAAGAGGTAAGAGCTGGCGCGATTGGGGGCGACTTGCTGGGCGGCCGAACGGCTGCAGGGCCAGAGGCCCAGTACCAGCAGAACGCCAACAGCGGCCGTCCGGCCGTCAGGCCGTCCGACCGTCAGGGCAGTACCGTAACCGTTGTCTTCGACACCTGCGTCCGCGGAATCGTCATCGCCTGGACGGGCAGGGAGATCGTCATGCTGGTGGAGTCGCTCGATTCGCCACCGAGATAGCGTCCGTCGACCGCGAGATAATCGATGCCATTCCGCACGCCATTGCCGGCCACCTCGAACGGCTGCCCATTCTGCTCACCGCTCCCCTGAATCGTGAACGTCGAACTCACTTCGACGCGCAAGCTGCGCGCGT
>DAIQBJ010000211.1:0-5382 GCA_036781225.1 Gemmatimonadales bacterium | reverse complement strand
CGCCGGATTCTGCTCGTAGACCTTCGTCTGCGCGTCGAGCCGGCGCAGCCACGCAAAACCAGCCGCCGTATCACGGGTCGCCTGGAGCCCGCGCTCGATGATGAGCCCGAACACCGCGCGCATCGTCCCGCTCGCGAGGGGGTCGCGGATGATGATCTTCCCTTTCCACTTGGGATCGAGCAGATCGTCCCAGTCCTGCGGGGCCTCGGCCGCCGGCACGACCTTCTCGGCATACAGAAAGACGACGGGCGTTTCGTACGCCGCAAAGAAGCAGTCGCCCGCGCCGCGGCCACGCGCGGCAATCGCGTCCGCCCAGCTGGGACGGTAGCAATCGAGCAGCGAGTCACGCGCGGCGGGCGCGAAAATCAGCGAGGGCCCACCGAACCAGACGTCAGCCTGCGGATTGGCGCGCTCGGAGCGTACGCGATCGTAGGCGTCCTGCGAGCCCATATCGAGCCAGCGCACGTCGATGTCGGGATGCGCGGCCTCGAAGCGGTGCTCGAACAGCGTCAGGAGGTCGCGGCCGTGGGGACTGTAAATGACGAGTGGCGTGCGGTGATCGCGTGAGCACGCGGCCAATAACAACAGCAACGCAGCTAATTGAGGTGCGTGGTACGTGGTGCGTGGTACGTGGTGTGTCCTGGATGCGTCGCGCGCACGGCCACGCACCACGCACCACGCACCACGCACCTTCTTACGGAACATTCCGCCGCTTCAGTCCGAGGAGATTGACGAACAGCCGATATGCGCCAGGCACTCCCGCCGGCAACTGTCTGAAGAAGCTCAGTCCCGTGTACACGTAGGTCCCGCGGCCAACCGGCGCGACCAGCAGGCCGCCCTTCAACTCCTGCGGCGCGTTGGGCGGTGGGTCGTGCATTTCGAGCAGCGGGACGTACGTCGTGTCCCAATCGTGGGCGAAGTACAGCCCGCGCTCCTGCACCCAGCCCCGCCAGTCGTCAGCCGCGATTGCGTTGGGATAGTGGAAGGCCGGATGACTCGGCTCGAGCAGCGCCACCGGGGCCGTTTCGTCTGTGACGCGATCGTGCGGACGCGCGATGTGCAGCGGATACGGCGCGAAGCCGCCGTCGACAAACGGGTATTGCTGGTACTGAACGACCACCAGCCCGCCGTTCTTCACGTAATCCAGCACGCGACCGTTATTCGCGACGAGTGCCGGCTCCGTTTCGTATGCGCGGCTGCCGATCACGATCGCGTCGTAACGGGAGAGGTCGCCGCGTGCCAGCGAATCGGCGCTGATGACTTCGAGCGGCACGCCCACCGCAGCCAACGCTTCGGGGACGCGGTCCGACGCCCCCCGCACATAGCCGACGCGCGACAGCGCGGGCAGCGCGAGCCGCGCGACGCGGATCTGCGCCACCGACGGATGCGCCAGCGCGCGGGGCCGGATGTGCGGGTAGTCGATAATTTCCAGCGCACCGTCGTGGCGGCGGCCGTCGCCGCCGCTCACGGCGACCCGCAGATCGTACGTCCCGGCCTTCAAACTGTCGGCCGCCGGAGGCGCGAGCGTAACGGTGATGCTCTTCGATTCGTCTTCGCGGGTGAACGCGAGACTCTCGGCGGAGATCTGTGGCCAACCCGCGGGGACCGAGACGATCGCTCGAGCGGGCACCGGCGCGCGCGATCGATTGGTGATGGTGATCGTGAAGTGGCGCGGCTCGCGCGAGCTGCCATCGATCGGCCAGAGCAGCTCCTCTGGGGCGATGGCGACATCGAAATCCCGAGTCACGAACAGCGGGCGCCGGATCTCGCCGATCGCCTGGTCGCGATAGCGATACACGATTTCACGCGTGAGTGTCACCGGCTCGCCGGCGATGCTCACCCGCACACGCGCGCTCACTGGCGGCGGATCGAACGGGAGTCCCCGCACGTCAGCGGGCGCGGCCGACCAGTCGTACAGCCCGCCCCGATTGATCAGCGGCCGTCGCAAGAAGTACGGCTGGGTGCGCTCCGCGTCGCGCGCGACGGTGAGCACGAACCGCCGCGTGAGTACGGCGTTGGGCGCCACCGTGGGCGCGCCCAGCTCCAGCCGCTCGAGCGACCAGCCGCTCGGCGCGTCGATCGCGACGCTATCGACCCGGACCGCGCTATCGCCGGCGTTCCAGACGTTGACTTCCACCTGGAGGCGCTGGCCTTGGGTGACGATGCCGTCGTCCGCCGTCCCGTCGATCGTCACGCCGGCTGCGGCAGCGATGGCGCGCGCGAGCAGCGCGCGTTGCTCCTGATCGGCCGGGCCCAGCAGTCGCAACGCTCGAATCAGATAGGGGACGATGGCACCGGGCCGCCACGGCCTGAGTCCCAGCCGCGCGGAATCGATCAGTGCACTGTAGCCGGCGATGTGAACCGTTGTATCTACGCCCGCGAACAGCGCCGACTCGCCCGGCCCAGCCGTCGTACCTGGCCCTCCCGTCTGTTTCGACGCCACCAAGGCCACCCGCGCCGTCGCCGGGCCCATGCGCTGCAGCTGTCCCATATCCTGAGAGCGGTGCCGGCTGCGGCTCGCCATGGCGATCTGGAAGTAGGACTGCCCTACCAGCGGATCGAGTGTGCCCACGGAGAATGCCAGCGTGGTCGCGCTGGTATCGCCGCGGGTCGAGCGATAGAACTTGGTGGGACCGCCGGCGGAATCCCGCATCACGTCGAACGCCTGCCGCGCGATGATGCCCGCGACCTGATGCTGCCCGTGCCCATCGGCTGGGGTCCCGGAGAACACCGCGATGATGATCTGCGGCTGGAAGCGCCGGATGATCGCGACGACGTCTTTCAGAATCGAATCGCGCGGCCAGAACCGGAACGTTTCGTCGGCGCTCTTGGAGAAGCCGAAGTCGTAGGCGCGCGTGAAGAATTGCCGGGCGCCGTCGAGCTCGCGCGCCGCTAGCAGCTCCTCTGTGCGGATGACGCCGAGCTCGGTGCCGAGCTCGGGACCGATCAGATTCTGGCCTCCTTCACCGCGGCTGAGGGACAGGTAGGCAACCTGCGCGCCCATGCCGCGCGACAGCAGCACCAGCAGCTGGGTGTCTTCGTCATCAGGGTGCGCGCCGATCATCAGGACACGCTTGTTGCTGCCGAGCTGGCGGAGCGTGCCGGCCAATGCCGCAACGCCGCCGGTGCCGGCCGGCGCAAGCTGCGCGAAGCCGGCCCCCGCGGCGCTGATACAAAGGAAGAGCGCTAGGCCGAGCGGTCTCACTATTGAGAAAGGTAAACCACGCCGCCCTTCATAACGAACTTGACTCGTTGGAGTTCCGTGATATCGCGTGTGGGATCGCCCGCGACAGCGATGATGTCCGCATACAGTCCCGGCGCCAGCGCCCCAATGTTCTGTTCTTGTCCGAGGAGCGCCGCGGCCACCGAGGTTCCTGCCTGAATCGCCTGCATCGGCGTCATGCCGTACTGGACGTAGTACTCGAACTCCTTCGCCTGGTTGATCTCCGTCCACGGAAATCCGCCGACATCCGTCCCCATCACGATCTTCACGCCCTTGCGCAGCGCGCGGCCAAAGGCGCGACGCTCGAGATTGACGAGCGCCGGCCACACGCCGCCCCGCGGCAGGACGTGCACACCGACGGTCACCGTGGGGACCCAGTAGACGTTGTTCTTGACCATCACGTCCATCAGCGAGTCGGTCAAGCCGTCGCCGTGCTCGATCGAGTTCACGCCGGCCCGCAGCGCCGCCGCGATCCCGTCGGAGCCGATCGCATGCGCCGCGACACCGCGTCCCAGGCGGTGCGCTTCGTCGACGATCGCCTTCGCTTCGGCATCGGTGAAGTTCACCCAGCTGCGCAACACGCTGTCGGGCGTGAAGTAGTAGCGCCGGTCGCTGTAGTACTTGATCCAGTCCGCGCCGTGCTGCACCTGCTCGCGCACCGCGAGCCGGGCATTGTCGACGCCATCCACGACCTGCACGCCGTGCGGCAGCTCGATCTCCCAGTTCGGCGTCCCGATCGGATACATCCCTGTCGGCGCCATCGCGCGGGTCGACGCGAAAATGCGCGGACCCGGGATCTCGCCGCGATTCACGGCGAGCTTCACGTCCACGTCGGCGTACATCGCGCCCTCGGTCTCGACATCGCGAATCGCGGTGAAGCCGTGCTCCAGTGAGAGGCGGGCATTCCGGGCCGCGAGAATCGCGCGATACGGAATGGACTGCCGGAGCAGCTGGTCTTCATACTCGTCGGACGTGACGTCGCCCTGGAGCAGGAGATGGGTGTGCGCGTCGATGAGACCGGGCAGCAGCGTCATTTGTGACAGGTCGATGACGCGGGCACTGCCGGCCTGCGCCTGCACCTGAGCGAGCGGGCCGATCGCCTTGATCCGCTCGCCTTCCACGAGGATGCCGACAGTAGCCTGGACGGTGTTCGAACGGCCATCGACCAGCCGGCCGGCTTTGACCAGCACCAGCGCCGGGGGAGCCCCCTGCGGCGGCGGTGCCGGTGGCGCCTGGGACATGCATGGGACGAGGGGGGCGGGGGCAACCGCAAGAGACAGCGTAAGCAGCGACGGCAACCCGCGCATGTGAGGTCTCCAGTGAAGGGCGCGGAGAATGTACGCCCTTCACTGAGATTCAGTAACGCTGCTCACGGGTCGGGTGTTACATTTACCGGTGATGGCAACCGGCGTGGCGGAACCCAAACGCAAGATCAGCGCTGACGAGGCGCGCGAAGTCGCCGAGGCGGCACGCGAGCAGGAATGGGCCGCGCCGAGTTTCGTGCGTGACCTCTTCCTCGGCAAGTTGCGGATGGATTTGATCCATCCCTATCCCGAGCAGGATCCCGACGAAGTCGCCCGCGCCAAACCCTTCCTCGATACCCTCGAACGCTTCCTCCGCGAGGACGTCGACTCCGACCGAATCGACCGCGAGGGCGAGATCCCCGAGGACGTCATCCAGGGCCTGCGCGACCTGGGGGCATTCGGAATCAAGATTCCGCGGGAGTACGGCGGGCTGGGTCTGTCGCAGCTCTCGTACATGAAGGCGATCGAGCTCGTCTCCTCGGTCGACGGCTCGCTCACCGCGTTGCTCTCGGCGCACCAGTCGATCGGCGTTCCGCAGCCGCTCAAGATGTTCGGGACGGAAGCGCAGAAAACGAAATACTTCCCCCGCCTCGCCAAGGGCGCGATCTCCGCGTTTGCCCTCACCGAGCACGGCGTCGGCTCCGATCCGGCCGCGATGGAGACGACCGCCATCGTGAGCGATGACGGCGATGCCTGGATCCTGAACGGCGAAAAGCTGTGGTGCACCAACGGGACGAAGGCCGAATTGCTCGTGGTCATGGCGCGCACACCGTCGAAAACGGTGAAGGGCAAGGAAAAGAAGCAGATCACGGCCTTCATCGTCGAAGCGGACTGGCCCGGCGTCGAGGTCGTGCA
>DAIQBJ010000210.1:0-5384 GCA_036781225.1 Gemmatimonadales bacterium | reverse complement strand
TGGGGCGCTGTGACGGCCGCCCTCCTCGCCTGCAGCGACTCCCTGGGGCCGGACTCAACCCCAGCAGTTCCAACGAGCTTGCAGGCCACGGTCACGAATCCGTTCTTTCCGCTGCCCCTTGGAAGGACGCAGGTATTCAATACCCAGACCGCGGACGGTCTGGAAGTAGACAGTGTGTTCATACTGGCCGCCCCAGGGGGCATCCACGGCTTTCCCGTTACCACTGTGCACGATCGTGTCTACGTCGCGGGATCGATGACCGAGGACACATTTGATTGGTTCGCGCAGGATCCCGAGGGGAACGTGTGGTATCTGGGCGAGGATACGCAGCAATATGACCACGGCGTGGTCGTCGGTACCGAGGGAACGTGGCAATGGGGCGTCCACGGTGCGCTGCCGGGCATCATCATGTGGGGTGACACGACCGGCAAGATCAACAAGCTCTACCGGCAGGAATTCGACCCCGGCAACGCTCAGGACGTGGGAAAACTGATCGCGCTGAACCAGACCCTCATACTTCCGTTCGACACCGCTGCGGTGACCGGGTGCATCAAGACGGAGGAATGGAGCACGCTTGAAAAGGGCCCGCACGACAACAAGTTCTACTGCCCACATGTGGGCACAGTGCTCGAAATTGGCGGTTCAGGTGACAGCACGAAGCTGGTGAGCGTCAGTCCGTAACCTCAGAGTCGGAACAGATAACTGAGCTTCACGAAGATCGCGTCATCCGTTCGCTGGAGATTGCGGAACCGGAACGCGTCGTCGTCCAGCATGTCGCTGCCATATCCCGCGAACAGGACGGTTCCGGGAATGGGCTGATAACTGAACAGCGCGTCCACGTGGAACAGATTGTTCGCTGTAGGAATGGTGCGCTGCACGCCATTCGGCCCCTCGATGAGAATCGGGGCGTTGGTGCGCGAATCATCGCGCAGCGAATCCGTCTTGTCCTGGATGTATTGCCCGACCAGCCGGATGAATAACGGCCGCGAGATCTGATACTCGAGCTTCGCGCGCGCCACGCGCCCGACGTTCACGAGCGTGCCGTCGGTGCGGCGGTTCACCTGCTGCCAGAAGTAGCTCAGCGAGTTGCGCAACCGGTCGGTGGGGCGATACGAGATCTCCGCGCTCAAGAGCAGCAGATCGGCCGACGCCCACTCGAAGAAATTCTCATCGTGTCCCTGCAGGAAAAAGCCGTCGCCGCTGAAGTGCTTCCACTGGGGCGTGACGATCTGGACGATGTATTCCCCGTTCGTGATCGTCGGCTGGCCCACGAAGGGAATGGTGTCGAGGCCGCCCCCTCCGCCGCCGTTCGGGACCTCGAGCCGATAGCCGGCGTACAGCGCCGAATCGTATCCGAACGATTCCACGAAATAGCCGGCGCCGACATTCCAGCCACCATGCAACGTGGTGTTCGCGTTGAAATGCAGCTTCTGATCCTGGATGCCTCGGCCGTGGATGAAGTTCTGATACTGCCAGATGCCGTCCACGAGAATGTCGCCCGTAAATCGTTCCAGCAGCGCGCCGGGCTTGCCGTAGGCGGTGTAGCTGGGATCGACGTACGAATGCACGATCCCATTGCGGCCGATGAAGCCGGTCCCCGTGTAGAACTGGTCCGAGATTCCCGCGAAAAGGCTGCGCAATCCCCAGATCCGGTGCTGGATCGTCACCTGGCCGAGCCAGAGCGGCGCCGTCTGCGTGACGTCCCCCACGCGCGTGCGACTCGCCGCTCCCTGCAGACTCACGGAGTAGATGTCCTTGAACACGAAGCGGCTGTCGAAGTCGAGCACACGATTGTAGTCGCGCCCCTCGATGCGGTCGGTGTAGGCCATACCGATCCGCGAGCCGTGGCCCAGGCTGTGCTGTGCGCGGAGAATGTTGAAGATGGGATTGTCCTGGCCGCTGGCCGATGCGTACTGCTGATCGACAGCGGAGAGGAATCCGATATCCGTGCCCGCGGTCGTCCCCGTGAGCTTCACGGCCGCGATGGGCTGCACGATGCGGCGCGTGTAGATCAGGCTCAACGGGACCTGGAACAGCTCACTGCCTTCGAGAAAGAAGGGGCGCTTCTCGGGGTAGTAGAGCGCCTGTCTGGGGTCGAACGCGAGCTGCCCCACGTCGGACTCGACCTGGGAGAAATCCGGTTTGACGGTCCCGTTGAGCGTGAGGTTCTCGGAGACGCCCCAGCGCACATTCCCGCCGAGTTGCACGTTGCCCATGTCGTAGGAATAGCCGCTGGCGCTCTGCGCGCCGACCATCCGGGTCGTCGCCTCGGGATTCAAGTCCATCACGAGCCCGCGATGGAGCTCCGTCAGCCCGACGAGGTTGCCCGACTGACCGATGAAGGTGGCGTTGGCCCGTTGCGCCGGAAACCAGGTGTCCTCGAAGCCCGAGTGCTTGACCTGGCGCACGATGTTGAGGCTCCAGTCCTGCGCCTGGCGCGCCTGGTAGCGCAGGCTCTTGAAGGGAATGCGGACTTCGACTTCGTAGCCCCAATCGGTGACGCGTCCGTGCGACTGGAAGACATAGTCGGGACTCAGGTCGGGCTGCTCGCGCCCCACGACGGCGCCGCCGATGAAGCCACTGGCAGTGACGTTGGCCCCCTCGATCAACGCGCCGTCGCCCTGCACGCCGAGCGGATTCACGGCGAACATCAGCGCCTGCTTCCCGTCGTGGAACGTGCCCAGGAGGATCTGCACGTTGTCGTCGCCGAAGATCTGATCGCGGTCCGCGAGCGTCGCGGTCGGCCGGCCGTGCAGCTCGAAGGCGCGAATGCCGAAATAGATCGCCGTGTGAGAGTACCAGACGAGCACCTGCGTGGAATCGACGGCAGGTACGCCGTCATTGGGCGCGTACTGCGAGAATCCCGTCAGAATGGCGGCGTGAACCCAGGGCGTCTCGCTGAGATCGCCGTCGATCGTGACATCGGCGTCCACGCGGGGGATCGGCACATCGAGCCGCCGCTCACGCCCGGAGTACAGCAGCGTAGAATCGGCGAGCTGCAGGAGCAGGCTCAACGTCAGCAGCATGCAACAATTATGGTGGGCGACTCATCGCTAACGACATGCGACGAGTCAGGGATGTGTCACAACTTCCGGGCGGCGACGATTAGAATGTCGAACGTCACGCGATCCGCGACGCGCACCGTACCGCCGGGACCGCCGCGATACGGCTTGATGCCGAAATCGGTTTGTTTCACCGCAAACGACGCGGTCACTCGCAGTGTGTCGCCTTGCATTTCGATCTGCGCATCCACGGGGACTTCGCGCGTCTGGTTACGAATCGTCAATGCTGCGACGAGGTGAGCCTTGCCCTCGCTCCACGTGATGCTGCGCGAGGCGAACCCAATCTCCGGATAGTGCGAGACGTCCAACACCTCGGTGCGCATGGAGGCGGTCACCTTGCGGATCTCTTCCGTGTCGGGCGGCGTCAGCACCTCGAGGCTCTCGGTGGGAATGACGATCTCGACGTGCGAGCGCGCCGGCGCGTCGCGATAATACATCAGATTACCCGTGAACGAGCGCGCCCGGATCAGATGCTCATGGCCCGCGAAGGCGAGCAGTCCGCCCTTTCCCGTGCGCACCTCCAGCCGGCTCGCCGGCAAGAGCGTGTAGGCGACGGAATCGCCCATCGGCGACTGGACGGTGACGACGAGGAGGAGCGCGGGCAGGAGCATCAGGCCGGCAGGCGACCCTTCAACGACTTGGCCGTGAAGGGTCCTTTTTCTGCGATCAATGCGCGCGCGGCATCCACCTGGCCCCAGGTGTTCCACAGCAACACGCCACGGACTCGGCCCTCCTTCATATAATAGACGACGCCTTCGCGGAACTGCTCCTTCCAATCGGAGAAGGTCTGCAGCCGCGCATCGAGCTCGCCCACCGCCTCGTAGCCCAGCTCGAACAAATCAGAATAGAAGAAGGGCAGGTGATCGTAGCGCTCGTTCGAGCCGGCGATCGCGCGGCCTGCCGCGCGCCCCATCGTGTTGGCGTTGTCCTCGTGCTCGACCCGGAGGCGCATGTCGAGCGCCGGATTGTAGAAGTTGGCGACGTCTCCCGCGGCATAAATGTCGGCGACGGTGGTGCGCAGGTGCTCGTCCACGACGATGCCGTTGTCGATCTTCACACCGGCCTGTTGCCCGAGGTCCGTGTTGGGCACGATGCCGAGCCCGGCGACGGCCAGGTCGGCGGTGACTGCCTTGCCGGTGGTCGTGGTGATGGCGAGCTGCGTCCCGCGACTCTCGAGACCGCTCATACCCTCGCCGATACGCGTTTCGACGCCCTTCGCTCTGTAGTAGTCGACCAGAAACGCAGACAGATCGGCGGGGAAGACGCGCGCGCCGAGTCCTTGCTCGGGGACGATCATCACGACGTCGCGGTCCTGCATCCGCACGGCGGCGGCGACTTCAGAGCCGATGAATCCGCCGCCGATCACCGCGACGCGGACGGGACGGGCGATGCTCTCATGGAGCCGGCGATAGTCGTCGTACGTGCGGTAGTAGATGATGCGGTCGGATTGCAGCGGCAGGCGCCGGGGCGAACCGCCGGTCGCGAGCAGCAGCTTCTCATAGCCGTAGGTCGTCCCCGTATTGTCGGTGACCTGTTTCTGCTTCACGTCGATGGAGACGATCCGCCGCTCGAGCAGCAGTTCCGTGCCCTGCGGGACGGGCCGCCAGATCTTGTCTTCGGATTCCCCTTTCCACAGTCCCTTGGAAAGGGGCGGCCGGTTATATGGCGCGTGTGGCTCGTTGCTCACGAGCAGGATCGAGCCGGCGGGATCCAGCTCGCGGATGCCGTGCGCGGCGGCATCGCCCGTCATGCCGCCGCCGACGATGAGGTATGTGATTCGCTTCATGGGTTCGGTGGTGAAACCCATGAATGCGTGGCGGGGTTCCGGTCGGTTACCGTTGAGAAGGAGGGGTGGGCCGGTACGATGTGCCGTGCGTGGCCGCCGTCGCCGCGACGGAGATCAGCGCGCCTTCGCGTGCCAATGCTTGGACGCCTAGGATCGTCACGATCGGTGGGTTTGAGCCGAAGTACGCCGTGCCGGCGTCGCGAATCGTCGCCGTATCGGCGGGCCGGTAGTTGACCACGTAGATCGTGAGCGTCACGACGTCGCGCGGCGTGCTGCCCGCGGCCTTCAAGACGGCCCCCAGATTCGCGAACGCTTGCGCGGCCTGGCTGCGCAGATCCGTCCCGACCAGGGTTCCGGTGCTGTCGCTGCCGAACTGGCCACCGATGTAGAGTCCTCTGCCGACAGACACGGCTTGCGCGCCCAATGCGGGCGCCACGACACCGGGCGCAGGCTGAACCGGGGTCTTGAACTCCGGTGGTCCCCCCCCCCCCCCCCCCCCCCCCCCCCCCGCCCCCCCCACCCCCCCCCCCCCCCCC
>DAIQBJ010000209.1:0-5402 GCA_036781225.1 Gemmatimonadales bacterium | reverse complement strand
CGCTACAGCGGCAAGAACTCCGCCGACATCCGCATGGTCGTGGACGCCCTCGACCTCGCCTACGGCAAGACCCACATCGACTCGTTCGCGCTGGTGTCGGGTGACTCGGACTTCTCGCCGCTCGTCAGCAAGCTCCGCGAAAACGACCGCTACGTGATCGGGCTCGGCGTCAAGTCATCCTCGTCCGACCTGCTCGTCGGCAACTGCGACGAGTTCATCTTCTACGAAGACCTGATCCGCGACACGAAGAAGACGCGGATGCTGTCGGGGCTTCCCGAGAAGAAGGCGGAGGCGATGGCGCAGCTCATCGACGCCATCCAGGCCCTGCAGCGCGAGAACAAGGAGACGCTCTGGGGCTCCATGGTGAAGCAGACGATGATCCGCAAGAATCCGGCGTTCAACGAGTCGTATTACGGCTACTCGACCTTCAGCAAGCTGCTCGAGGAAGCGGCCAAGCAGCGGATCGTCAGCCTCGAGCGCGACGAAAAGTCGGGGACCTACATCATCACGGCCCTGGCCGAAGATTCCGGCCGGGCCGCCTAGCCTCACCTCACTCCGGGCGCTGCCCGGGATTCGGCGGCGGCACCAGCCTGAGGGTCTGGTTCCAGACCCTCAGGAACGCCGCCACTTCGGGATCGTCCTTCTGGCGGTTTGGTCCGTAGACGGTGACCTCGTGATAGCGCTCCTCCATCGCGATGCGAAGCACTAGCGCGGGCGCCGCCGAGACCTCAAAGGCGTAGTCGGCGGCGAGCTTGTAGAAGTTCGCCGCCCGTACCGTGGCGACGAGGCGCGCGACATCGCGGCGCGCGAGCTTCACGGTCTTCGTATGCAGGCCCTTCACGCTGCCGTGGGCGCTTCGTTGCGTCTCCTGCACGGCCCGGCCGCCGGCCGTCACCGTCAGCGTCCAGCGGTGCCATTCACGCGCGGGTCGGCCGTCGGCCGCGAGCGTCGGAAGCGCAGGATAATATTCGGCCGTCAGTCGGAAATCCCGCGGAATCGTCTCGGCGGCCGCTGGGCCGAGAGCGCAGAGCACGACCACCACCGCCGCGAGCGCCGCGAAGGACCGACGGACGAGCATGATGCCACCCATGATCGAGGGAGGACCGCCCGATGCACAAGAAAGTCATTCACACCGACAAAGTCCCGCCAGCACGTGTCCCGCTCTCTCAGGCCATCAAGGCCGGTGATTGGGTGTTCGCCTCCGGCCAGCTCGGCAACGATCCCAAGACCGGTGCGCTGGCCCAGGGCGGGATTCGCGCCGAGACGCGGCAGGTCTGCGAGAACCTCAAAGCGATTCTCGAGGCCGCCGGCTCGTCGCTCGACCGGGTGGTGAAGGTGACGATTTACATGAAGGACGTCGACGAGCTCCCTGAGATGAATGAGGTCTTCAGCGCATACTTCCCCGTCGACCCGCCGGCCCGCACCACGTTCGAATGCGCCCGTCTGATTCGCGATGCCCGCGTCGAGATCGAAGCGATCGCGATGGCCTCTTAGACCGCGCGCCGCTTCAGATGCGATGCAGCCGGCCGGTGTCCGACAGGAACGCTGTGAGGATCCAGGAGACCGCCGAAACGACCAGCGCGCCGAGAAACGCGGCCCAGAACCCGTGGACCTCGATGCCGGGGACGAGCCGTGAGGTCAGCCAGAGACAAAACGCGTTCAGCACGAAGATGAACAGGCCGAGCGTCAGCAGCGTGATGGGAAACGTCAAGAAGACGAGCACGGGCCGGACGATGGCATTGATGATGCCGAGAACCAGCGCGGCGAGCAGCGTATAGCCGACTCCGTCGACGCGGATCCCCGGGATCAGGGAGGCCGCGACCCACAGCGCGGCCGCGTTGATCAGCACGCGGAGCAGGAGGCCCACGGCTTTAGGAACGACTCAGGGCCAGCCAGATGGCGCGGTCGACGGACAGCATACCGGCGCCGCCGATGAGAATGGCGAGCGCCATCGCGATGAGGGCGAAGTTGTACTCCCAGCCCGGGCCTTTGCCGGGCACGCCCAGGTTCAGGAAGAAGCCGTGCTTACCGTGCACCTTCGCGATCGCCACCAGCATGTTGATCATGATGCCGACCGCAGCTGGCCGTGCGAGGAGGCCGGTGATCAAACCGCAGCCGCCGAGGAGCTCGATGAACGCCGCGAGCGCCGCCGCCGCCGGTGGCACTCCCATGCCCCGAAACATTTTGATGGTGCTCCCGAGCCCCTGGCCGCCGAACCAGCCGAGCACCTTTTGAGCGCCATGCGCAAAAAAGACCACGCCGAGCCCGAGGCGCACGACGAGCAGCGACCAGGATGGATAGGTGGCGAGGACGGCATCCAGCGCGGCGGCCATGTGGTATCCTCCCCCGTCGTGAGCGTTCGGTTCGCGATCCCCCCCGCGTCGCGGCGAGTCTACACCCTCGCGTCGCTCATGATCGCCTGCGCGATGCTCGGCATCGGGTGCCACGCGCCGGCGCCGAGCGCGCACGATCGACTGCTCGGCGAAACGCAGATGTCGAAGGGGCCCGCCACCGCGGTCGTCACCATCGTCGAATTCTCCGACTACCAGTGACCCTTCTGCCGGCGTGTCCAGCGGTCGCTGGAGCAGATCATGAAGGAGTACGATGGCCGCGTGCGTCTGGTGTACAAGGACTTCCCGCTGCCCTCGCACAGTCTCGCCATGCCCGCCCACGAGGCGGCGCGCTGCGCCGGCGAGCAGGGACGCTACTGGGCGTACCACGACGTGCTCTTCGAGCGGCAGCCGCGTTTCGAGCGTGACGATCTCGTCGACTACGCCGTCAATCTCAACCTCGATCGAGAACGCTTCGAGCGTTGCCTCGACGGCCGCCGCTTCCGCGAGGCAGTGGAAGCCGACTTCGCGGAGGGTCGAGACCTCGGCGTGCGCAGCACGCCGACCTTCCTCATCAACGGCAAGCCGATCGTGGGCGCGCAACCGATCGATCGCTTCCGTGCGGCCATCGACGATGCGCTGCGGGCGCCTCGCTGATGTCGTTCGTGCGGGTGGCACGCGGGGCCGACATCCCCGCCGGGCGCGGCTGTCTCGTGGAGGCAGGGTCCTGCACGCTCGCCGTCTTCAATGGCGGCGACGGGCGCTTCTACGCGGTGAGCGCGTTGTGCCCGCACGAGGACGGTCCGCTCGCCGACGGTTGGATCGAAGGCGACGCGGTGGTGTGCCCGTGGCACGGCTTCGATTTCGATCTGGCGACTGGACTGTGTCGCGTGGCCGACGATCTCTCCATCAGCGTGTTCCCGACACGCGTGGTAAACGGCATGGTCGAGGTCGACGTACCGTGATGAGGTGGTGCCGCCGAGTTTCGTTGTCGAACGCAGTGCACTCAAAGGTGCTAGGGTAACGAGCCATGGGCGAACGCGCAGTGAAACACGTGAGGAAGTTCCTGGGACAGCGGCTGCGAGCGCTCCGCAAGCAACGCGCCCTCAGCCAAGAACGGCTGGGTGATCGCTCCGGCCTCTCCGGAAAGTTCATCGGCGAGGTCGAGCGCGGCGAGAAGTCGATCTCGATCGACAGTCTGTATCGGGTGTCGGTCGCGCTCGAGATCCCGCTGCGCGAGCTCACCGACGTGCGGGCCGACAAGCCGTCGGCCGTGCCCAGCGAGGACGCGGAGAAGATCTTCGCGCTCGTGTCGGGCCGGCGGCGGCCCGAGGACATCCGCCGCGCATACCGCGTGCTGCAGGCGATTTTCGGCCGAGCTTCCTGAGCGGGTGACGACGGACCAGGTCTGGCTCACCATCGGTCTGCTCGGGCAGGCCTTCTTCTCGGCGCGATTCCTGGTGCAGTGGATCGCCTCCGAGCGCCGCAAGCGAAGCGTGGTGCCGTTGGCGTTCTGGTACTTCTCCGTCGGCGGCGGCCTGACGCTCCTGGCCTACGCGATCTACCGACGCGATCCCGTCTTCATCCTCGGCCAGAGCGCCGGCCTGCTCGTATATGCGCGCAACCTGTGGCTCATCTACCGCGCGCCGGCGTCGCTCGTGAAAACGTGATGCTAGAATGAGCGCACTCGGCCGCCAAGGAGAGCGCATCGTGTCGTCGACGATCAACTGGACCCAGGTGCAGACGCGTCCCCTGCTCATGATTCCCGGCCCGACCGAGCTGCCATTCCCGGTCATCCAGGCCATGAACCAGCCGCCGACGATTCAGTACGACCGTTCGTTCGACGAAGGCATGCTCGAGCCGACGACGCTGGCCTTGCGCGAGGTCTTCCAGACCAAAAACGAAGTCCTCGTCATGCCGGGCTCTGGCCGCACCGCGCTGGAGGCGGGCGCGCTGTCGGTGATCGAGCCGGGCGATCGCGTGCTCGTGGTCGGCGCGGGTGTCTTCGGCGTCCTGATGCGCGAGATCATGGACCGCGTAGGAGCCGACGCCACCGAATTTCCGGTCGAGTGGGGCGCGCGTCTCGACCTGGACCGTCTGGCCCGCGAAGCCGAGCGCGTTCGCCCGAAAGCCATCACGCTCGTGCACAACGAGACGTCGACGGGCACGACGTATCCCGCCGCGGAAGTCGCGAAGATCGCGCGGTCGGTCGACGCGTTGTTCATGCTCGACACCGTCTCGTCCATCGCCGGTCTGGATGTCCGCACCGACGAATGGGGCGTGGACCTCAATATGACCGGCTCGCAGAAGTGCCTGGCGGCGCCGCTCGGCATGTCGCTGGTCTCGGTGAGCGAGCGCGCGTGGGACGTGATGGAGCGCCGCAAGCGGATGGCGCAGTCGTACGCCTACGACCTCCTCCGCTGGCGCGACAACTGGGTGCCCGTCTCCCGCGGCGGCAAGATCCCGGACGGCACGCCACGGCGACAGCCGGTCTCGATCCCGACGCACCTCACCGCCGCGTTGCAAGCCGCCGTGCGCCTGATCCTCGAGGAAGGGCTCGCCAACCGCGCCCGTCGTCATGCGCTCGCCGGCGGCGCGCTGCGTGCCGGCGTGGCCGCCATGGGGCTCGAGATGTTCCCCGATTCGACGATCGCCTCGAACACGGTCTCGTGCATCCGCGCTCCCAAAGGGATCGAGCCCGCCGCCGTGGTCAAGGTGATGCGCGAGCCGTACGGCATTCTCATCGGAACCGGCCTCGACAAGATACGGACGTTCACGCTGCGGATCGGAACGATGGGCATCACCGCGAGCCCGCACTGTGTGCTGCCGACGCTCTCGGCGCTCGAGATGGCGCTGGCCGACCTTGGTTACCAGGCGGAGCCCGGCGCCGGCGTGGCCGCGGCCCAGGCGGCATTTGCGAAGGACGGAGCCACGTAGTGCCCGACCCCCTGATCGCCGTCCCGGACGACTTCCCGAGCGTGTTCGAGAAATCCGCCGCCCACGAAGCCGCACGCTCGACGCTCGAGCAGATGCGAAGACAAAAGCACGCTCACACCGCGATGCTTGAGATCG
>DAIQBJ010000208.1:0-5424 GCA_036781225.1 Gemmatimonadales bacterium | reverse complement strand
GGCGAGAACGCTGCTGATTGTGACTGCGTTAGTCGAGACGCCGATCGGCTTGATGCTGCTGGTATCACCGGCGCTTGTCGTCGCGTTCTTGCTCGGCGCATCGCTCGACGCGCCGGCCGCGCTCGTCGTGGCCCGTATCACCGGCGCTGCCTTGCTCTCGTTGGGCTGCGCCTGCTGGCTGGCGCGCAATGACGGCCCGAACCGCGCCGTGCCCGGTTTGGTCGCGGCGATGCTGCTGTATAACAGCGTCGCGGGCGCGGTTCTCGCAAACGCTGGTGCCGGCGCGAGGCTCGTCGGCGTTCTTACGTGGCCGGCGGTTGCTCTGCACGCAGCGCTCGCCGTCTGGTGCATCGCGTGCCTGCGGAGCGGGCGGCGCGTCTGGACGCGTCGGCACACCTAGCGACCTTCTGCTTATCCGGTTGTTTTGCAGACCCATGCCGCCTGTTTTAGCGCTGCGATCTGCCGCAACCAGCTCGTCAGTCGGTTCCAACTGGCGCTGTTCTGGTCCACCAGCCGAGCCGAAGCGGCGCGACCGAACAGGCGGACTCACCAATCGTCGGCTACTAAATTAAGCGAGCGGGTGAATCTTTCAGCGCTGGGGCAGACCGATTCGGCGCACGAGATCGGTGAACCGCCGGTCGGAGCGCAGCGGGTCCAGAAGCGGATCGACATTGAGCCAGATCATTCGGTCACTGCCCATCTCGTAGTCGCGTTCGAGCGATGCGAAGGCGCGATCGTTGTCGCCGACACCCGCATACGCCCATATGAGCCCGAAGGGCGGCACGTATTCCAATCGCCCGTCTCTGTCGATTCGCTCCAGTTCAGCGACGAGCTTGAGTGCGTCGTCGCGCCGCCCGGCGCGCGCGTACGCGTGCGCCAGCGCGCCCAAGACAAGCGGTTCTCTGTCCCTCTTCGCTGTCGCGGCCTGTTCGAGCTCCGCGACGGCCTGCACGTACGCGCCGTTTGTCAGATAGGTCCGCGCACGGACGATATTCGCATCGCTGAAACGCGGGTCCAGCTCCAGCGCCTTTTGCAGGGATGCCATTCCTTCCTGAGTGCGCCCGCCGTACAGGTACATGGCTCCGGCCCACGTGTTGACCCCCGGTGACGCCGGGTCCAGTTGCTGGCCGCGTTTTGCTTCCACGACAGACTCCTCGAAGCGTCCCATGGCCGAGAGGAACATCGCGTACCAAATGCGGGCGCGCGGGTAGCTGGGATTCAGGTCGATGGCTCGTCGATATTCGCGCTCCGCGCCCACCCAATCCCACTCCTGCTGTGAAGCCCTGGCGAGCGCATTGTGCGCTTGGGCGAGCGTGTCATCCAGCGTCAGTGCTTTTTCGGCCCAGCGCCGGGCCTGAAGCCGGAGTTCCCTCGGCTTTCTCATTGGGGACCCACGGGCGCGCATGTACAGCTCGGCCAGCACCGCATAGGCGGGAGCGTATGCGGGATCTTTCTCAATCGCCTTATCAAGATATTCCTTCGCGCGGGTCCAACTGATCGTCGTCGGTTGCGATACGTAAGCCCGCCCCAGGAGATAGGCCTCGTACGCGTCCGGATCGACGCGTCGAGTGCTCGCAAGGCGAGCCTGTTCCTGCGGCGTCACCTTGATCTGAATCCGGTCGGCAACGCTCCGCGCCACTTCTCCCTGCACGCCAAGCACGTCCTGCCGGTCGAACTCGTAGCTCTCCGCCCAGAGATGCCGCTCCGGCACCGCCTGGACAAAGTTGGCTGTGATGCGGATGCGATTGCCCGAGTGGAGCACGGTGCCTTCCAGGAGCGCGTCCACGTTCAGTTCCCGTGCGATCTGCGGCAGCGATTTCGTCGTGTCTCGGTAGCCCAGGACGGACTGATGGGAGATGACGTGCAACGCGGCGATCTGACCGAGGCGGGTAATCAGCGCTTCTGTCATCCCATCAGCAAAGTAGTCCTGCCGCGGATCGCCGGAGAGGTTCTTGAGCGGCAGCACCGCGATCGAAGTGATTTGACCTGTGACGAAGCGGGCCAACAGCCGGTCACGGACTCCGAGTACATTCAATCCGAAGACGGCGAAGACCAATAACACGAGAGCCGCCGCCGCCGTCCACCAGACGGCACTGCGCCGCTCGATCGGGACCGCGGGAGCGACCGTCGTCGCCAGGCCGGCGTGTCCGTTGTTCAACCAGCGATCAATCTCCGGCTTGTAAGCGAAGACGCTGGCCTTCTTCTTGTGCGGGTGCCGGCGGACCGGCAGCCCCTCCTCCTCCCAGCGGCGAACGGTGCTCTCGTCGCGCTTCAGATAGGCGGCGATCTCCTTCCAGGAATCCAGGCGTTCGCCAGCCCGGGACCCTGCGGATGTGCCCGTCGAAGGTTCAATCGGGGTCATCGGTCACTCATCTCGATGGGGGATGGGAGCGAATTTTAGCGCAGGTCGCGGCTGCGTTGAAGAAATCGCGGGTTGCGCGGCCGGCAAGCGCATTTGAGCGCTTCTGCGCGGACTTGCCTGTTGCCGGCACGCGGCGGCGCCTCTACTTTCATCGTCATCTCCCGCGCGAGGCTGTGCGTGCCACCGGAAAGGGTTCCGGTGTGCACAGAGACCGGTGTGCACAGAGATCAGTGGAGGTTCCGATGAAACCCAGTTGCTCGAGACAGTTTCTGCAGTTCGTGGGTGTGCTGTCGACGTCCGCTGTATTTTTCATGTTGCCGCAGAAGGCCGGCGCGCAAACGTGTAGCACCGCAACGATATGGACTTCTCCGCCGGTGGTGCACTATCGGACTGTGATCCGAGACAGCGAAGAGCACCGATTGGAGCCGAACTTCACCGTGTTTATCGAGCTGCCCGACGGTTCCGCAGCCAACATAGACCCAGGCAGCATCAAGCTGAATCGCCTCGCAGCGCTCGGGGAGCCCAGCGTCATCGGCGACGCGAACGAGAACGGCGTCGCCGACCTGATGGTCAAATCCAACAGAAGCATGCTCGTGACGGGCGACGGCCTTCTTACTGTGACCGGCAGCACGACGAGCGGCGCCTGCTTCGCCGGACAGACAAACGTGCAGCTTCACTGTGCCCCGACCACCGTCGAGCGCTCGGACTACTTCCTCGAGTTCACGACGTCGGACATGCCCGACGTGCAGTTGAATGGTCTTCCCGCGCGACTGGATGTGCATCGGGTCAGGCCCGTCTTCCCGGCAGCGTGCCCGAACATTACGCCGATCCGGGCGCTGGTGCTGGTGCACGGCCGCACGGTTCCGGCGACTGCTGTGTTCGACTTGCCATATCAGGACTACAGCCTGATGGAACGGCTCGCCATGCGTGGCATCGACACGTTTGCTGCAAACCACCTGGGCTTCGGGCTGTCGGGGATCCACGGCCACAATCCGCTCGATGAGCCGTGCAACGCCTCGCTGCCGCAGTGCGCCGTCCCGATCGGTGGGACCTGCTCCCCTCGTTCTGGCGTATGCGACTGTGAGAACCTGCCCGCGCGGATGCAGAGGATGGACCAGCAGGGCTCGACGTCCTACTTGAATCCCAATCCGCTTATCGACCGTTGTGAGCACACCAGCAACACCCGTTTCGAGCGCGTCACCAATCAGGTATCGGAACTGGACCTCGTGATCGACGACGCGCTTGCGAAAACAGGTCTCGCGAAAGTGCATCTGCTCGGTGTTTCAAATGGGGGACATACCGTCGGCAAGTACCTGGGGGACAGCCTGCCGCACCGTGACAAAGTCGCAGGAGTGGTCTTCCTCGCTTCAACCGGCTTCGGAGGGATCGCGGGGCTGGACGAGCCACCACCGAGGAGTCAGCCTACCTGGCCACTGGGTCTCATAAATAGTGCGGACGCGATGTCCGCTTTCAATCTCGTGCTCACGTGCCCAGGACAACAAGACGCCGGCATCGCGGACGCGTTGTGGGATGCGATTCGGGCTCGGGATCCGATCGGTTCGACCTGGGGACCGCAGCCACGCGGCCTCAGTCGGTACCCGATCGTCTCGCGGTTCCTGTGGAATCCGACGGTCGCGAGCAATATCGACACGCCGGCCCTCGTGCTGAATGGGCTCAACGACAACGTGGTGCTTCCCCTCAGGAGCGTCGAAATCTGGAGCAGCTCACCGCTACAAGTTCCGGAGACGACGTGCACGAGCGACGCAGAGTGTGCGCCGGAGTATGCTTGCAGGCCGTTTCCGGCGCCGGCCCGCTGCCGATTGAACAATAGGATTCTCCAGCAGCTCGACTGCGCATCACACGCGCTACTTTGGGAAACCTGCTCCGGGGAGAATTGCATCGACCCGCACAAGACGGTGCAAAAGCGGATTGGTGATTGGATCCTGACAGGCAAATGAGCAGTGGCGGCTCCAGCTTGCGACTAAAGACGCCCTGAGCGCAACGTGCGTCAGGCGCGCCGGCGCTTGCGTCGACGTATCGCGACTTGCTTGCGCGGGAACGTCGATGACGGCATTCGGCGCGCCGACGTGCACGGCGTGGGCGACGTTAAACACCAGCGGGTAGCTGTGCAACGTGTGCATCGGAATCACCGCTCAGAACGTCGCCGCGCACCGCACGTCAGCCGCAGTCATTGAACGGTCCGCTCGCTGTGCAGGAACAAGTCGAGCGTCCCCTGTATGTGCGACATTCGTTCGACAACGGCGTGATAGGCGTCCACGGCCGCAACGGATGCATCGTTGAAGTCTCTTATTGGTGGCTTCACTCCGAAAAGCCAGGCCCGATTAGGTCACCCGTCGCCCGTCGGCTCAGCGAAGCCAGTTCTCAACCTTCAAAGCCGGTACGCGCGTGAACTCCGCGACGTTGTCGGTGACGCACACCGCATCGATGGCGCGGGCACGCGCCGCAATCAGCATGTCGTGGGCGCCGATCGGAGTTCCCTTCTTCTCCAAGGCGACACGGATTGAGGCGTAGACGCGTTCGACGTCCGACTCGAGGGGGCGTATCGTCATTGCACCCAGCACGGCTTCGATCTGCCGCGTGAGTCTTCGGGAGCCGCGCTTCGCGGCGCCATAGCGTAACTCGCATGCCACGATGACGCTGGTCAGCACGTTCGCCTCGCCGACTTCGGCGATCCGCGCCGCCACTATTCCCTGAGGCTGCCGTATGAGATGCGAGAGGATGCTCGTATCGAGCAGGTACGGACGGGCCACCTCAGAACTCGACGGGTTCTGCAGAGGGCCGTGGAATCGGTGGGAACTCCTCGTCGAGGGGCTTCAGCTTCGCCAGGACGGCCAGCAATGAAGGTCCAGCCAATGGTTCGACGATCAGGCGAGCGCCTTCCTTGCGCAACGTCGCAGCCCGCCCGGGGAGTTCGAGGTCGCGCGGGATTCGCAGCGCCTGGTTCCGACCGTTTCTGAAGAGACGAACCTGGCGTTCTGTATTCACGTGACCACTCCTGGAACCGCTGGCATATGCCGTACATACGCTACGCGTGTCAGGCC